>JAFGQN010000241.1 GCA_016935665.1 Deltaproteobacteria bacterium | reverse complement strand
GAATCACCCTCGACTATAAGTCGAGGGGTTCAAGGATTGTCGATTTGAAATCGACTTTCGTCGTTAATGGGTTCGCCCTCTTGCTCTTCAATATACTCACGTATCATTTCATCAGTCACGGTTCCAGAACGGACAGCCAAGTATCCTCGTGCCCACAAATGTTTGACCCAGAACACATTCAGGGGAATCTTTTTAATGCGCGCATCCTTTTTATCAAACGGTGGCGGCACGTTGGCGCTGTACAGCAGATGGGTCAGATTCACAGGCAGAGACATCAGGATGCGATTGCATTTGGAAAGCACGTTCCAGTCGGTAAGCGTCTGGTTGATTTCCTCAAAAAAAACCACGCTGACTTTGACGCACCATGTATTTCTTAACCATTTCATGGCGCACCAGCGTATCGCCCTCGCAATACCCCAGCGCCGCATACCCCGCCTGAACCAGCAGTATCAGTGCATTGAACCGTTGCGCCAAAAATTGTTTTACAGCGGCATCGACGGTTGTGTCACTCAGTGGTGGACATATCAGCGGGAGCGTCAATTTAAAAACCCCCGATTCATCTTCGGCAATAAACTGCTGAGAATCCAAATCAAACATCATCTGTCCCAACGGGGCCACATGGGATTTCAGCCATAATTCAGTCTCTTCGACGGTCAGTCTCTGCTCCGTCACATAAGCCTCTCTCATAAAGAAGTCCTGACAACGATTCTCCCTCAAAAGGCGCAATTACACAAAATTTGGTGCACGCCCCATTTTTGGGCGCTCACAGCACTCGTTTTCGATGTCCGACTGCATTTTTCAGTACTCGGAACGCTCATTTTTTGCCCAAGCTTGTGTTTTTCAGCGAGCCCATCGCTCATTTTTAACCTGAAACCGCGTTTTTCAGCGAGCCCATCGCTTATTTTTGATGCCCGACCGCTTTTTTCAGCACTCGGAGCGCTTTTTTTCGGAATAAAGGCAGTGAAAAAAAGCAATGGCTGGCGGTGTCGCCCCTTTTACTGTATCCACCTGTTTTTCTATTGGTTTTAGCGTTCAAAATGTTGTGGATTGTTGGCTTTGTAATGAGAAAACCCCATCAAATTCGTCTGTTGTGCCACAATTGCGAATTTATCGTACAGTTCAGAAATTTCAAGGGGGGTAAGCGCCGGTTTATTAGACAGCCGTGAGATCCGGGAGGTCGTATTACCCTTTACGGTGAGGAGTGGATCTCCCATTGTGACGATGCCCAAATGCCATTCATCGTCGCAATAGCCATAGGTATTGAAGTATTCTTTGCCGGCTTCCCCCCAGGTCCGGCCCGCTGCAAGATAACTGAAAAAATACTGCTCGTACAGAAGCGCTCCGGTCTTGGTGCTGCCAATGGTCGCCAGGCCATAATCCGTATTCATCAGGTACGTCATCCCAAGATTTCGTTGGGTAAATCGGCAGCCCGAGCAGTTCCACAAATCAACAAATGAGGTTTTAAAATTATTTGACGCCACATCGTCGCAGGTCACACTCGAATCGGGACCGCCGCCATCAATCAGCAGTTCACAGGGCAAAGCGTGAATGCGCTGCTGTAAAAATTCGGCTCCGGTCCCAGTGAGTGTATCTATATAATTGGCACGCGTGGTGCAGGTGCTGTCCATGCATATCTCAACGGTATCGTAAAGTGCATCAAGGTTGAAATGTTCGTCGGTCACGTATGCTTCCCACTCTTCTTCGATGAAGTTGAATGCCGTCTGTGCCACCAGTGAGCCCTGGGTGCGATACAGGTGGTTTTTAGTGAAATATGCGTTGATCTCACTGGCGGATCCCATTATTCGCGACGTAAAAATCTCAACCTGAAAGTCAACGGGGCGGCTAATGTATATCTCGTTTGCAGTCTGACGCCAATCGTCATCCATGTCGGCCAGGAAGATGTCGCATGGAAATTCTTCCCAGGTGCCAAAAGCAAACTGACGGTACCAGGCGGATGGCAAATCGCCAATCAGGAAGGCGCCGACAATGTTCTCACCATGGTATTCGGACTGAATCAAATGCTTGAGAACCGTGGCATCACCGCCATCGTAGGAAACGATTTTACCGTAATATCCCTGTGGTCGAATATCTTCCAGGTATATATTTAGACTTTCAGAAACCAGCGCCAGGATGCTCTGTTCCACCACAAGAAGGAAATTCACTTCTGTATCCGGCGGTAAACCCGTATCGGAATCATTGTCTGAGTCTATTTGGGGATCGGTTGCGGTTTCGGAATCGGTTACCGTGTTAAAATCGGTCCCTGTGTCTGTCGTTCCTCCGGAATCTGTCGCGGAATCTATCGCGGTATCAATCTTTATCTGGCTATCGGTTTCCTCTGCGATCCCGGTATCTGTATCGCCGACCAGTCCGGTATCCGGTTCGACAGCCGAATCCACATCGTTGTGGGTACTTGAACCGGTGTCACCCTCCGATTCGGTATTACTGTTGAAATCGTTGGAATCATGCCATGAGGTGTCCCTGGATATTTGGCCGTCAATTTGGCTATTGGCGGATGGGGGATCGGCGCAGGCATTTGAAAAAGCACAAAGAACGATAATAAAAAAAACACAAATACGTTTCATAATTAAAAAATCAGGGGTTCCCAGCTAAACCGTTTTATGTTGGGGAACGCACCATAAAGCAATCTATCACATTAAACTGCAAACTGCCACACACAACGGCCAGGCATGATCCAAGGTAATCAAGTCGAGTTTGATTCCGCTACAGGTATTCACCGGCTGCAACGAAACGGGGCAGGTCGCGACAGTTGACAGTTTTCGCTTCCGTCGCTCAACCTGCGCGGAGATGACTGATAGTGACTTGTTTTAGTGGCG
>JAFGQN010000240.1 GCA_016935665.1 Deltaproteobacteria bacterium | reverse complement strand
TTAGCTTTGAGTAACGTTTGTCACCCCCACCTGTTGCGCGGTCTTTCGAGCATGGCATGCGGGCCCGTTCGAACTGCGAATGCAATTTATTTTCACTGAATTCTCAAAATTCTCTTGCTATTATTTTTGCAGCAAAGTATCAAAAACATAGCATGCTACATTTTTAATATCCAATTGGGTACACTGACAATCAAATCAACCCTTGAAGGAGTATGAATTATGCCTGTTATCGCAATGACCATGGCGCCTGCCAGCACAGAAATAAAGAAGTCGCTTGTCGAAGAATTGACAGCCAAAGCTGCAGAAATCACCGGGATTCCCAAAACATCATTTGTTGTTACACTTAATGAACTTCCTACAGATGCGCTGGGATTGGGGGGCCAAACCGTAGCCGACATGAAGAAGCAGTCGACGCGCTGATTCTGGTCAATACATCACTTCCCTTTTTTTACCCGCTATGCTACTGAAGTGGTAGCATGGCGGGGGTTACATCACCTGCAGGAAAGGGAACAGTTTTGACAATACCCACTCCGGGAAAACCGGTTCGCGGATCCAACAGCGGGTCACCTCTGATGGCGGCCTTCGATTTGCTGGGGCGCAGATGGGCCATGGGCATTATCTGGCATCTGCACGATGGTCCGGCCACATTCCGAGGTTTGCAGGCCTATTGTGAATCCATTTCGCCTTCAATACTGAATCGAAGATTAAAAGAACTTCGGGAAGCGCAAATAATCACGCGTACATTGGATGGCTATGAACTCACCGCATTGGGCCAAGATCTGTTTAATTTGTTAAAACCGTTCAGCAAATGGGCGATTTCCTGGGCTGAAAAAATCGCTCCCGATGAAGTACGGTTATGGAAGCAAAAAAAACATAAAACACGTGAGTAAGAACGCATTGCCCCTGAACGATTATGCGTGTTGCAGGTTCTTTGAATCAGCGATGCAGACTTCTGATCACAGCGCATTTGCGTTCGCAGGTATTCCGGCAGTAATGCTGAGTGGCGATCATTGCGCCCCCAACGACTGTAACATTGGCGAAGGCGACTTCGATGCGTACAATATCACTATTGAAGACACAGCCCACCAAATTAACGTCCCATACAGCTTTGCCATCGCAAAAGAGGCGGTAGCGGCAGTGTGACCCTGGCCAACCCGTAATGGACCATGTGTTCTTTTGAGACGCCGTCCTAAAAACGGTTTCACAACTATAACGCAAAATCGCGTTGCCTGTTACTCAGCACCAATATTCAGAAGTTCAGCGTATTTGGGGCTTTTAATGAATGGGTGTTCCCTGTACAGATTTTCAATACAGCGTGATATGCTGGCAGGTACGTCTCGCGGATGGGATTTAATTATATCTCGCACTTTTTGTTGCCGTGCATCAGTGAATACCAGCTTGTCCCTGTCAACAAATCCCGCTGCGATTGCTGCCCTTGTTTTCCGGGCGCACGAACATTTATTTTGGGGATTTATAAGACTGCACTTGCCATTCATGTAATTGAGCAACTGGTGCCGTGCCCTGGAAAGTAGTTTTCTAAAATTTACTGCGGTGGTTTCCATAATCTCCGCACCCACATCAGATGACACGTCAAAAATGGCTCCCAGTGCAAACACCAACCGTTGTTGCCTGTCAAGGCACAATAACATTCCCGCGCAGCACAATGCTCTTGTTTCCTGTACCAGACGTGAGTCCTCCACACTGGGCACTTCAGATACGACCGTATCCGCAAGGCTGTTCGCCGCTTTGTTGGAAGCACGATGCAGCAATTCCTCATGGGCTGAAAAAGATTCAAATATCCGTTCACCGGCAGAGCGTTTCATATTCAATACATGATTTTTGACAATTCTATATACCCATGTTCGAAATGCACTGTGACCTTCAAATGTTGCCAACCGGGTAATAATCTTAACAAGTATTTCCTGCGTGATATCTTCAGCGTCCGCAATATTTCCCGTCATGCGGAACGCAATATTGTATATCCAGTCTCTGTGTCGCGAAATGAGTGTGTCCATCGCTTCACGGTTTCCCCCTTTGGCGGAAATTGCCAACTGTTTATCGGTATCTTTCCCTGGCGTTTTTTCTAAAAAAATATTTTCCATAACTCAATAGCAATCCAAATCAGATAGTATCAGATATTTTGCACGCCTCTGATGTAATGTTTTGTGCCATTTGTCTGGCAACGGCAAATGCCAAAGATTCAAAATCCAGCGACATGCTGTGGGCTACCACAAATTGTCCAACCAACCGCGTCTGCAACATGTCCTTTATAGCGCGATTAAACGCCACCTTTATCAAATCCGTATTTCCTTCTTCCGGACCACCGCAGGTGAGCAGCAGTGACGTAATTTTATTTTTCATCAATGACAGTGGTTTACCCGCATTATCTGTCTTCAACAGACAAAAATGGCGATCCCAGATTGTTTTAAACTGCGCGGTAAAATCGTATGCATACACCGGCGACGCGTAAACGATCGCATCGGCCTGCAGCATTTGTTCAATAACCAGTACACCATCGTCCTTCTGCGCACACCCCGGTTTCCCCACTGATCGATAACACGCCATACAACCAATACAGCCATTTACCTTCATCGATGCCACATTAAATCGCTGAACCACATGACCTGCGTTTGACATTTTCTGCTCGAAAGCGTTTAAAGTGAAAGCCGTTTTCCCATTTTTTTTAGGACTGCCCATTATTGTTACAATTTTCGTTCCAATATCTCCCTGTAAAATGCAAACTGTATTGTTGGACACAGTCCATTGACTTCTGTGACAGTTATGTATGTTTTTTTGCGCAGTTGCTTCGTATTTTTAAGGCGAGACTGTAGTGACTTACTTTTTTAAACCATTTTTTCCTATTCCTGCTTGACACCTCAAATACCAGTGAACAGACTGGTCTGTATAGCGCAAATGGCTGGGCGAATCAGTACTGTATGGTCCCAATGTCCAAAACAAAAAATGAACTGTAATGAATCAATTGCCGCAAAGTCGCTGGAGGGAGATTTCAAAAATGCGGTCACAACAGAACACAGCAAATTTAGGTCGAAAGGCATAAACAATAAGGAGCACTATTATGAGCAACATAACACACGTCACAGGTTCAAATTTCGAAAACCAGGTAACCAAAAGCGATTTACCGGTACTTGTGGACTTCTGGGCCCCATGGTGTGCACCATGCCGTATCGTGGAACCGATGCTGGAACAAATTGCAACTGAGTACAATGGTCGAGCCAGAGTTGTCAAAGTGAATGTGGACAAGGAACAAGCCATTGCAGGCTCGCTGGGAATACGTTCGATTCCAACGATTGCGCTGTTTCAGGGAGGAGAAGTGAAAGATACGTTTATTGGTGTCCATCCCAGAGGGGAGTTTACGACTCTTCTCGACAGGTGCATCGCGGATATATGAGACAGCACAATGGACACAGTAATACGAAGAAACCCAATGTCAACTCCGGACGCAGATAGTTCTTCCTCTGTGTCAAATATCTGGAGACGAGTCCGTCGTTGGGAGCAAAACGCAACAAAAACAAGTTAACTGGAAAGTAAAAATTTTTAACAAAAATATATACAGACCAGTCTGTTTAAAACAGGAGATTTTTCATGAATATCAAACCCGTAACGAATAGAACCGGAAGCCCCTCGGTCAACAAAAAGCTCAATGCCGTTAAAGAAAAGCTGGGGTTTATTCCCAACCTCTTCAGCACGCTCGGCAACTCGGAGACTGCTCTTGATGCGTACTTAAGTTTGAGCGCCATTTTGGAGGGCGGAGAACTAAGTCCCCAAACCAAAGAGCGAATAGCGCTTGTCACAGCGAATCACAATAACTGTGAGTATTGCACTGCTGCTCACTGTTATCTTGCGCAAACCAACAATGTCCCCAATGAAGACATTCTTGCTCGCGGTCATTCTGTCGATAGTAAAGTTGAGGCGCTGATACAGTTCGCCGAAGAGCTGCTGGACAATAGGGGACGCGTGGACGTGAAAACACTGGCCAAAGTGCGTGAAGTCGGCTACTTTGATTCTGAATTGCTGGAAGTGGTGATGCATGTTACCTTGAACATTCTGACCAACTATACCAACAACCTTGCCAAAACCGAAGTTGACTTTCCGTCCATCAATACGGGCGAGGCAAAGGCTGTCAGCAGATAAGCAGGAGCCCCCTACTTACCTTTGGTGCACCCTATGCGATCGCTGCCATCTTTTCCTGTGGAATATACGTCGGGTTCACTGCCATCACACGCGATAACGTAAGGATTATTCCACGGGTCATTTGTTCGTCGACCCGTATCCAGGTATCCACTTTTTAAATTTTCAAGCGAGGGACATTTGCCGGCATTCTGAGTCATGAAAAGTATTACGGCGGAACGAATAAGGCAGGACTCATTTGTAACGATCTGAATGTTCGCTTTTTCTGTCTGCTTCATATAGGCAATGGAAACGCCTGTACCGATTAGACCAATGATGACAATTACAATCATGATCTCGATGAGAGTCATTCCACTCTGATGATTGCTGCGGTGAGGCTTAACTGATTTTGTTTGTTGAATTTCCATCATATCATTCACTATCTCTTTTGTCATCTTTGGCCTCCCTGATTGCAGGGCAATCGCAAAGTCGAAATTGATAGAAAAAAATTGTAGGGCGGTAGTTTATCTGCCGCCGCAACCAGTTTTCGGCCGGGGA
>JAFGQN010000239.1 GCA_016935665.1 Deltaproteobacteria bacterium | reverse complement strand
TTTAGAAAACATTTCATTCTTGCGATTGCCCTGTCGCTCATGCCAACTGAAATAGTGACGGAAGACCGCTGCGAAGAGGTCCATGTGGGGGGGGGTTATTTGAAGAGGGGGTCCCGAGGGAGGCAGCGAAGTTCAGTGAAATACTGTTCTGTCATTTCGACGAATGCCCCGTAAGCTCCGGTGAGGGGCTTGTCCCGATGCCGAATGAAAATGAGACTCGCGACCGTCGGCTCGTGCCAATGCAGTTTTACCAATTGCTGAGCAGTGATTTCCCTGGCAACAGCCCGTTCGGGAAGAAGTGTAACGCCGATGCCGGCCTTCAGGCATTGTACAACCGCTTTGGTACTGTTCAGTTCGATTATTGCGGCGGTATCAACGTGTGCTTCCGCAATAGCCTGTTGCAGCTGCATACGGTAGGCGCAGTCGTGCCTGGGCAGAAGAATGGTTTGGCCCGTCAGATCGTGGATGGTCAGGTTATCTTTTTTTGCAAGGTCCGATTTCGGGCTCGCGACATACGCCAATGTTTCAGTCCACACCTCCGTGTTGCACAAGTCGACGGATTCCACCGTCATGGCGAAAAGGAAACCTGCGTCAATTTCACCGGAACGCAACTCATCCGGAAGATGGTAGTAGCCGCAATTCCGGATGTCGAATCCAACACGTGGATACACGGTGCAAAAGCGCTGCAGAATAGTGGGAAGGTGCAACTCGACCACGCTTTGCGGGGCACGGATACTGATGAGACCGGCAGTCTCGCCCGCCTTCCCGACAATGGCGCGAATTTCATGTTCGTAAGCCAAAAGTCGACGCACATGCTGCCTCAGTTTCTCTCCGGCAGGGGTCAATGCGATGCGGCGTCCCAATCGCTCGAAAACCGGGGTGCCGAGATCCTCTTCGAGGGATTTAATTTGCGCGGAAACGGTAGATTGCGTGCAATGCAATACCTCGGCGGCACGGTTGAAGCTCATCATTGAGGAAACCGCTTCGAAAGTCCTGAGAAGTCGAAAGTCCATTGCGCAAACTTATCGGATTTCCCGATTCATACAAACGAAAATATTCGTTGGACGCACTGACATTGATGAAATAGCCTGTTTGTTCAACCTGGGTGAGAAGGGAGAAACAAATGAAATCAAACCATACACAATGCGTTAGATGTACGATTGAAAGATGCGGAACAAAGGATTCGAGCAAAGCGGTTCCCGCGTATTGCCCTACCGAAAAGTACTCAGACCTGGCGGCAGCGACGATGGAAAAATACAGGCACCGGGATAATCGGGCCGTGCTTGAGGGGTGGCTTGCGCTGATGACTCAGGTGCTGGACCCGGAAAAACCGAGAGAGAAATATTCATGGTCACGCGTCGATGAAGTGATGGAGTACGCACGGATTCGCGGAATGAAAAGGCTGGGCATTGCCACCTGCCGTTCGATGACCCACGAGTCGCTATTGCTGACCGACATCCTGGAACATCATGGATTCGAGGTGGTATCGGTGTCCTGCCTGTGCGGCGAAGTCAATCCCGGCGATTTGGATTTACCAGGGGAAATTTTCTGTAATCCGATACTGCAGGCAGAGGTGCTCGACAAGGAGAACACAGAACTGAACATCATGATGGGGCTCTGTGTCGGTCACGACATTCTGTTCCTGAAGCACAGCAAGGCAGAAACGACGCCACTCGTGGTCAGAGACTATTCGACCGTGCACAATCCAGTGGCTGCCCTGTATCAGAGTCAGGGACGATTCCGGGATCGCTTTTTCGGGAAGTAAATTTCGGTATTGCAAAAGGATAAATCCTTGCAACCAATTTGCCGATTTCGCGGCTTGAACGTTGTCTCGAAAGATTCGAACTGGCCTTTGTGATTTGCAGTGAAAACAATCATTATGTGTATCGAGTCCCCCTGTTTCGCGATATGCTGCTGAACGACACGCCTGAAGTGAAATTGAAAATGGCGGCGGCATCTCTAAATCCGAAAAAGTAACCGAATGTAAATTGAATGCATCCGGTGAGACTGACCTCGTCATGGCGCGTGTGGTGAACGCACTTTTTGATTCTCATGCACAGATTTGAGAAATCGGCGCCGCTGAAATACCACGGATTGCGTCATCGGCGTCAATTTTACGTTTGAAATTTTTCAGTGATTGTGATGGAACGGCAAAAGGGTTTATGAATGAAGCAAAATGCCAAAAAAAAACAGGTCACACGATGCGGCGTCTATGTCAGATTGCCTGTACGGGACTGATACTGTGTATTGGGGGGCTGGGCTTCGCGTCTGAGTCGGTGGCTTCAAATGGGCCATCTCATCATTTGGGCTATATCCTATCGGCGGATGCAACGCAGTACAGAGATGATTCGCTGGTGCCCATGCGATTTTCCGGGGGAGGGGGCAACATCGGTTTGGGCTGGACCTTTAGACGCCACCGAGTGCAGCTGGCGGTCAATATTGGCCTGGGGGCGTCGTATGTCACCGAGAGAATGGGCAACCCGGGTCTGGTGCTGCCCCTGTGGTGTCAAATGTCCGGGTATCGTCTGGGATTTGCAAGGTGGGAACATATGACAATGCATCTGGGGATGTTTTGGCGTTCCCGCATCACTCAGGCGATGCTGTATTCGTGGGATGATGCCCACTTTTATTTTCTGGCATCCCATGTGGCCGGACCATCGGCCCGAATCGAATGGCCGTTGCCCAAAAACAAAAAGCTGATTGGCGCCATTTACCTCCCTATGCTGGGAATCATCGGCCGTCCCCCGGCACAGCGATTTGTAAAACAGGAAATCCCCAATTGGGATTTTTTAATTGTGAAACCCCATGAGAATATGGAACTGGCGACATTTGCCATTTACCGTTCGGTGGCTGCGGATGTGGGTGTGATGTGGGAAGGCAAACGCTCCACAATGACATTTGCGTACGAATTTGATTTCGAATATTCAAATCATCCGGATACGGTATATTATCTGGTTCATCGACTGGTGTTCACTCAGTTTATCGGCATTGGTGGCGATTCGTGAAACGAGTTGGTTTTATTTCATTGGTGTATTTTTGTATGTGGATTTGCGCATGTGTTCCGGATGGTTCACTCAAACATCGGCACACATCCACGCCGGCAGTGCGCGATGACAATTGGATTGTGGATTTGCCACAAAATCAGAATATTGATTCGGCCGGACTGGATGCCGCTTACGAAATGCTGCATTCGCCGGATGCATTTCACAACGCGCTGGCGCTCCTTGTGGCCAGAAACAATCGCCTTGTATTCGAAACGTACACAAGAACCGAAGCGGACAGGGACAGGTTGCATCATATCCAGTCCAGTACAAAAAGTTTCACGTCGCTGGTGATGGGCATATTGCAGGGCAGGGGCTATTTTACGGATTTAAATGCCACCATGGCATCGTACTGGCCAGAGCCGTTTGAAAATGAACCTCAAAAGTCGGCCATCACATTGCGTCATCTTTTAACCATGCGCTCTGGCATTGATTTTAATAACGACGATTTTTCGGTGGAGATGTATGTGGACGGCCCAAAGAATCCGGTATCGTATATTTTATCCAAACCCATGTACGCTGCGCCAGGGCAGCAGTTTTATTATCGGGACGCCGACCCGCACCTCCTGAGCGCGTTGATTACGCACGTCACGGGAAAAACCATATCGATGTGGGCGTCCAAACAGCTGTTCGCCCCCCTTGGTATTCAGTCATACTTTTGGGGAGAAGATGCGGCGGGCAACACCATGGGCGCCAGCGGCCTGTTTTTAAAACCGCGCGATTTACTGAAAGCCGGGCAGTTACTGTTGGATAATGGGGTTGCAAATGGCCGGCAGGTCGTCCCAAAGGAATGGATAGCGCAGGCCACCACAAAGCAAAGCGAGGCTAAAAGTATTGGATTTGATTTTGGTTACTATTACTGGATGGTACCTGAATATGGCGCCATTTCCACATGGGGACACGGCGGCAATTTTATTTTTGTGGCGCGCGAACATAATGTGGTGATGCTTCTTTTGTCCATGCCCGATACCGATGATAAGCGCATAGGCTCAAAACTGCCCGATTTTTTGCCAGTAGTCGACGTCATCCTCAAAGCATGCAGGTAATTTCATCGTCATCGGGAATCTGTCTGATACTCGCCAGGCGGTGTCTCAAAAGGGTTTGAACCTTTGCATCTGTTTTGAACTATGAGTATTTGACGAGCGCAGTGTGGAATGCGCCTGTATCCACTTAAGAGGATGCAGGCACAACGGGTGACGGTGTATTATACCGATTATTTGCTAACCGGTTGTGAAGTGACGTGGTATAGATGTACCGGATTTCTTTTCCGTGAAACTGATTCTTTCACATCAGGCAGCCCTTTTTGGAACGTCGACCAATGATGGCCCAAACGATGCGGTTTCCTCCTTTGAGATTCACATTCACAGTAGTACATATATCGACAGTGCCAACCGTTGTTTCTTTGAATGCGGTGATACCCGTTCGGTCGATGACCATATGGTTGGTTGGCAGATTGCTGAGCGTGTCCTTATAAAGTCCCAAATATGCTCAATAGTATTGAGCGTTATTCAGCAATTGCTGAAAAAAGGAGAATACATTTATGGCCAAAGGTAAAAATGCTCAAAAAAATGAGAAAAAAAAATCTGAAAAAACATTGAAGGAAAAACGCAAAGAAAAAAAAGCGAAAAAAGCCGAAAGGACTTACGATTGAGCCGGCCTGTCCTCGCATCATTGCAGGATGTTGGGGTAGCGCTTTGTATATTCTGCCGGCTTAAAAAGAGCTCAGGGCGACGTTGCCTGGAATAAACACTGAGAGATGAGATGAAAAAAAGTGAATCCGTATTAGACTCCGCAGGAAAGTTTTCTCTGTGGTTGGAAGATATTCGCAACGCGATGAAGGCGAACGGTGAGATGAAGGTCGATTGCGGTGAGTGCAGTGTTTGCTGTACCTCGTCGTATTTTATCCACATTTCTTCACATGAAAAACAGACGCTTCGCTGTATTCCCAAAGAATTGCAGTTTGAGCCCATTGGCGCCCCCAAAGGGAACGTGCTTCTTGGCTATAGAAAAGATGGTTCCTGTCCCATGTATGAAAATGGTCAGTGCACAATTTATGAATGTCGTCCTCAAACCTGCAGAAAATATGATTGTCGTATTCTAACTGCAGCGGGTCTTGTTGAAAGTGAAAATCGACCATTGATCAACAGGAAAATTGCAGGTTGGGAATTTGAATTTGAAGATGCGCTTTCAAAAAAGAAATTTGACGCCGTCCGGGCCGCGTCTTCGTTTATGGAAGCGTACGCATCATTTTTTCCCGAGCACTTTGTTCCTTCAAATTCAGTTCAGAAAGCCATTATGGCGATTCAGGTATACGAGCTGTTTTTAGGTGATGCCGAAATCCCCTGCGAAAACGGAAACACGGATTTTGTCGAACGCCGAGTTAAAGAAGTGATGGACACGGTTGAGGCTCAGAGCCCAAATTGGTCCCGCTGACTGGCCAACGCATACGTAAACAGGTAATCATGTTTTACATAACACCACTATTCTCCCTGGCGTTTTGTGCTGTATCAACGGCGTATCTGGTGCAAAAAAGTCGCACGTTCGTCAACTATTATTTGTTGGGAGTTAATTCCCAGGTGGTTCTGGACAGTTAAGTACGAACGGATGGCGCCATCGGATGTATTTTGGGGGCTATATGGAAGGAATGGCAGGGGAGTACGCTGCGCAATGCTTACTTGCCAACGTTGGAAATCACACCCGGTGCGCTAATTTGCAGGGCGGTGGTTCCGTGTGCCAGGCAGTGTGTCGCCAGGTCGCTTACTGACAATAATGGAATCTGATGAATATCGGCAAAGTGTATAATATCTGGCAGCTTCGCCATCGTGCCGTCGGAATTGGTGAGCTCGCAGAGTACAGCGTATGGAGGCACACCGGAGAGTCTCATTAAATCAATCGACGCCTCGGTATGGCCTCTGCGTTCCAGTACACCACCGTCGACGGCGCAAAGTGGAAACACGTGACCAGGACGGCAGAGATCTGCAGGAACAGCATGGGGGGAAATGGCCGTTTGAATGGTGGTCACACGATCGCGCGCCGATACGCCGGTTGTGACGTTTTTGGCCGCCTCGATGGTCACTGTGAACGCGGTCTGATTGCGACTGTTGTTTGGGTTTACCATTGGCGGCAGAGACAATTGATCTGCTTTTTGCGCGGGTAAACAAAGACAGACGATTCCGGAGCATTCGCGAATCAGCAATGCCATCTGTTTTTCTGTCAGTGTATGAGCTGCAAAAATCAAATCGCCTTCGTTTTCGCGGTCTTCATCGTCTACGATTAAAACGCCATTGCCACTTTTAATGGAGATCACCGCCTGCTGGAGACGTTGAAATGCATTCTGTGGAAGTCCGACGTGTTCGGATGGCAAAGTGGTTGATTGATTGAGTGGTTTGGTAGCTGCTTTCATTTCATCTCCCCTTGGTTGCAATACATTCGGGGCGATGCCATATCGGTCATGAACGATAGCCATGCACAGGATATTCTCTTTCATCCGGACTGTGACCGTCGGCACCGGAATCACACCGGTTCTGCTGGACCCTTCATTGGAAGGCGCTCGCGGGCTTGCTGCTGTCACACAACTCACCGCCGGTAGGGAATTTCACCCCGCCCCGAGAATTTCAGGCACACTATCTGTAAATTTTACCCATATGTCAAATCCTTTGACCGCCATCGCAGGGCAATCGCAAAGTCGAAATTGATAGAAAAAAATTGTAGGGCGGTAGTTTATCTGCCGCCGCAACCAGTTTTCGGCCGGGGA
>JAFGQN010000238.1 GCA_016935665.1 Deltaproteobacteria bacterium | reverse complement strand
TGGAAGACTCATTTCGCCGACAAACCCCGCCGCTCCCTTATCGACACAATCGGCAAAAATCAATAACGCCGTTCTGTTACCGCTTACCATATACAGGTGGCTTCGGGCCTGCACCATGTGGTGGTCAAACAAAATGATACTGTGCTGGTGGACCAGCAGATTCGCGTTTCCGGTGGTATGACCACAGAGATAGATGCGTTCGGCGCCAGTGATGACAACGAAGTTGAATCCATTGAAGGCCCCCCAAAATCCCCGCCTGATGAAGTTGGCACTTCCCCGGAGTCTGAAGACACGCCATCATTAGTGCCGCTGCCTCCCAAAAAGCGTCTGACACCTCTGCTCATATCCGGCATTGTCACGGGCGGCCTCGGTCTGGGAGGAGTTGCCGTTGGGGTTATATACGGCGTGAAAGCGCTCGACGACAAGTCGCGTTACAAAGATGCGGATACCCTGCCAGAGGCAACTAAATGGGAAGATAAATACAACAAGGCCAACACGCTGGTAAAAGTTGGTTTCATCGCCGGCGGCACACTGGTGGCTGCGGGCGTCGTCCTGATTGCAGTGGATGTGATCCGACAAAAGAAATCCCCAAAAAGCTCCGGTCGGCTGATGCCCCACGAGGGGAGCGTCGCTTTCCAGTTTTAGAAAGAGTGGTGTAACATATGCGTTTTCCAATTGTAATCATGGCACTGATTCTGGTGGTGACCTGGGGATGCGGAGACCTTCCGAAAAAGAACTTTGACACAGAATCCAGCTCTGCATCCGGAGCGGATTCGGGGTCCGGGAATGACAGCGACACCGGCGGTACAGGCTCGGATTCGGTGACGGAAGTCGATTCCGGCACCTTCATTGATACCGGGTCACAGACCGCTTTGGGAACGGAGACAGAAACGGATACAAACGTCGGAACCGACACCGGAGGCGAAACGGATTCAGACACTGGCAGCGATACAGGGTCAGACTCCCATAGCGATACAGGGTCAGACTCCGGCAGCGACACTGGATTGGACACCAATGATACAGGAACGGATACCGACACCGATTCAGGTTCCGGCGCCGATAGCGATTCAAGCTCAGAATCCGGCAGCGATTCGGAATCGGACTCCACCAGCGATTCAAACCCGGACTCCGAGACCACACCTGCAAATGCAGCGCCCATCCTTTCGGTTTCCGGAAGTACAACGGTGGTGGAAGGGCATAAACTCAGTGTTGTCATTTCCGCATCCGATGCCGAGGCCAACAACGTCACATTATCCGCAGTGAGCATCCCGGCCGGTGGCAGCTTCGATGTGGGCAGCGGTGCATTTACCTGGATACCCGATTTTGGCACTGTGTCCGCGCTGTTTCAAACCACACAAATCACTCTGAAGTTTGCCGGAGAGGACGATGGCGCGCCACCCGCCACAGGAACGCTGGATGTACAGGTGACCATTGTCAATGACGCCGATGAAGATACCATTGCAGATAGCGATGACAACTGTCCCACCTACAGCAATCTCCAACAGGTGGACTACGATTCTGACAATATCGGCGTCGCCTGCGACCCGCTTATCCAGGTGGATGAATCGTTAAGTCACTGGCAAACAGGTGTGGGTGCGCGGTACATCGCTATGGATGCCAATATGGGCACACTGGCGGTGAACTTTTACGTATTCGACGAGGATCAGGAATGCTCGGTACTTGGCAACTGCACTGAGAGCACGGCACTGGTGCTGGAGTCAAAGGAAATTGTCACAGAACTGGCGGGAGTGTATCCCGGCGCCGGAGACGACGAAGAGAGCGTCATGGTCGACAACAATGGCGTCGCATGGATTGACCTGAATGAGGAGGCGTGGCGAATCAAAGATGGCTCAGGCATATCCTTTTACTCCCCCACGCCGCCCAATACCAATGGCCGCAACTACTTCCGCGTTCTTCCCGATGGATCAACCGGCGTGATACATGACGAGTACTACTGGATTGACATCGAGATGGGGGATGCTTCAGCCAATGCACAGTATTTCTATCTTTGGGAAGACACCATCCAGACACCGCTGCTTGAAGACGGCAATTACCGATACTTGCTTGGCAAGCCCAATGCAACCTATCTGCTGACCCGGGATAGCGCAAATGTACCTGCATTTCACGTCATTTCCGCGCTGGGGCATTCCGAGGTCACACTCAATGGGGACAGCGCATTGATGTTTGTGCCTTCCGGTTATGCGGATCTCCTTTTATGTACCTATGTCAACAGCACCAACATCGCCACATTGCACAACTACGCGGATGGAGTGGAAACACAGAGCGTGCCGCTCTTTACGCAGAGTTCATGCAGTGACATCTATTTCCCGCTTATCTACAGTGAATCTCAATCCACGGCGGGCGCTCCCGACGCTAAGGGATACATCTGGTTCAGCGCACAGACGGGCGCGGCCACATGGAATACGTATCGATGGAATCCTGCCAACGGCAATCTGCAACTGCTCCTGTCCGTTTATACAAATAAAATTGATCGTGTGTATGTCGCGGGAAGTGAGTTTTATGCGGGTGATTTCAGACAGTGGCGGCAATTCCCTGCTGGGGATGGGCGACAAAATCTATCGCATCACAGGCTCCACCACACTGGTTGAACAGGCGTCCACGATTTCAACCATGTACGTGATGCAATCGCCGCAAATCGGTGACGACGCCGGATATTTCTGGATGTACTACCAAACCAGTCCATCTGTGTTCGCCGTGGCCAGCTTTGGTTCGGGAACATTCACCGAAAGACTCTCCGGTCTCCTCTCGTATCCCGCCATGCCCAGAGACCATACGAAATATGCATACATTCGATACGAAAATCTCACCGGCTGGAATATCGCCAGAGCCAGTGGCGGGGCGCTCTCCTCGGTGCTCACCAATCTGCCGGCCAAACCGGAATTCGCCCCAAAAACAGCCGGCACCTACATCGCATACACCAACGGCAGTGGATACTTCGCGCGAACAGCCGAAAACGGCACGTTGAGTACGCCGGTGCTCTTCGCAAATTTAAGCATTGCGGTGGGAAATGACGGCGCCTTCCTTGTGCACTTTACACCTCAAAGCGGCGAACCCGATAACATGTATGCGTACTGTCAGTATGGCGACGGCGCCCTGTCAAACCCAATGATATGCGTGGACGCCAAAATTGAATCGTTCTATCAACAGAAATGGCCCGAAGATTATAACGGTCTCTTCGCAGGCGCCCTCAAAAACAGCGCCACAGAGGACATCTACATTTATCGCCACATCAAACAGCCCGTCCCCGCGAACTGCTGCACCGCTCAAACCGGCGGCGGCTGTTCGTCGCCTGGCATCATGGCCTGCGTCTGCGCCGGCGACACCACCTGCTGCACCACTGAGTGGACCACCGACTGCGTGAATCTCATTGCTTCCAGAGGGTGCGGGGAGTGTGCAATGTAAAGAAAAGACGTTCGGGGTGATTGCCGATGATGTTTGGGAAGAAAGCGGCGAGGGAAAAAAAGCAGTCGAACCACTGAAAAACTGACTCGGCCTCTTTTGAAAAGCGCGGTGAGTGCTGAAATCAATACTGGAGTCTTCGCTGATACGCCTCTGGAGGCGAAAAATGAGGTGCTGCTCTTTAAAAAAAGCGCGGTGAGCACTGGTTTGGGAGAGGATCGGGCCTCAAATACGCCTTTTGAGGCGGAATAACGTGGGTGCGTCATCAAAAAGCAGCTTCGGGATCGCTCGTTTTCGTGGTTCAGGTGAAAAAAACGGGAATGTACAGGTTGTTTTTATGGGTACCGGGGAGGAGATACCCGTGCTCTGAGCGCTTTTTTAACTGCTCAAGTCTGAAAATAGAGCGCTCAGAGCACCGTCCGGGGAAGTGAATCAGGCGTTCTCCACCTTCGCAATAGTGGTTTCCGTATCGGGAGCAGAGTTTTCGTTGTCTTTTTGGGACTTTATGTTTTTCCGGCGTTTTTCGATATGGCCGGCAAAGAGGCTGGGGTATCGTTCGTTCACATCATTGTCCTTACGGAACACATACAGCGCCGCATCGCGAATGTCATCCACCGCACGGCGCAGGTACTCGCCGGCCCGATTGCGCAAATCGCGCAGGTCAGATACGGAACTGTCGGATTTCTCGGTCATGGCGTTTAAAATCTTGACGGAATACGCGCGGGCGGCTTCCACATCTTCCAGGGTCACATTGCAGTTGCCTTTTGCATCCGCCCAGTTTTCGGTGAACAGCACCGCGTATCGGGCCAGGTCATCGGCCTGGTCCATAAACCCACTGCCTGCGCGAATGGACGCCACCACCTTTGCCAGTTCGCCGTCGTCTCCCCACAAATACAGCGCCGCCCGCGCCAGCTTTTTATAGAGCCGTTTCGATTCCTCTACGAGTTTCGCCACGTCCGCCACAGGGGAGATCGCCTGGTTCAACAAAATATCCGCATGCCACAGCGCCCCAACCCGCGTTGGCAGATTGTCATACGCCAACACATCAAACGCGTCGTCCCTGAATATGGCGACAAAGCGGTCTTTGTCATGCAAAAACGACTTATACAACTTCATGGCATGGGGCACCGCACTGGGCACACTGATATTGAACTGCCGCACCTCCCCTTTGTCATACGCCATCAGCGTCTCATAAACGGCATCCAGTTTGTCTTTGCACATCGCGAAGTTAATGATTAACAAAGGTGAATCTGCCGAGAAAATTGCCGAGTATACGGGTCTTTCCAAAAAAACTATTGAATCACTGTAATGTTATACCGATATGGCGATGCCGTGTTGATGCTGAATGCTTCCAACACATATACACATCACCACTTTACAACAAAATGACTTCGGTGTTTGCGATGGCTTCCTGCACGGCGTCCTGCCAGTTGGCGCGGGATTCGAATTTGGCGGCGGTTTTGGCGGTGCCTTTGGTTTCGGGGTGCGCCGGAACAAAGAGGGTGCAGCAATCCTCGAACGGTTGAATGGAAATATCGTAGGTGCCTATGGCGCGGGCAATGTCGATGGTTTCGGCTTTATCCATGGCCAGAATGGGACGCAGGATGGGCATGGTGGCCGCCTCCTCAACCGCGGCCATGTTTTCGAGGGTCTGACTGGCCACCTGCCCCAGATTTTCACCGGTAGCCAGCGCTTTGATGCCAACTTCTGTGGCCAGCGCTTCGGCGATGCGAATCATGGCGCGGCGATACAGCAGCACCAGGTATCCCGGGTTGGCCGCATCCCTCAAGGCCTCCTGCACTTTGGCAAAGGGAACCACGCACAGTTTGAATTTTTTCTGTCGCCTTGCCAGCACTTCGGCCAGTTCAATGACTTTGTTTTTGGCGCCGTCCGATGTGTAGGGAAACGCGTGGAAATAAATGCCGATTAAAGAGACGCCTCTTTTTTGCAGCATGTGCCCCGCCACCGGAGAATCGATGCCACCGGACAGCAGCAATGCAACCCGCCCCGAGGTACCCACCGGCAGACCGCCGCCCCCTTTTTGCGTCTCGGTCCAAAGAAACGTCCATTCCCGGCCAACTTCAATACCAATGCTCAAATCGGGTTTTTCAAGGTCCACCCCATATCCGGTGGCCACGTTCACCGCTGAGCCCACTTCAATGCCCAGCTGGGCAGAGGTGTGACTGAATGATTTGTCAGAACGCCTGGCCGCAATTCGAAAAACGGTATCTACGTTACCGGAAAACTGTTTGGCCATGACCACCGCACACTCGGTTATCGCTGTTATGTCTTTTTTACAAAACTCGACCGGCGAATACGATGTAATCCCGAACACCCAGCGCAGCCGATCGAGTACATCCTCATCACAGGCGCCGTGCAGAAAAATGCGCCCCTGACCTGTATACAGTTTCACATCGTCTCTATCGCTAAAGGCCCGCTTCACATTGGTTACCAGCGTTTTCATGAACAGATGGCGATTGCCGCCCTTTAAATACAGCTCGCCAACGCGGAGAACCACGCCTTTGCCTTCAAAGAGATTCGCTTTCATATGCCTGCTTTTCCCTGCCGGACCTCTGACACTGCCGTCTTGAAAATCTCTGCAGCGCGGGCCAGCTCTTCATCTGTTGTTTGGTATTCGATACTGAGGCGCACCACACCGTCGCCTGGTCGCAACCCCGCATCCACAAGACACCTGGGTGGCGTCGTGCGCGTGGAATGGCAGGCACTGCCCGCCGATGCCAAAACGTTATACTTTTCGAGTGTGTGCAACAGTACTTCGGATTTAACGTTGTCCACGGCCAGTATCAGCATGCCAGGTGCTCGGGAATCGTTGTCGCCCAGCTGACGAATATCATCGCGTAAAATGAGCTGGCGAAATGTATCCATTCGCTGCTGCATGGTCCGTGTGCCGACGCTGCGATGCTGCACCGTGAGTCGTGCGGCTTCGCCCATACCTGCAATACCAGGCAAATTCAATGTTCCAGGGCGCATCCCCCGCTGTTGATCACCCCCGTTTAAAAGGGGTTTAACGGCGCTTCCTGTGCGAAACAACAGCGCGCCAACGCCCTGGGGGCCGTGAATTTTATGGCTCGAGATGGTCACAAAATCGATTTCTTTACAGTAGTCCAAACGGGGCAACTGCGCTGCGGCCTGTACCGCATCCACATGGACTTTACAGCGGGGCGCCACTTTCCGAACGGCTTTGGCAATCTCATTGACCGGCTGCACCGTCCCCATTTCATTGGCCACGTGAATAATTGACACCAGTGCCGTATCCGTCGAAGCCAATGCCGCGAATTGTGACGCCTGCAGCACACCGGTATTCCCGGCATCAATGGTGTGAACAGTGCACCCCTGTTGTGTCATCGCCGCCGCGGTATCTGCCACCGACGCATGTTCCACAGTAGAGGTAATAATCACATTGCGTCGCCCTCTGGGGCAGCAGGAACGAATGGCCAGATTATTGGCCTCTGTTCCCCCGGATGTAAACAATACATCCCAGTTGCTGGTGCCAATCAGCTGACGAATATGCTGTCTGGCAATGGCCACCTGACGCTCCGCCATCACACCTCGCCGATGCAGCGATGCCGTATTGCCAAATCCATCCTGCATGGCCGACAACACCACGTTGCATACCTTGGGGTATGGACGTGTGGTGGCGGCGTTGTCCAGATAGATTTCCGTCATAGGCGCAATAAACCACCATCCAATCGCAACGAAAGCGATTGGTTATAGAAAATTGATGGGGAAGGAACAGCTGTTCGCTGAAAAAAGGAAGCGTGACTACTGAGCAGAAACGCCGATATATTTTCGGTTGTTTCTGGTGTAGAACTCAACAACGCCTTCTTCAACTGCAAACAGCGTATAGTCATTACCGGTTTTCACACCGTGACCGGCATGAAATGTGGTACCTCTCTGGCGAACCAGAATGTTTCCGGGAATAACATGCTCACCGGCAAATTTTTTAATGCCGAGCCTTTTTCCAATACTGTCGCGACCGTTACTGGTCGAACCTTGACCTTTTTTATGAGCCATGGCGTAACTCTCCTAGCCTGTAATTTTGGTGATACGCAAATCAGTGAAACTCTGGCGATGCCCATTTTTCTTGCGGAACTGTTTGCGTTTTTTGTATTTGAACACGATCACTTTCTTATCGCGACCCTGCTCAAGAATTTCTGCTTCCACAGTGGCGCCTTTCACAACGGGAGCACCAATTTTAGATTTTTCCCCGTCGCCCAGCATCAGTACGTTGTCCAAAACAACTTTGGCGCCGGCATCTCCGCTCAGTTTTTCCACGCGAACTTTGTCGCCTTCTGATACGCGGTATTGTTTTCCGCCTGTAGCAATCACAGCATACATATTCTAACCTCTTCCTCTTCCAAAATAACCCCGCCTTTAAATGATATGGCGAGAGGGCGGTATTGTACCCAGACAGAGATTTGGATCAAGTTTTATTTTCATCAAGTTTCCCATATAAAAACAGGGGTGCAGCCCCGCCACAAAACGTAATGATATCGCCATATTTCACGGGAACAACCACGTGCGGACCATCGATAAATAATGTTGCGGATAACGATTTTGACCGAATAGCAAACGAATCTTCCCGACCAAACAGGCCGCTTATCAGTGTTGGAAGCGCCATTTCGTCTCGCCCACCGCCAGGACAAGGCTCCCGCACCACATACTGCAACGTGGTCATTCCGGGATCCATGGGAACGCCACCGGCCGCTTTGACAGCCGCAGTGCTACCTGCCGCAGTGGAAACCCACACCCCCGACGAAATCTGGTGTTCCCACCTGGCGTTCAGCGATAAATGATATCGTGTGGTCATTGCCGGACAGTCATTGCAAAAAAGCACATCGTTGAGCACCCGGTTGTTGACCACCTCACCATTCACTGTCACTTCCATTCGAAAAAGCTGTTGCAACTTCAGAGTGTTATCCAAAACGGCATCGAGAATCCGGGGAAACTCGGTTGCATCTCCCGAGGAAAAATATCCGGTGGACGTTTCCGGCGAGGAATTAATGGACAGCACTGGCACTTTTCCAATGGCGTGAGACGCGTGAAGCACCGTGCCATCGCCCCCCACGGTAATCACCAAATCAAAACTGTCCGGTATCAGTCCGCTGAAATCATGGCGCCATATGGCGTTGATATGCCGCTTTTCCAGCTCGTTGTGAATTTTTTCCATCGATAGGCTGTGGGTGGAATCCGCCAACACCATCCGCTGAATCAGGGGATCATGCTGTTCGCGCAACGCTTCCACGGTGGCGCGGGACTCGCCAGACAACATCTGTTGATATGAAGTCATTCGATGTATGACCAAAACATTCAGGTCGCTCATGAGCCGACTTTACGTTTATGGAACTTTAATCACAAGCGACAATTTGGGGATTGTTCGCAATTTGAAGACAGCGCACAAGGAATAGGGGCGGCCTTCCGTGTTTTGTTTGGCAAAACCAAACCAAACAGGTACAAAATCCAGGTCCGTAGTATCCGGACTTTTCTCCGGTGCCATCGAACGAACGGAGCGTAATGAGTTTTTCTACATCTGAAATCAACGTTGTCACAGACACTCTGAATCACGCGCTGTCGAACACTCTTGTGCGCAAAGTGATTTCGCCTGCTGCAGGAAATCGAATCTGTCTGGAGTTGCGCGGACCTGGAAAAAATCATTATCTGCAGATTTGTGTCGCCCATTCATTCTGTTCGATTGGACGTGTTGAACAAAAGCCCAAAGCCGCTGAGGTTCCCGTGGCATTTGTCATGCTGCTTCGCAAGATGTGTATTAACTGTGCTGTAACCCGTGTGGCACAGTTGAATAACGACCGCATCGTTTCCATTACGCTGACGCGCAACAACGTTGATTTGGTGCTGCTTTGCGAACTGGCGGGGCGACATGCCAACCTGTTTTTGCTGGATACCAACGGAGTGATACTGGGCATGCTCCACGCCAACCAATCCCATCGTCGCCATTTGATTGCAAAGGAACCCTATCAGCTGCCCGCAAGTCCACCGCCACAAACCAAACAAAACAGTCGCGTGGAATCCGGGGACGGGGCCGACATAAAACTAATGACGCTGTACGCCCAAATAGAACGCGATGCCGTCATATCCCAAAAGCGAATAGCTGCCAATCGTGCGGTGACCGCTCTGTTGAAAAAACAAAAAGCATTGGTTGAAAATCTCACCCGGGACCAGCAAAAAGCCGCACAGGCCGACAATCTGAAAAGCGATGCCTATATTGTACAGGCAAATCTGCAAAAGATCGCCCGGGGGACTAAACGCTTCGACACAACAGATTTTGAGGGCAATCCAATTTCCATTACGCTTAACCCGATATTGAGTGCGGTGGAAAACATGCAGGCGATGTTTGAAAAAGCCGGTCGTTTGGGCCGTGCCACCGCAAAGATAGACGAACGTTTGCAAAACGCCATGATTGAAGAGGAGAACCTCGAATCGATTAAACGCGAAATTGTGGACGCGCCACCGGATGCGCTTGATGATCTGCTCGGACGTTTGTCGCAAATCAACCGACAGGTGGTTCAACGGGCCCGGAAGCGAACGCAAACGCCGGTGCGTCTGCCATACCGGCAGTATCCCATTTTTGGTGCGCATACAGCTCGTGTGGGCAAAAGTTCCAAAGACAACGATGCGCTCACACTGCGCCATGCCACACCCAATGATTTGTGGCTGCATGTTCGCGGTGTGCCAGGCAGTCATGTGGTGGTTCCGCTGGGACGGGGGGAAGATCCCACCCCCGATTTACTGGTGGATGCGGCACACCTGGCGGCGCATTTTTCATCCGCCCGAAACGACGACCATGTGGAAATCATATATACGCGCCGTAAATACGTGCAAAAACCCAAAGGCGCCGCACCGGGGTCAGTGCGCCTGCTAAAAGAAAAGACGTTCGTTTTAAAAGTGGAACCCAACCGTTTGCGGCAACTCCTGTCTGACCAGTGGTCAGGGCAATCGAATTCTGCCGAAGGAAAGAAAAAAACGTAGGGCGGTAGTTTATCTG
The DNA here is from genome assembly GCA_016935665.1 of Deltaproteobacteria bacterium. GTDB lineage: Bacteria > Myxococcota_A > Polyangia > JAAYKL01 > JAAYKL01 > JAFGXQ01. The sequence continues at coordinate 60,455 of JAFGQN010000238.1, read as the reverse complement.
CCGCCTTGCCCTGGCAGCGGCCGGGCATAAAGCCCGGACCCTGCATTTCGAGAACTCAATTGCCCTGGACCAGAAGTAAACCGCGATATCCTGATTTAACGGCGGACCACAAAAGAGAAGTTACTGGTTGCAGAGCCTCCCAAATTCAACATGGCGGCGACTTCGGCATTTGCTACCTGATACCCCCCCGCCTTGCCCAGAACCTGCTTTTCCAAATCCAGCATCATTCGAACACCACTCGCCCCCACCGGATGTCCGCCGCCAATCAGCCCACCACTTGGATTCACCGGCAAATCACCATCAAAAAAAATACGCCCCGAATCGATGGCTTCAAACTCTCTGCCCGGTTGTGTAATTCCAAAGCAGGAAATTGCGGCATACTCGCTGGATGTAAAGCAATCGTGTGTCTCAATCACGTCCACATCATTCACTGTGACGCCAGCCATGCGGTACGCGTCTTCCACCGCCATTTTCGTAAACGGAAGAATACAATCATGGGATTTGGCATACTCGATTTTTTTCTTATAACTGATGGGCGCATGGCGATGCCCCCATCCGGCAATGTACGGCAATTCATCCAAATGCATATCATTGCGAAGGCAGTATTCCTGTGCATATTTTTTTGAACATAAAATCAGACAGGCGCCCCCATCGGTAACCTGAGAGCAATCTGATACAGCGAGACCCGCGCCAACAAGAGAGTTGTATTTCACCCCTCTGGTTTGAGCGTGGGCCAGACTCATGTACCATTTACGCGTCTGTGCGTTTTTATTTCGCTTTGCGTTTCCATAGTTCTTGTTTGCCAGCATGGCGAGGTGATCCATGTATTTTGATTCACTCAAGTGGTACTTTCGAATGGTATCCAGCGCCAGTTGACCAAACAGCTCGGGGAACGGATATTTTTTCCCTTCGGCCTCCTGCTCATAAAATGCGGCGCCACCCAACACATCGGCGCCTCTTAAGGCACTAAGCGATTTCATGATTTCAACACCAAGCACAATCCCCACTTCGAAACTGGTATTCAGCTGATGAATGGCCGCCAGTATCGCGGCCGATCCGGAAGCGCAGGCGGACTCATATCGCACAGCCGGCATGCCCATAAACGCGTCATCCACTTCGTCAAAAAATGCGTTCAGATGCCCCTGTTTCAAATATCTCTCCGCACCAAAGTTGCCCAGATATCCTGCAATCGTATTTTCGGCATTCAGCCGTCTGATTTCCGTCATATCGATGTGTACAGTCTGCAATGCCGCAGATGTCACTTCGGTCATCATGGCCACAATGCTTTTTCCCTCTTTGGTCCAATTGCGCTCAAAGTCCGTTTGTGCACCGCCCAGTATATAAACTCTGTTCATTGGCTATTTCCATCCACTGCAAAATATCGAAAACCGCCGTCGTCGGGCGCTTCGTCGTTTTCGATATACGTATTAATATTGGCAAGTACGTTTTGAGAAAGAATTACATCGAATTTTTCACAAAGCGCAGTAAAGGCATTCTTTTGCGTCAACCGGGCAATCTGTGACAGCCAGAAAGTGGGTGGCGCCCAGGCAAAACCGTACATCATCACCGCATCAACGTGACGAATATCGCTGACCACATCCGGAATCAGTTCAAAGGAGTGTAAAATGTATGACAGTATGTATGACAGCACTATATGAGATTCATTGCTGTCCACACAAAGAAGGTGCGGCAATATTTTTTCGTATCGACCATGACGCACAAACTCCCTGACACATTCAATCTCTGCGATATTGTATTTTTTAGCAGGGCGATACGCAAAATCACGCAAGTCCCAAACGGGTGGTGCCGTGCTGGTTCCCGTCGTATAATCGTAGAGTCCCTGCAATTTCTTTTTTCCCGTAAATCCGTTTTGAATGAGCTGTCGAATAAAGCCGGATGTTTTTCCAGGCGCTGCCGGAACGTTGTCATGAATGTTTTCAACGATTGACTGATACACATCAAGGCCCACATAATCCAGCGTGGTCATAGGGGCCATCGTGTTTCCGGCGGCATTGCCCAGAACGTAATCCACATAATCAATGCCGCCTTTATCTGCATTCTGTTCACAAGAATTTGCCGCCATTTCAAAAAGTCTGAATCCCACGTAATTTCCGGCAAATGCGGCGCGATCGCTATTGATGGGCACGATGGTGCGACAAAGCGATTTCTCGAGAAATTGATTGAATTCATCAACCCTTGAGGCATCCGAATACTTCGATTTAATGATTTCGCACGCGGTCAGCTTCATGGGTGGATTAAAAAAATGAGTGCACCAGAAGTTTCTTCGCCGCTGCTCTGAAAACGCTTCTGCGAGTGCATTCACCGAAATCCCCGATGTCCCTGTGGTAACGATACAGTTCGTGGCTGCATAGCTGTCAATCATGGCGTAAATGCTCTTTTTAACCTGCAATTCTTCCACAACACTTTCAAATACCCAATCCGATTCACCAAGTATTTCTTCGGCCTGTTCCAGTGTGCAGGGAATCAGTTTTTTTTCAACAACGCTGCTTCGAATACTGGACATGGCTTTTTTCACGCCGCGCTGCGCAGACTCGATACTGCGCGCCATCATAAATATTCGGGCATCCGTAAAAGCGGCGAGGAGTCCTCCGATTTTCGACCCAATAGCCCCATTGGCGCCAATTATTGTTACTGTATTGATTTGCATATGAATTTGTCCTTAACTATTTTAAATCCCCATTGCAAAAAAGCGAAACCGTTGGCAGTCACAGGCCAATACCTGGTTGGAAGGCGCTCCAGACTTCAGCCGTAAACGCTGCCGCGCACCGCGGAAATCAATTGCCCACTTCAGCCCAGGACACAATTTCATACTGATATTTTTCCCGGATATCCTCTTTACTGTTGGCCAATAACGCATCCAGCTCTTCGGCCCAATGATATTGCCAATGGCGATATTGCTCCTCTCGCTGATTATCAATATCTCCCGGATGCGCCATGATTTCCACACATCTGGCATCTGGCATGTTGGCTAAAACCTTTTCGAGATTGCGCCTGTTCAAATTCCCCCCGAAAATCATCCCCATAAAATCATCTGGCATCACATGATTGTGTTTCAAAAACTGTTTTCGCGCCAATAGTGAAAACGATGTCACAATGACTTTGTTAATGTACTTTTTCAGATTGAAGGTTCCAGGATCCATATAAAAAAATCGCTCAGCCGGAACCCGGACCCGTGTAATCCCAAACTCCAATGCCAATTCACTGACAATCGGATGAATTTTGGGGTACACATGAACGTGCCCGTGGCCGTCGAGATGCGTGATGGACAATCCCGCATCAAGGATTTTCTGAATTTGGGCTTTAAACTCCGCATAAACGTGTTCTGCTTTTATCTGATTGGAAAAAATCAGTTTTTTGAGCAGAGTTCCCCTTGCCATAAACGCACCGTCAGCCGTGGTAATGGAGGGAATCTGACTGGGCAAACACACCGGATGTTCCTCATCCAATACCAGATGCACCCCTACCCCAGGCAGCTGATTCTGTTTCAACAACGTCACCGCATGATCAAACGCGCTGCCGCACGCCATCAAACTTGTACTGGAAACCAATCCGTTCTTTAGCGCATTGACAATACCTGTATTGTTGCCTGGACTGAGCCCAAGATCATCCGCATTGATAATTATTTTTCGAGCCTTGCCATTATTCTTCTCAAAAGCCATCCCAATCTCCCATCTGTATCTGCCATGGAACGTTCAGCAGCTCTCTGGCGCGTCCCGAATTGGCGTGAACAAAGAGCAGCTGCGTCTTGGGCAAAAACCGTGGTGGCACTTTAACAAACCCAAGTCTCATCATTTCGGTTATTCCCAGTGAATTGTTAAACATCAATGTGGCCAGCCCCGTGCGCTGTCTTCGAATCGCATAGTGCACAGCTTTGCGCATGGCTTTAAAACACGTTCCCAAAAGTTCCATGACAACCAAAACCCGCCGACCACCAATATCGGCTTTTCGAGTGACAACAACTGCCTCGCTGCCAGTGGCCACATCGTTATAACGATACGACACGTAGCGATTCACGGGATGCGTCCCATAACGCCATTCCAAATAGTCCCTGCTTTTCGTCAGCGCCGCTTTGTTGCTTCGAAAAAAGGCCGTATGATTCAATGCCACGTCCTTAAAGCTGTTCACCTCAGCAATATTTTTATCTGATGCCCATAAAGGATGCACCGATGGCGCTGCCAGCAACGGAATAATCCCCTTGTCCGTTGGCACATGAGCCGAGAATCCACGCTTTGAATTGGCGTTGGGAAAGCCGTAAATCAGCTCATTGTCTAAAAGGGCTTCAACCGCTTTGGCCACACACTTGTGGTACAACCCCTGCCCTCGATACTCCGGCAACATCGCGGAATCCCCATTCTGCCAGAGTCGATATGTCTCTCCATCACATTGAATCTCGAGTGCATGATTCACTGTGGAGGCAACAATCCGTCCATTATCTTTAGCGAGGACCATTTTCGCGCCGCCAAATGGTCCATTATACTTCCAGTTATAAAACGCAGGCGTCATGAAGGAACCATCAACACCCATGCTTTTGAGAAGTTCTTCGAACGCCTTCTGCTGCATATGTGCAAATTCCGACAAATCAACGTCTTTGGGTCTGTATACATCGATATCCATCATGCACGGGAATCTACATTATTTTCGTAAATCGACGCAACCGAAATAAAGAGTCATCCCACACGGGTCGGGGGACAATACAATGTCGAGAAACAATGGATTTTTACACTTGAAGCAGCACCAGAGGGCAAAAGCGCTATTGAACAGTGCCGTTTTTAATGGTCTCGAACCAAATCATGGCGTCCACGACTGCGCCTGGCGCGGCTTGCTCGTGGTCTTTATCCGGAATATCCACTACCGTCACACTGGCGGCGGGAGTCCCGGCCGCAATCAATGCCTGCTGGAACGCCTGCGTCATGGAGGGCGGGATATATTCGTCAGTTGTTCCATGTGTCAAACGAATAGGGGTCGTCGCCACGAACGGGGGAATACTGTTGGCGATCAAAGTGGCTTGCAGCGCCGCTGCGGTTGGGTCTGTTGAAGCATCACCACTGATGGCGGTCTGCACCGATGCAGTAAAGAGTTGTCCCATACTGGTGGTAAGCGACGCGTTGATTTCATCCTTGTCTTTGATGCCATCGAATAAACCGGGAATGAGCCCGGCATACGGCGTTGTAAAAAACAGTGAAAGGTCATTGGCAATAAAGCCCATCGACTGGAATCCCAAAACGGTATACGGTCCCAGGTACGGCATGGGATAATTGGCCTGTGCCAGCATATATTGATTAATTGCCATTAAATCATACGGACCGGCTCCGGCGGCCGTCGCTCTGAGAACCAGTGGAAAATCCGGTGTTCTCTCCAGATATTCGTGAAGGGCCATGGTTGAATGTGCGCCCTGAGAATACCCAAGCAGGTACAAATCGCCACTCAACGCAAAACTCGATACCGAAGCAGCGCCGGCCTCTGCTGCGTTCACGCCATCTTCCAATTCCACTACTGCCCGAAGGGTATCGGCCAGGGAGGAGATGGTAATTTCGCGACAAAGGTATGGATGGGGCAATTGTGCCGATGCCCCGAAACCAAGATAGTCAGCCACTACAATGACATACCCCATCGAAGCCGATGCGCTTAATATTTGCATAAACATACTGGATGAATTGTTCACATCAAGGGGCGCAGCTGCAAGCACTGTCGGAGCATCCGCATCCACCGTATTTGTGCCGTTTTGAAACGCCAGAACGGGAACAGGAGTTGTATTTTCAGGGATGGCAACCAATGCGGAGGCGGACACCATACTGTTCTGATACAGCGTTTGATACGTCATGCGGTATATTGAAACACTGGTTGGCTGCTGGGGCACTACCTGAGCCACCTCGGGAGCCACCAGTTTAAACAGCGTGAAAGTCCCCTGAATGTCCGTCGTTGAAAGTGTTCGGAGCAGCTCCACGTTCTGCAGGTGCGCGGCATTGAACTCCGGTCCCATACTATCGGTTCCGGTGCCGGAATCGCTATCGACGTTGGTATCCTTACCGTCGTTGCCCGCTTTGTTGCCCGCTTTATTGTCATCTTCACAACCGAACAGGAGCAGTGCAAAATGCAGCATGAACAGTATTAAATAACGTTTTGTCATTTGTTCCTCTTTCTGTTTGATATGTATTCCAGCTTTCGGCTATACGAAAAAACATACACGCGCACAATGGAAAGATGGCCTTCGGTCAACAATTGCGCAAACGATATGGAACTTAAAGTAGACAATGTATTATAACCAAACACGTTCCTTAAGGTTTTATTGAAAGGATTGTCTCGTGGATAGACCAGAATTTTCAGTGGTGATGCCGGTATTCAATGAAGGGGAGCTGATTGTTCGAACAGTCGAACAACTGATCGATGCACTTAAAAATGAGAGTCGATATGAGGTCGTCCTGGTTGACGACGGTTCAAAGGACGATACGTGGACGCATATTGCTTCGCTGGGACAAAGATATTCCCAGGTCAAAGGCGTAAAGTTTACACGAAATTTTGGTCATCAGGCCGCTCTGCGCGCCGGCATTGCACATGCATCGGGGAACGCCGTGATTTCCATGGATTCAGACGGTGAGCATCCACCGACGCTTGTCCCCAAAATGCTCATGAAATGGCGTTCGGGCGCAAAAATTGTACAAACTGTCCGCGCCGAATCCAAAAAACTGTCCCTCGCCAAGAGAACATCCTCCAGGAGTTTTTATCGGCTTTTCTCATGGTTGGCCGAGACCAACATCCAGCCAGGAATGGCCGATTTCAGGTTACTGGACCGCGAGGTGGTCAATGTGCTGCTGACGCATCCGAATGCCAGCGGATTTTTGAGAGGATTTATCCCCTGGACCGGTTTTCAGACAGAATATATCGAGTTTGAACAGGGACACCGTGCCGCTGGAGTATCCAAGTTCACCACGAAAAAAATGATTGGGCTTGCACGCCATGGTATTATTGGTTTCTCAGTGAAACCGCTTCGTTTGTCCATGGTTCTAGGTATGCTCACCTGCTTTTTTGCGCTGGCACAACTGGTTTATAGTGTGGTAATGCGACTGTTTTTCCCCGAAACTGTCGTTCCCGGATGGGCAACCGTAACAGGACTCATGGCGCTGCTGGGCGGTGTCCAGCTGCTGGTTATCGGCATTCTGGGAGAGTACATCGCGGTTCTGTTTGAGATAGTTCGCAACCAACCCACATTTATTGTGGATGAAAAAGTTGGCTTTGAAAACAGCCCCGGTCAATAGACCGATTCCCTTTTCAATCCGAGCGCATCCTCCGTATCAGCATCACAAATCAACACAGCAAACCCAACTGAATTGCGCCCAATCGGAGTGTCTATCAAATAGGTTATTTACAGCATTGGCTGGCAGCGCTCATTTCTGGTGCACAGAATCACTCTACGAATCCAGAATCCGATAATTATCAGCATTGCCAAAATGGAAAGATAAACAAACAGACGATGATGCACAGGCATTTCCCAGCGAAATTTTAGTCGATGAACACCTTTTTCCAAATGAACGCCCACAAGATCGGGACCGGTGGAAAAAGTTGGTATTTCTTCTCCGTTGAGATACGCCTTCCAACCGGGATAAAGGTTCATGGGAAGCACCGCGATAACAGGTTCGACGTTTTCCACATCAAAAACAAATTGCTGATACGTATGTTTTTCAGGCTTCACATGTTCAATCTGAGCGATTTCCAGCCCCGGATCCACTTCTTCCCGCAACGTTATCCGCATGTTGACACCGGCGCTGTTAATGCCCTTTGGCAATGCCGGCCAGGGATCTTCAGACAGACCGAGCTCTCTGACATCCAGCCCTTCCACCGGCAATGGGGAAATCACAACGCCGCCGCTTTCAATGAAGCTTTCCAGTGCTGCATAATCTTCATTCACATGTGAATGATCAAAATAAAAAATTGCTCTGGCCCGGTTCAGGAGCCCGCTTTCCGCCAACGCACCGCCCTTGATTCGCATTGTGACCGGCATGGATTCTTCCCACAACTTGTATCTATAGGTTTTCAGCCAGCTTTCGGCCAGCCACAGCCACTGCTTGTCGTTGCAGACCACCGGTAATGGGCTTCCCACCAGAGGACGCAGGAACTGCTCCGCGCCGGTATCCATCGTCACTCGGGACGTATTGGGTTTGCCATCTCTGGTGTTACCGGTTTCGATGCGGAACGTGGTGGGCAATCCGTCTTCGTCTTTTTCTTTGATAATGGGCTTTATTTCAGCGCCCCACCCTGTCCACCAGCGAACGCCTGAGATAGCCAACATTGGAATACTGTTTTTAGGCGTTCCCAAATATCCGCAATGTTTAAACGTAATTTCGGGTCCGGTGCCCTTCCAATGCGTACAAAATGGCATATAACCATTCATGGCAAACCACGCCTGTCTGATTTTGGGGCGTCCCGGGGTCCGAACTTCCACTTTAAACGGATATCCCCGATCAGGAATATTTTGAAGCGCATCCAGATCCGTGTTTAAAATATCGGGTTCACGAATAACAAGATGCTTCTGTCCAAGCTTCACACTCTCATATCCCCCCCAGCCCAGCACTGCAGCGACCAGAGCCAGCCATACAAGAAAAAATGGCACCTTACCCCACCAGTGAACTCGCTTGCGGGCAAACGTGTATATCGGCGCTATAATACTCTCCACACCCAACGCGGATAGTCCAAACGCGAAAATCTCATACAAATAAGTACAGCGAAACGCCTGCACTTTGTCCATAAACGGCAGGTATCCTGTCCAGCGAAAATCATCCGGTCCGGCAAAAAGCATAATTGAAAAGGCAAAACCGCCAAGGAGGAACCTTACTGAAAGTTTGCGAAGTTGGAATAGCGCACAGATAATACCAAAGGCAGTCATTATGCTGAAAATGGGCGGTCGATGGCTAAGACTCCCAATAATGTTGATTTTATCCATGAACTTCTCAACATCATTGCGTTCATCTCCCTGATGGCGCGCATCGTCGAGCATGTACCCGGCGCTGGCCACATCAATCAACTCTGCAGTCGACACACTGGTATACCAATGCACACCGCTTCCTCGAAATATTGGATCGGGTACCGGTCGCATGGTTTTATTGTGTTCGATGAACGGTAATACCCAGAAGGACACCAACGCAATTCCCAGTGTCCCGAAAATAACGACTTTTTTCACGTTCGCCCGAACGCTGGTCTCGCTCATAAGGAAATAGAGGGCGCCGCCAAAAGTAGCGTAAACGGCCATAATTGCATGTGACAAAAATGCGAGCGCGAATAAAAGCGCAGCGCTGATCGGACTGTTTTCTCCGCGAAGCATTCCAATAAACGCCCCCATAAACCATGGAAAAAACAATCCACCCATAGACTGGGTAACAATTCCCGCCTGATAAAAGGCCTCGTAAGAGTTACCAAACGCAGCGACAGATACCATACTGAGATACGAAGCCAGTCCTGCTGTCCATTTATTCATGCCCAGCTTTCGCATGAAGTAATACAGCGTGAACGGAGAAAGACCAAAACAGATACATAACGTCACATTGTGAACCATGCGCAAATCGATCCCCGTTATCAGGTGCACAGCCACATTGAACATATAAAACAAAGATTGATAGAAACGAAGTACCGGCTGGCCGAATTCCATCCCCAGTGGGCCCAGTATATTGTCACCGGCCAGAGCACCATTAGCCATCGCATACTCGTTCATCAGGTGATAAATATTGTCGCCGCTGCGGTTCAATACGGGTCCAAAAAGAATCCAGGTTGAGACAAAAGTTAATACCGCAGCGCTGGCTGGCAACAGAAGATGCCCGTACCGATGCATCCAATAACTCATGTAAGCAAAAATATTCTGTATTGTTTTCATTGCTGGCTCTATAAATTGACGTGTTGCTCTGACACAACAAAGTTGGAAACGGGTCCTGGTATATCGTTTTGAATCAGTCGCCAGTAATACACCTGACCGCGCTCAAGATTATCAGCATACCGCTGCGTAATTCCACTGACTACCTTGTCAAATACGGGTTCATTAAAGTCTTCAGTGGTTGAAATCTGGAGAGTAATGGGCTCCTCGATATTGCCTCTGTTCCATTGCAGCGTCACTGCTCCCTGTTCCAATACATATCCCGCAGGCGGCAGTTGTGGAACAGGAGGCATTCCATATAGCAATGTTGAACCCACTTCCCAACTGAGTGTTATCAGCAGAATCAAAAGAACAGCGTATTTTCGTAACCATTTCCCTACCGAAATAAACGTATTCAAATTATGCATGGGCCTCTGTTTAGCAGAAAGCGAACAACTTTTCGAGAGAATATATAATTCGATGTGCGCTTTAACGATGTTTTAACCAAAATTCGATTTTTTATCGATAAAGAACCGGTAATTTGCCAACTGAATGTATTCGCCTGAAAAGTAAGAAGAATGGTTTTCTACAAATTGACAATCAAACCAATGCCCAGAATGGTTTCATTTGCCCAATCGGCATCCTGGCTATCGATCCCTCGAAGCCGCCTGGTGAACTCTGAAAAGAAACGAAGCGGGCCCATGATTTGGTGATGGTAAGCGACACCCATTAGTGCATCCAACGAAAAAATCTTCGAACCCCCCTCTATATCTTGTCCCGCGTAAAACACCGACAGGGAAATCTTTTCAGTTGGAGCGAGGCGAATCCGCAGCAGCATCCAGTGGGGACGATTCCGGGATTGATAATCGTATCGGACTCCCATTGTAAATTTTTCGCCAGGTTGCAACTCGATATCTGCCATAAAACCGGGTCCCGATTGCGCCCCCATAGAGGTATTGGCCAAATGATCTGTAAACGTATTCGATACCCCAGTCACTGGATCTTTGGTGAAATACCTTCTGTTATAGTTGTAATAGGGATTAACCACTGCAGGGTAGTAGTCTTCACCAGAATAGCGAAATTCGGACTGAAAATGCATTCCCCGTTGCGTCCGTTCAGAAAATAATACATCGGCGATAAGTCCACAATGAAATCCTGCGTCCCCATCCATCACGCCTGCAGATACATATGTACTAAAACCAGCTTTTTTTGTTTCAGCAAACATGAAAGACGCATCGGCACCAATCGAATACAGCGCCGACCTACTGTAACGTATGGTTCTACTGGGAGCGTCTCTATCTGCAAAAAAATACAAGCCTAACTGGAATCGCTCTGCCAGTCGTTTACTGGAAAACCATGAAAAAGGAGCGATAACTACACGCCCCGCGAAAATGGAGGGGTCAACAACATCATCCATGAGAAACTCAATTCCATTACCACGGTAATCAGCAAAAAATTTGATACCTCCGTGATAAGCATCCATGTCTACAGAATTGTAATAATGGCTGACGATTTCTCCATGCCCCAGATGTACGCCATTCAACTCCCCGGCATATAGTTCCAAAGATCCGTGGGAAAAATGATGTTCAAATCGCAACGTTCGAACGATTCTGGCCCAATCGGAGGAATCGTCCCAGTCCTGGCTCCTAAGCACCCCGTTGTCAGAAGGAGCGTTATCGAACACACGAAATCGAAAAGGCGCCAACAGAACCACTTCAAATCCATCCACACCAAGCTCAAATTCCACCAGAACAGATATGAACAAGTCTTCATCCAGCAAGGTAATGCCCGAATCCGCACCAATGCGAACATTTGGTGTGTCTCGATTATCCGTATCAAATGCGGCAGACGTACAGACAATAAACGCCGTCAGCAGTATTGTAGAAAAGAATGAAATTAGGTGTTTATGTACCAAATGTGCTGTTCTCTCACATGCGAAAGAGCTGTCAATCCTTACATTTTACGGCAAGCACCCAGCGGCCGTTGGGACTTTTCAACCCGGCAGCCATGAAAGGAACGCCATTTCCTGCGGTTCCTTCAATCAAAATGGGGGAACAGTCCTGCCTCGAAAGCTTCAAATTCAACTTCAGCCTGGTGCCACTCATTCCTCGATATTCGAGAGTTCCAATCAATTGCTCAGGGAGTGTCAACTTAAGGGGTTGGTTTGGGGCAAGGCGATATTCTTTTTCACTGACAAGTTTGAAACTGTTAAACGCATTGAATGGCTTTTGAGTAAATATGGATGCGTACTGCTTCAGACTGTCGTCCAGGCCGAGACCGCTATTTGTGGCTTCGATGGTAAACACCTTGCAAACAATTTGTTCATCCGCCGCATCCGCTCGAAATGAAATGAACGAAGCAGCTAAAAAGAAAACTATGGTGGAGACATTTACAATATGCATAGAAGTCGCTTTTTTCATGTCGCGCCTATTCGTCGATCCAGACAACTGCAATACGTTGTCCATTATCCGTTTCAAGACTGAATTCTTCTACATTCATTTCACTGGGAGCCGTCACCGCCACAGTAGATACAATCGAATCGGTAGTTCCACTTGCTTGCCATGTACTCGAATCCGTTCTATCGGGCATAGTAGGAATCATTTGCTTGCTGTTTTGAAGGCCAACGGCCAAAACTGCAACACAGGCCGCGCCTGCGACGGATGCAGCTGGAATCCATACGAGTTTTCTATGTGCGAAAAACTCCGTCGCCCAAACTCTTAATTTCTCTGAAAATGGTACAGGTGTTTTTTGAGAACGGATGGCATTGATAACACGTTTGTCGAATCCCTCGAATGAAGTCGATTCCTGTGATTGTTCATGCAACACCTGAAACAACTGACTTATTTTCGTCATATTCTCAAGTGCCAATGCGCCTTCATGAGAGGAGTCGAGCTGTTTCTTTACTTCAGCACTTTTTCTCTCGTTTAGCTCGCCGTCGTAATATTGTGCCAGGATTTTTTCGTCTTGCTTCATCTTAGTCCACCGATAAGTCTCCCTCCAGGTAGAGTTGCAGTGCAGCCTGGAGTTTTTGTCGTGCATGATGCAATCTGGACATCACTGTCCCTTTGGAAATATTGAGTGTATCAGCCATGTCGGAGTACGACATTCCTTCGATTTCTCGCATTAGAATAACTGCTCTGTGATAGGGAGGCAGATCCTCAATCGCCCTTTGCAGATAGGCCGCCAATTCTTTCCTGCCCAAATTTGCTGAAGGATTGTTTCCCAGATTGGAAGACAAAACGCCTCGGCCCTGTCCGCCCTCTCTATTGTGCGTCCGTTCATCGTATTCATCGCTGGCATATCTTCCATTTTTTCTCAAATGATCTATGCATAAATTAACCACAATTCGATATAGCCATGTGTAAAAACTGCTGCTTCCCTGGAAATTGCCTATATAGCGATGGACTTTTACAAACCCTTCCTGAGCGATATCCATTGCATCGTCCGGATTCTTCACCATACCAAGCGCGATTGTGTACACTTTTCTCTGGTATCGCTGTACTAATTGACTAAAGGCCATCTCATCGCCATTTCTGCAGCGATTTACCAGCTCAATATCGGAATATTCTTTGGGATTAGCCGCTGCCATTGAGATGGACACCTCACTATTGCTTTTATTCATTCCCACTTCGTTCAAAAAGCTGTCTGGTTAATAGACGAACAAATTCCTCAACTATTAACGTTAAATAGAATGCTTTGCACTTTATCACTATATCAAACGTTATCGCAACTAATCGAAAAAGCGAGAAAACAAAATCAGCAGAATAGCAGATGAGCAGGCAAGCTAAAACCGTCCAAAAACCAATCGCCATAAAAAAAATCATAAATGTGGCACAACAATGAATTCAGCCACTTGGAGCTGCTCTTCCCCGATTTATCCACCATTTATTCACAGGGAAAAACGATTATTTCGCACGACGACACATAAACGTGTCAATTCTGACACACCTTGCGACCAAACGACCTAACACATTATAATCACATAACTTTGGAGCAATACGCCGATAAAATCAACTTGGATTCTGTTCATCTGGAGGTAGATAAAGACTCAGTGTAACTGGAGACAGTGCAAACTTTTTATTCACAGTCAAAACAGTATTTCGAGCGGATGATTACGGCAGGTGGAGAAAAGTGTCAAGAATGGAATTTAATTTTTAAACAGGTTTAGCAGCTCAAACGCCATCGCCTTCATTTTGGCTTCATTTTCATCGTTTTCATGACTGTATCCTAAAAGATGTAAAATACCATGTACGATGAGCGAAGTCATTTCATTCATAAGAGAATCATTAAACTCGGTCGCCTGCCGGAGGGCGGTATCAACGGATACAACAACATCGCCAAGCAAAGTATCCAACGGTTTCTCAAGCGGTATTTCGGACAACGGAAATGACAAAACATCTGTTGCCATATTTTTTTGTCGATATTCCTGATTCAACTCCTGAATAAACGAATCATTGCATAGAACCACTGAAAGTTCACATCTATTGCACCCCATGAACGCCAGAATCTGCTGAGCGCGCTCCTCAATTTCGTCGACATCAAATGCAGCATCAATATCAATGCCTTTGCAAGCCACGTCCACGATGTTGGAATTTGATGAATACGATTTTATTTTAGGTGATGATTCCGTCATGGGCGCCATTGTCCACGAAAAAAAAGACAACGCAATTGAAACTGACTAAAAGACACACAATTCAGCCGGAACATTACATTGCTCGGATGCTCACCCCCACATTTCTATTTCACTTCCTTCCCATCACTATTATACCCCAAACAACGGTATGAAGAATTGTCCAAAAGAAACTGTGCCTGTTGTTGCAACTGAACCGCACCCGTTCGATAAAGGCAGGTGCCCGCCAAAAGCTGCTGCAGCGACTCAGCAGGAGCATAGACAAATTCCTCCAATGAATTTGCAATGTTAGCGATAGCTGGTGGTTCAAGAATACTGAACTGAGCGCGATTGTGAGGACAGGCATCAATACAGCGATCACAACCGAAAAATTTGTCCAGGTGGAGACGTATATTCTCGGGAATTGTGTACGTTCGTCTTTCCACAGTGAGACAAGAAAGGCATTTCCCTGCATCGACCAATCCATCTTCACTCAATGCACCGGTAGGACAGGCACGCTGACATCGGCGGCAACTGGCATCGCAAAGAGAGAACGGTTCACGAGGTATTGTCGAAAACGCCACTCTGTCCAAAGGAGCGTTGGATATAAAGATTTCGCCAAGCAATACTTTCACACCATAACCAGGAACGATTATCATGCCGTTTCTGCCAATAACGCCCAGCTCAGACAATACTGCCCAGGTTCTCTCCATAACGGGGCCACTATCGACAAACACTCTCCATTTTAACCCTGGGTATACGCTTGCAATTTGAGTTGCGATACGGGTCAATTTATTGCGGAGGGTATTATGGTAGTCACGTCCCCTTGCATGTGTGGCAACATAATTCCAGATGGGGGGCAAAGCCATTGGCTTACCATAAGGAAAGGCGATGCTGACAACAGCCTGGGAATCTTTTAATATGCCTTCCAGACGCGGATTCAAACGAACATCGATATTTTTTTTCAAGTAATGAAGGTTTCCCGAATGAGGCGAACTCACCCAACTCATAAACCGCTCTTTTATCCAGTCAGGAATTAAATTGGACGCTGAAACGCCTACCGCAATGGCACCTTCCTTTTGAACAGCCTTGCTTAAGAAGTGCCAATTTGGGGGTAAATTACCAATGTGCATCATTTTTTTTTATCAGAAGTTCCGCTGCGATGTAATCCTGCTGCACAAAAAATTAATCCCGGTTGCACAAAAAAAACATTAAATCTAAACTGTATAAACAAATCGGCGTCTTTAACTTTGTTGAATGACTGAAGGATTTTGCCAGGGTGAGCAGTTGAAAAAAGGATATTGATGAGTTCTTTTATTGATGATCATGAAATGACAACAGTGTCAACCAAGGACGTTACATTTGTTGGCGCAATGGAACGCCACGATGCATTGGTTCAGATATATCCCCCCGGCCCACAGTTGGGACGCAAATGGGAGCTGGGAGAGGATGCCATAACCATTGGAAGGGATTCGTCGAATCATATTGTGATTCCTAAAAATGCGGTTTCCAGAAAGCACGCCAAAGTATCACTGGAGGGAAAAACCCGGATTCTGACGGATTTACAAAGCACAAATGGATCGTACCTGAATGGACGTCCAATCATTTCCGCCCCATTGAATCAGGGCGACCAAATTAAAATTGGCGGGACTATTTTCAAATATCTTGTCGGCTCCAATGTGGAAACCGCGTATCACGAAGAAATTTACAGGATGGCAATTGTTGATGGTCTCACCAATATCAACAACAAGCGCTTTTTCATGGGAGAAATTGAACGGGAAACCGCACGAGCGGTGCGCCATAGTCGCCCACTTTCACTGATTTTGTTCGACATCGATAGATTTAAAAACATCAATGACACGTATGGGCATCTCGCTGGCGATACAATCCTGTACCAGATGGCCCGTGAAATTTCGAATCGGATTCGCTCAGGTGAGTTATTCGCCCGCTACGGTGGCGAGGAATTTGTCATATTGCTGCCGGAGACACCCAAGGCAGGTGCGATGAAATTTGGAGAGCAATTACGACGACTGGTATCTGAAACGGTGTTTCGCTTTGAAAATGTGATTATTCCCGTTACGGTAAGCGTTGGGGTTGCAACCCTGGACAAAGAACATTGTAACGCAGAAACACTGATCGCTCTCGCCGATGAGAAGCTTTATGCTGCAAAATCAGACGGCCGAAACTGTGTCGTGGGTTAGAAACCTGACAAGACAATCCTGTCCGGGAACATGTAATAACTGTGTAGAAAAAATAGATTGGTAATTCGACAAAACAGGTTGATACCTATTTTTCCCGCTGGCTTTTACGGGAGCCCAATTCTCGAATATCCATTGCGCCAGCGCTCTCTTTCACATAAGTGAAACCGCCTGAGATAATAAAATCATCAGTGCCGTTATCAAATGTGATGCGAACGTCAACTGGCCCTGGCTCATTTCCAGGTGGTGTACTGATTATCAGTTTTTCGCTGCCTTGAATGGAAACATTGTCGGCTTTGTTGCCACCAACGTACACCGAGATCCCCATGTTGTTGTTAAACCCGGTGCCGATTATTTCCAGCGGTTCGCCCCCCGCCACATTGCCGGTTTTGGGAGAAATGTCCTTTACAGCGAGTGATTTGTCACAACCGAACAATGCTATCGCCAGAACCATGATTCCAATTATCCAAGAGATTTTTTTCACAGCGCTCACTCCTTAGATTTTAAAGTAGGTTGACTGTTAATTCTTTGTTTGTTTTCCACGTTTTGTGGTACTCGAGTGTAGGTGTTAAAGTCAAGGGTTTTCCACAATAGCTGAAATATCGATGTGATTGCACCGACAATATATCTATTTATAATATATTTTCAGTAGATTGTCAGTATTCTTTCTGACAGAACGCAAACAGCATTTTGCCAAGGGTGATGCTGGTTATTCTTTTATTTCGAAACAGGATGTATTGTAAATTTTCTAAAAGTGTTTTAACTAATACTTGAAAAATGACTATCTAAAGACAATACTTAGCCTTTATTAATCGAGCGATAAAATCAGGTAGGGTTAACTGTGGCAAAACAACATCTGTTAATTGTTGATTCAGATCCGAAAAGTTTGCGAGTGCTTGAAGTCAGCCTCAAAAAAGCGGGTTTCAGCGTAACGCGCGCTGCGAATGGCCTTGATGCCATTGAAAAAATACAAATTTCGGTTCCGGATATGATCATCACTGAAACTACAATGCCGGAGATGAATGGGTTTGAATTGATTGAACGACTGCGTGACAACTCGGAATGGCAGGATATTCCGGTGATGTTTCTGACCGCTCAAAAATCCATAGAAGACAAGATTCGCGGGCTGGAACAGGGCGTGGAAGACTATCTGACCAAGCCTATTTTTATTCGCGAAATTCTGGCACGGGTCTCCCTGGTGATGCAGCGCCGTCAGCGGGAGAAACTGGAAACCCGTGGTTCTAAAACGGAATTTGCCGGCAATCTCAGCGATATGGGGATTATCGATCTCATTCAAACTATCGATATCAGCCAAAAATCCGGTGTGATTCACGTGGAGAGAGAAGGCGACGCGGGCGACATTTTCTTCAGAAACGGCAAGGTGATAGACGCTTCCACTTCCAGTCGAAAAGGAGAAGAAGCCGTATATCGAATGCTGGTGTGGTCGGATGGACATTTTCACATCGAGTTTAAAAACGTGACCCACAAAGACTCCATATCCCTTTCGACACAGGGCCTGCTAATGGAAGGGATGCGACGTCTTGATGAGTGGGGCCGGTTGCAGGAGCAGTTGCCGTCATTGAACTCGATTTTTGACATTGACGATCAGCTTCTCGCGGAACGACTGGGAGAGATTCCGGATGAAATCAACACACTGCTCAAACATTTCGATGGTCGTCGTTCCTTAATGGAAGTGGTTAATCTTTGTCCGCTTGGGGATTTGGAAGCGCTGACCATTATCACCAAATTATATTTTGAAGGACTTATCTACGATATGGGGATGCGGCCAGAGGAAGTTGAAACGGCTCCTCCGAAACGGGCCCCTTACGAAACGGACGACGAGTCCATTTCTCCCGACGACAATCTGGAAGATACAGTCATTCCAGCGGATTCTTCAGACATTGCATTGTCTGAGGAAAATGAACGGAAAACCCGACCACCGTCCCCCCCCCAGGCAGACGAGTATAGATTATCACCACCGCCAGGTGCCGAGCGTCAAAGGACCACGATTCCGCCATCCGGGGTCAATGCTGCGGTGCCGTCTGAGCATCAAACAATGATGCTCCATGTCTCAAGGACGCCCACAAATCCACCGCCGACAATTGAGGCGAATCAATCGAATCAACCTGTGGAGGCTTCCAATCGAGTACCGATGCAGAAACAGGCCAACGAGGCCGGTGCATCACCAAATGTTGATATTTCCGATGGGCAGGCTAAAAAAAGGGACGCGGGCCCCAAAGACACCAGCGCCGCAGTCGAGACAACCATTGCAGATCAGGCGATGACAGTCACAGGAATGGCCGCCCCCACTGATTTTGACGAGATGGTCACCGGCACTGGTGATGTGGATATGACCACACCAACCTCCGTTGTTGATGAGGATGAATTTGAAAAGAGCGACGAGTCATTTGCTCCCGACGAAGAAACAACTACGGTTACCGGAAAACTGGCCGAGAAAATCATTTCAGATGCCAATGCCGAGCAGCAGGCAGCAAAATCCACAGATGTCGATGCTGCGAACAAAGAGTCTGAAGACAAACAGACGGATAGTGGCGCACAGGAGTCGGCGCCGGCGGACGAATTGGCGGACGAGGAAGAAGACGCGCTCGAGGATGAGTGGGCGGAACTGGACAGTGCCGCATCCCGGGGAACGCTCACAAAGATACTGATTGCAGCAGCATTGGTAATTGTATTGGGCGGTGGTGCAGCGGTTATTTTTGGAACCCACCTTGTACTCAAACCAGGCGACGGTGACGCGAAGGTATCCACCGCAGATAAGACCGGTCAGGCAAATGGAAAACCTGAATCGAAGTCCAGCCCCTCTGAGGAGAAACCCGAAGAACTTATCGGCTCTGCGACGGATTCAGGTCCAAAGACGGATAGCGAAACCATTGCGGACAATGAGACAGAGGCAATAAAAGAGCCGGAAAATGTTGTTGACTCGGAAACAGTTTCTCATGTTGCGTTTGCGGATTCCAGCGCAACGCCGGCGCCCATTGATGAAGCGACGATGGCTGAATACAAAAAGCTACTGAAAAAAGCGTCCAACCTGCCCCGTCCGAAACAGCTAAAGGTTCTTGAATCGGCTATCGCGCTGAATCCAAACGGAGTTGAAGCAATGACTGAATATGCGTTGGCAGCCATGGAACGGCGAAAGTTTCAGAAGGAGGCGCTCAGCTATGCCCTTAAGGCCACAGCCCTTGATCCCGGCAATGCGAGAGCCTGGTTGGCCATTGGGTACATCTACCAGCTGCAGAATAAAACAGATGAATCCAAAGCAGCGTACAAAAAATGTTCCGAGTGTGAAGGCCCAGCCGATTACGTCCGCAACTGTAAGATGCTGGCAAGATAAGTCTTGCTTCAGACACCCACTTTTTTCTTAAACTGAAAATATCCACGACATTTACGGTTCGATGGTGTACATTCCGTGCTGATTGCAGTCAATTGGATTGGGTTCAGGTCTGGGAGTTCCCTCTGGAACGGATTCATCCGCAGTGCAGGCGCAGCCTTTGGGACGTGTACAAAGTGTACCGTTTGCAACACACCGATTGCCGCACGGAAAAGTGCACTCCCCACACACGACACAGCAGTCACCCTGAGAAGATGCCGAAAGCCGTTGGGGCGATTTTTTCTCTCTGGCAACCTGAACGGCTTTCAGTGTCGCGCCGGTCGCCACAACAGCGGCAACCTCGCCACCTTTGCCAGAGCACCCGGGACCGGCAATGAACGCAAAAACTACCAATAATGCCGCGAAGTGATGTCTCATAGAGGCAAATATATCACAGGTTCTGCAAAAATCTTACTATTCGGAAAACAGCACAAAGGAAAAAACATCGGTGAGACGAATATTATCCCGTCCGCTCAGCTTTGCAGACGCGTCACCTCGTAAACCCCTTTGGTCTGTTTCAGGGTTCGGATGAGATCCTTCAGCTGCGCAGCGTTATCAATGGGAAAGGTGAATGTGCTCACGGCGCCCGCCGGATCACTGGTGTCGCAGTGCACAGTCGAAATGTTAATGTGTCGGCTCTGAAAGGAGTTGCTTAGAGTTGCGAGAATACCGGGACGATCCCCCGAGACTATCTGAAGTTTTACCGGACGCTTATTGGTGGCGTGTTCGCTCCACCTCACTTTGGTTTGCCTGTCCTTCTCCAGGTAAGCAGCCTGCTGGCACCCCTGGCGATGAACAATTATCCCTCTGCCACGACTGATGTATCCGATAACGGCTTCACCGGGCAGCGGGCTGCAGCATTTGGCAAAATGAACCAGCATGTTGTCGACACCGTCAATGACAATGCCATCGTCCTGCCATTTCACCTTGCGAATCAGCTTTTCAAATGCGGTTTCCTTAATGTGAGATTTGACTTCCTCTTTGGCATCCTCCGGAAGTAAATCGTACACAACGGAATTCTCGTCGAGTTTTCCATAACCGATAGCGGCGATCACATCGTTGGCATTGGCAAGTTTGTATCGGGGAGCCAGCTTATCCAGTTCACCGGTTTTCATCATTCTTGAATATGAAATACCTTCGCGTCGAAGTGCTTTTTCAAGTAGTCGTTTGCCCACCTGTAACGACTGCTCCCGCTGCTCAGTGCGTAAAAACGCCTTGATTTTATTGCGGGCCCGACTCGTCCTGGCAATATCCAGCCAAGCTAGAGATGGTCTCTGCTCGTTGGAAGTAAGGATTTCCACATGGTCACCACTCTGAAGCGTGGTATCGAATGGCACCATCACGCCGTTGACGCGTGCGCCACGACATTGGTGTCCCACTTCGGTGTGAATGGCATAGGCAAAATCCAGTGGTGTGGCGCCGGCACTCAGTGTTTTAATTTCGCCGGCCGGCGTAAACACAAAGACGTCCTCGTGAAGCAAGTCGACTTTAACCGAATCGAAAAATTCCCTGGAGTCATCGAGGTCGCTCTGATTTTCAAGAATTTCGCGCAACCACTGATACACATCTTTTTCGTTCGCCTGGGTGCCTTCTTTGTACGCCCAGTGGGCGGCGATGCCATATTCATTGATCTGGTGCATTTCGCGCGTGCGAATCTGTATCTCCATCCGTTCGCCGCCATCCCAGACCACCGTTGTATGCAACGATTGATAATGATTCGGCTTGGGCATGGCAATGTAATCTTTGATATATCCGGGAACCGGGATCCATTTGGAGTGGATGACGCCAAAAATGGCATAGCATTGTTCCACCGTGTCGCAAAGCACTCTGAACGCGATGGCATCGTGAATTTTATCGAACTCCAAATCCTTGCGCACCATCTTCATATGGATGGAATGCAGATTCTTCAAACGGCCAGAGACCTCCGCTTCGAATCCGCGACTGTGCAACACCGCCTCCAGCTCCTTCTTGACATTATTAATAAAAAGCATGCGTTCTTTACGCGTTTTCTTGACCGCCGTGGCCAACTGGTAATATTTATCCGGTTCAAGATATTTGAACGACAAGTCATCCAAATCTGCTTTGAGCCAGGCCAATCCCAGTCTGCCAGCCAATGGCGCATAAATATCGCGCGTTTCCTGGGAAATGCGTTCCTGTTTTTCCGGAGGCAGCGCCGCGAGTGTGGACATATTGTGCAGTCTGTCGGCGAGCTTTATCAGAAGAATGCGAATGTCGTCCACGGTGGCAATGAGCATCTTGCGGAAACTCTCCGCCTGTCGCTCTTCCTTATGTACAAAATGGACATTGTCGAGCTTGGTAAGGCCGTCCACCAGCAGGGCCACATCTTTGCCAAACTTTTCACGAATTTCTTCTTTGGTAGTGTCGGTGTCCTCCACCACATCGTGCAGCAGCGCCGCACAGATGGAGGGTTCACACAGGCCCATGTCTGCCGCAATTTTGGCCACAGACATGGGATGAACAATATATGGCTCCCCGGAACGCCGCTTTTGCCCCTTGTGTTTTTCGAGGGAGTACTGATATGCCTCCATTACAAGATCGGTGTTTCCGTCCGCATGATGGAAAGTGAAACTTTGTAGAACGTGGTCGATTTGTGCCATGAAATATTTTACTGCCCCTATTAATCAATCTCAAATTAGAGAAGAGGCATTCTTCTTTACTATAGCAATTATAGAAAAATGAAATCACTACAACTTAAATCAACATTTTAATTTTATTTTATTCTATTTTTTTAGTGTCTTAAGAGCATTGGGCACCAGTTATAAAACTATCGGATTTAGCTATTTAAAATTTGTTTGGAAATCCCATAATTGCTGTTATTTATTCCCGCCATGGCGGAAACCAAATCAAACAGCGATATTGTGAAAAACACAGGCATGGGAGTCATCTACATTACCTTTGCCAAATTGTGGTTTTTGGTAATGGGATGGGTGCTGGTATTTGTGCTCCCAAGGCTGTTTGAATGGGCTGCTGCCGGAGACGCTGAAAAAGGAAAAGCCATGTACGGGGTATATGCGCTTGTGTTGACAGGCGTGTCCTTCGTAAATAATGGAATTGTAACCGGAACAATTCAATCCGTCTCAAAATTCACTGCCGAAAATGAGGCCACTGCAGCATCGGTACGATACCAGGCATTGCGGATAATGGGGGTGGCGGGATTTGCAATCGCGCTGCTGTACGCTCTGCTTAGCGGCATCATTTCCAAATACTGGTTTAACAGCACCGACGATACTATCACGCGATACATGCATCTGAGCGCGGTGATAATTCTGGCATACTCCTGCTATTCCGTTTTTATCGGCAGCCTCAACGGGTTACGCCGGTTTCGGGCTCAGGCACTGTTCGATGTGGCATATACAGCCATAAAAATGGTGTTGATGATAGGCTTTGTGGTTGCAGGATTTGAAGTGCTGGGAACCGTTTTGGGATTCGTTTGCGCCGCTGTGCTAATCGCTGCATCCGCTGCATTCGTCACCCGGAACACTCCGGGAACCGCTCCGTTTGAAGGAAAAAAATTCATTTCCTTCGCCTGGGTCATCATTACGTACACGTTCGTTCTAAATCTGGTAATGATGGCGGATTTATACGTACTCTCGGGATTTGCACCGGATTTGGCCTGCGCCTCCGGGATGTCCGAAGCAGCGGCGGGAGAATGGATGAATATTCAGGCGGGTCTGTATAAAGCCGTTCAGCAGCTGGCATTTATTCCCTATCAGGCCGTCATATCCATTGCATTTGTTGTATTCCCTCTCATTTCAAAAGTGGTCCGGGAAGCAGACATGTCGGTGGCCCGTCGCTACATCGGACGCACATTTCGGTTCACGCTGATTCTGCTGGCGGGATTGGCCTCTGTATTCTGCGGTGTGGCTGAAGGAGCAATGCGTCTGGTTTTTCCAGCGGGGTACGACGTCGCCTCTCCGGCATTGCAAATCCTGTCTATCGGTATCATCGCATTTGGTCTGCTGGTTATTTCCAACACAGTTCTCAATGCGGCAGGAAGAAAGTGGCATGCGCTGACCACCGTGCTGATTGGCATGGGCGCAGTACTCGGGCTCAACATCTTTTTCCTTTCAACAGCAAAAAATGCCGATACCGAAATTCTGACGCGAACCGCCTCTGGCACTTCCATTGGGATGGGTATCGCGCTGAGCCTCAGTCTGGTGTTCATATATCGGGAATTTAAAGCGTTCATCCCCCCCTTGTCGCTGTTGCGAGTGATACTGGCCGCAGCCACAGCTATTGGTGCGGCCCAATTTTTCCCGGGAGACGGAAAAATGATGACGCTGGTGCACTGTATTGGCGTGTTGATTATATTCTTTGGAATTTTAGGCGTTACCCGGGAGTTTAACGGGGAAGATTTGACGCAGCTCAAACAGGTTCTCAACAGAAACCCAAAACAAACGCGTTCAAGCGCAGTAAGTGCGAAATAAATTTCACCTGCGCATGGACGTAGCATGGAACTTCTGATAATTGGTGTGGCATGGATGGATCGAACGAACTAAGAAAAATCGAAAAGGAAATCATTGAAGCCAGGGCGCTGATAATAAAATCAAACAACCTGACCAATTCCCTCAGTTCCGATATGAGGTCCATTGCAAAGCGTCAATCCGCTTACGAGCGAAGTCTGTCGGCCAACTCGTTTGTGGTTTACCTGATCATCGCGGCGCTCGCAGTTCTGGGGGCACAACTGGCGTATAGCGCCAGACAGGCGTCTCTCGAAGGAGAGCTGGCGCGAGTAACTAAAGAATCCGAAAAAGCAACCGCGGAATTGGCGGCCCTCAAAAAGGTGGAAGGCACCGAGGATGTTCCACAAAGTGACAAAGATCTGGTGGCCATTTACCAGCTTATCAGCGAAGGTGAACGGCAGGCGACTCTGGACGCATACGACAAGCTGAACGTATCTGCGCTAACATATCTTGAACAAAAACTCCTTAACGATGTTGTGGAACGATTTCGCAATGATTTGTCCATGGAGCACTATGTTAAAGCGCTGGATTTAATGAACGCGGAAAAATATCCGGAAGCAGTGCAGGAGTTTAAGGAAAGTCTGCGATACAAGGATGATGCCGGTCATGCCAAAGCGGCACGCATCGAAATGGCCAACGCACTCAGACTACAGGGCAAACCCCGCGAAGCCATCGCGATTTTGCAGAAAGTAATTGAGGAGCATTTAAATCGAGAGTTGTCCGACGACGCCCTGTGGTTTCTTTCCAAAAGTCATGAAGATGCCCACCAGAAAGATGAAGCGCTCTCAGTACTCAAAGCCCTCATGCGCCGTCACCCCGAAAGTCAGTACTATCGCAACGCGCGAATTCGCGCTGCCGAGCTGAAACTGCGCATGTGGCGGGACGATCATAAAAAAGAAGACTGATTCGGCGTCACCCCCTTACATCTCCTGCTGCCTGAAACTCACAGAAAAATACACCGGAATATCTGCTTTGAAAGGGAGTCTTGACACACTCAGTTTCATAGAGGATGACTCAATAAATCGTCTTCGCCTTCGGATGCCAATGGCAGGATGCGTTCCCGGTATGTGTACGGGTTGAAATCGTGAATGAGCACCGGCTCTGCAAGCGTTTGAGAGGCGCTCAATTGCTGACGATAAAGGCCGCCCGCTCTACAGAAAACCAACGTTTCGTCCAGCCAGTCCGCCCACTCCCAATCGGTTACGGGTATAATTGCATCCATATGGAGCAGTTCATGTTCATCCCGGTAGCGTTCCCTGCTGACCTTGAAAGACGCGTCTTCATGACAGATTTTTCGAAGACGCCACTCATTGGATAAGGTTTTTTCAAACCAGGTGACCAGGTCGCCGTCGGTGCCCTCACGCAACTTAAGCAACGTCCAGCCATCCCGCATGAGGCGGTTGTAATACACATGGGGGCATTCCCCGCCGAAGTGCTGCTCAGGATGATATCCCTGGGAGCGATGCACACGGGTATCCTCAAACAGAGAGAAGTGATCGAAGGCATCGTTGAGCCAGAATGTGCGGTTTGACAAAAAGAGGCCTCCTCCTCCGCGACAGTTCCCCTTGCCATACAGAGAAACGGCTTTGAGCCAGGGCGTTCGAGCCACCGTTGTCCAGGCGCCCCGGGTTTCGGCCTGCCATTTCCCATTCATGGCAAAGTAAATCCAGTGCACACCATCGGGAGAAATGTCAGACCGGCGTTCATATATCTGCCCCATAAACCATTGGGAAATCGTAAACGCGCCAGTGTCTCTATGCCAGTCAACAACGCAAGTGTACCGGGACGCATCCCTGCGTATCACCAGAGCACGCCGGGCATCGCGGGCATATAAAACATGAAGTCTTACCGGAAAGGATTTGGAGTTCATTCCACACCTCCTTTGAAGGAATGTTTGCTGCCGTTTTACTTTTGTGCCCGGACAATTGCGAATTTAAGGTCGAGACGCCCGACGCATTTTTTGATACACACCACTTTGAAAGTAGATATTCTTTCAACGAATACCCGTTTGAGCCAGGACTGGACCGATTTCGGCGCCAGATGACCTGGTCAGCGCTTTTCGTCCCACCGATTCTCTTGAGTTCCCTGCAGTCTGACACTATCAACGCTAACAGGAATCGGTCTGGCGTTCGGCAAATGCTCGGTGTGCAATTGTCCCTGCGATGGAGTTTGAGCGATTTTTTTCTGTTCTGCAACCAGTTAGAGACGGGAGCGTACTGCTTTTTTGATATGCCACCGAAAAATGCTGTAAACACGCGAGCGAAGCACAGGCCCTTTTCACCAAACAACAGTCATTACCGGTGACGGATGTTCAGTATAGCGATTTTGGTCGCATGATTAAAGGGGGCTGGAGAAACCGGCAATTCATTTCGAATAGTATCCGAGTACCCAATGCAGTCCTGTGGAATATCAATCGTTCCTTCCACAGAAACGCATCCGTCCAAACACATTTTGTGCAAAGACGCCATGTACTCCTCACCGCTCACATACAGCGCATTGTTCACGGCCACAATATGGCCCCCACTTGCGACCAACGGACGCACCTTGTTAATTAATCGAGTCATATTCTGTTCCAAATCCACCCTCCCCCGCTGTGTTTGCGAAAAAAAAGGGGGATCCAGAAATACGCAGTCAAATAATTCCCTTTGTCGTTGCAACTGTTTCACCACCAGAAAAAAATCACCGAAAATATAATCCCGTTTCACAATGGGAAGCCTGTTTATGCTGCACGACTGCTTGGCCAGATTTAAAAACCGTCGGTTCAGGTCCGTCTGTACCACTTTCGCGCCCACAGTCATGGCGGCGATACCGATACTGCCAGTATATGCGAATGTATTCAGTACACGTTTTGAGCAAAGATTACGGGCGGTCCATTGTCGCAGGAGACGGGTGTCCACGTAAAAGCCGGCATCCCGGTTCATGGTAATGTCCAGTGCGTATTGGATTCCATTTTCAACGATTCGCGTGTCCGGTTTATCCCCCAGCAGCAAAACGCCGTTGCGCAGATTCGCGTCTGATGATTTGCGCTGTTTCCAAACAACGGTGCGCACAAAAGGCAGCTCATCCAAAACAATCGCCATCAGCGCATCCGGCCGCTTACCGACATCGTCATCCGTAAGAATGTCTCGATAATCGTTAATGACTACCGTTCGACCGAAAACCTCGATCACGAACTGTTTGTCGCCTTCGGTAAAGCCGTTAAAAACGCGAAACGCAGTATTGAAAGAAGAAGTTACCAAATGGTGGCGAGCCGCAATGGCCCGTTGAACACTCAATTTTACTGGTTCTGTCATAACCAATCCATCATGCCTTGTTGCCTTTCCACAACCTCCATTCCCAAGGATGGAGTTATATCTCTTGGAGTTATATCTCTTTTACCCATCAATGGTAATTGTAAATTCGATATGAATGCCCCAATCCAGTTTTTATATGAATTTTCCCCCCAAAGAAGAGCGAGCCAATCACTCTGTTGTTGATAATCATTTAATATCTGACTTATTCATTCTTCCGCTTCCCGGGGCGGCTTAAACAGTACGATTAAGCGATTGCGGTGTCTGGATTCATTTCTGACAGAATCTGGCGCCATTTCACAGAATAAAAAAAGGAGGAGGAGTAAATGAAAGCGATACTTTACGCGATTTTTGGGTGCGCAGGCATCGCCCTTTGTGCATGCTCTCAAAATGCTCAGTCTCAAAAAAATGCCGACACGGAGTCGGATTCAGCGCAAAACGGAGAAACGGATGCCGATGGCGATTCGGACGGCGATTCAGACAGTGATTCAAACGGCGATTCGGATTCAGACGGCGATTCAGACGGCGATTCAGACAGTGATTCAGACGGCGATTCAGACAGTGATTCAGACAGTAATTCAGACAGTGATTCAGACGGCAATTCGGACAGTGATGGGAATGATGAGTGGGGATACATCAATAATTTTACGGGGCACTCCAATATTCCCATCGACAGGAATGCCGACCAGCTGGCAACGCATTACTACATTTCCAACAGCGGTGACGACAGCAACAGTGGAGAGACCCCCGATGCAGCATGGGCGACCACAGAAAATATTCCGCGAAACGGTGCAGTGGCGATACATTTCGAACGAGGTGGACAGTGGACACTGGCAGGCGGCCTGCGTCCGAGCCCGGGCAGCGTGATTACCACATACGGCGAGGGACCGCGTCCAGTTATTTATATCAAACCGGGGGAAAATCCCGGCCGGGGTGGTATGGCCGCAGTTTCCCCTGGGGGCGACAATCTTATCGAAGGCATTAAAATCAAAGGGGAAGCGCGCCTTGGATTTGTGATTTCCACGGACAATAACATCATACGGGATTGCGAGGTGGACGGCGCCATCGAAGGGGAAGAATACGGTGATTTCGAAATCGGCATGTCCATCAGCGGTGAAAATAATCTGATTATTGGCAATTACGTTCATGATCTCTCAGGTATGAGCGGCGATAGTGGCGACGTGAACACCTCCGGCGGTTCTGAGGCTTACGTGGTGAACAGCTCCAACAACGAAGTGGCCTGGAACGCCGCAGTTAACTGCTGGGGCCCAAACACCACCCTCAATGGCGCGGAGGGAGGTTGCCTGGAAATCATTGTCAATGAATCATTAAAAGTCGTTGAAAATGTCTTTTTCCATCATAACTACTGCGAACGCAGTGTGGGACTTTTTGAAGCATGCGCTGGAAATTTCGGCAATGGTCCCGACCCGATTCAGTTCAATCACGCTGTGGTTAAAAATTCGTATGTTGCCTACAATCTGGTGGTGGACGCCATGTGGATGTACCTGCTGCAACCGGTTAACACAGATTTCGAAAATCTGGTTTTTGAGCACAACACCCTGATTCATGGCGCAGCCAATGACGATATTCCTCAGGGAGGCGCCGGCTCTTTTGGACTTTTCTTTGATCAGGACCCCAAATACCCACACGAATCATGCGAAACCGATGATGACTGCGACGAAGGACTGCGCTGTTTCGAAGGGAATCGCGGCAACGGTGCTTTGTGTCACTACGAGGGATTCATCGAGGCCGGTGACATTACTGTGCGCAACAATCTGTTCATCGTGAAAGAAGACGCAGAGGGAATGGCCATGATGACAATTCCCCCAGATTCCGATGATTTTTACAACAATGTATTCGTCCCCAAAACGCCATGGGGGGTGGACGCGGATACCATCGAAATTACCGACCCCAAACTGCTGGTGGACGAATTGACCCTGGCAAGTGACAGCCCCCTCATCGATGTGGGAAGCCCGGACGCATTCAAAAACGACTGGGTCGATTTCGCTGGAAATCCCGTCCCCTGCGGCGACGCCCCGGAACCAGGTGCTTTTGAATTTTGTCCGTGAAATATTGATTCAGTGAGGCATCATTCCCATAAAAAGCCCTTGAACAGTCGTATCGAATTCTGCCTGTGAGCTGGCGTTTTTGAGCTGATCCATACCTGCCTCGATACCTGCCATCATCATCATTAGTTGCGGCTTTTGTTTGGCCATTGTCTCAGTGGACATCTCTTCAATGCTCTTTTTGGCCTCGGCAATCATCTCTTTCCATTCCTTTGCCATCTCCGCTGGAACCCAGCGACCCTCCACTTTTACCATTTCAACTGTATCTGTCTTACCATCCACCGTCACTTTCAAGCTGGCCTTGTCACCACTTTCACTGACCTTTTCAACTTTCAAATCCGCAAAGGATTTCGGCGCATCTTCCGGAGCCAGCTTTCGAAGTTCTTTTCCCTTCTCAACCAACTTTTTACCCGTTCCCGAAAGAAATTTTCCCCCATCAAATTTCTTTAAGTCATCAACACTGGCCAATTCACTCTCAGCGATCACTTTGAGCAATCCCACTACTGCATCCCAACTTTCTGCCAGCTGTTTCTGATCAACTTTCAGTTGCCCCATCATTGGAGTTCCCAGGATGAATTCTTTTTTCGAACCGGCAATGTCCGTTCCTTTTTTTAAAACCGATACCCCTTTATCCCACAATTCCTTGTCAAATTTTCCCGCCGCCTGCTGCACGAGCCCATTTATGTCCTGCTGATAACTGGGGGGAAGCGCCTCCCATACGATTTGCGGATTTCCCTTTTCAATCTCCTTTGCCACCACATCAACGGTTCCTTCGGGACTATCGGGGATCTTCGCGCCGCAGCCCTGACAGCTGCTGACAAATACAAACACCCCAAACAACAGAATTGAAAAAATAGAAAATTGTCTTTTCATTGGTCCTTCTCCTGGCGCCCTGGTATCGGACGCAGCCGTACATTGTGAACTCCACACTCCAACAGAAATGAAATCTGCATTTTTACAAACATACTGACATTTCGCTACTTGCCAAGGAGGGCATCGTTATTTTTTTGCGAAACCACTTCGACGACGACATCACCATCAGCGACATGGGTACTGAGTGCACGGCTGTGAGGTTTGATGTTCAGGGGTCTGTTTTTTGAGCGGCAGGGGAGCCGGCATCGGCTTCGGCGTCCAGAACCACAATTTCGTTTACCGCAGTCAGCATCAGCCATGCCAGCATGAAAAACAGCACAAGAATGAAGGACACAATGGCATATTGAATATTGGATCCTTTACCCCGCCCAAAAAATTTGCCTCGACTGCGACGGTGGATTTTCCGTTCCACAGCGAGAGCCACATCTTTGGGGGGCTCCAGACTAAGTAATCCGGATATTTCATTCATCGTTTTTTTGAATGTCTGCCATTCCGCGTCACATTCAGAACAATTCAACAGATGCTTCTCCAGCTCCTGCAGCTGTGCATCGGACAGATCACCATCGTGATATTCCGTAAACAAATCCCTGGTTTCCTGATGATCCATGTTTACCTCAGGTATGGGGCCAATTTTTCTTTCAGCGCCATACGCGCGCGGTGCAGGCGGCTTTTCACCGTTCCCGCCGGCACATTTAAAATCTGTTCAATTTCCTCATAGCTTAAATTCTGAACGTCTCTCAAAATGAGCACCACCTTGTATTCATCATCCAATGACGAAATCGCATGCTGTATCAGCAGCTCCATCTGCTTTCCTTCAGCCATTTCGTCTGGACGGGGAAGATTCTGCGTGATGCCGCTACCGGTTTCCGATTGCTCCTTTTCGGTCAATTCTGAAAAAGAGCTCTTTGCATAATGCTTACGACGTGACAGATATTTTTTGCGGTTAATGCA
Organism: Deltaproteobacteria bacterium; assembly: GCA_016935665.1. GTDB lineage: Bacteria > Myxococcota_A > Polyangia > JAAYKL01 > JAAYKL01 > JAFGXQ01. Next base: position 28,740 of record JAFGQN010000238.1, on the reverse strand, counting down.
ATGATTGGTGGCAATCCGATAAATCCAGGTCGACAGACTCGACTCCCCGCGGAAGCTGTCAATCTTCTTGAAAACGGTAATAAAAACTTCCTGCAGTAAATCTTCGGCTTCCTCATGATTTCCGATCATGCGAAAAATGAGGTTGTATATTCGCGACTGATGCTCCTCAATCAGCATCTCGAACGCACGAGTATCCCTGGCCTGAAGTTTACGAATCAATTTATTTTGTCGGGAATCATTCACTCCGCATCGCCTTCATCTAAACAAAACAAATACTAACCGATGAAAAAGCGGAATCCAAGCGCAATCCTGAATCGCTCAATGTATTCAATATCCTGTTTAAAGCCCAGGTCCACCGCAAACCGCGTCGTCGCATAACCAAATCCCAGACTGTAACTGCTAACATCAAAATGAAACTCGCGGTCAAAGCCGCCACGGAAAGAAAACTGCTGCTTCAAAATAAACTCTGTGCCCAATTGAAGCGCCATTTCCGTTTTTTCATAACTGGTGAAATCCGCAATAAGGTCCAGTTCCAAAAGCCATATGTTTTTAATCAATGCGGCGATCCCCCCCCCCAGCTCAATCGGCGCATACAGGGAACCGGTATCTGAAATATTTGAAGCCGTCAGTCCAATACTGACAATATCACCGAGTTTCGCCGCGAGTCCCACATCCAGCGTCAATCCCGACGCCTGCATCGCATCACCATTCTTTGGTAGCGCCGGCAACCGGTTTGGGCCAACCGAACCGGACTCGACATCGTGGGCCACGCGAAGAAAACGCCCGGTCACGCCAACGAAAAACACCTCGCGAATGTTGACGGCACCGGCCAGACGGATGTCCAGCGATTTGAAGTCGGAATCCTCTCTGGCCGCCCGCAGGTAATCCAAAGATACGCCCGCCGATAAAATATGGTGCGTTATTGAATCCACTATCGCCAGGCCGCCATTATGAAGTTTATCCAGCCCGGTATACTGATATTTCACGTTGAGGTGATACACATGAGCCATTCCCATGGCCGCCGGGTTCAGATAAACTGCGCTGGTATTCGAGTTGGATGCCCTAAGCGCTCCACCCATGGCCAGCATTCGTGCGTCCCCCTGTTTTTCCGTTCCCACCAGACGGCCATCCAGTGAACTTTGCGCCATGCTCACCATCGGCATTGTCAGCGTCATCGCCAACACCGCGAAAAATATAATTTTTTTTACTTCTCTTCCCAACATCATGGAGCCACTATCCTTAACTACCCGCTGAAAGTCCAATTTCCAGCGCAATTGACCTGCATTTCCTGAACAGATTAGCACCATTTCTCTCGTTTTTGGCATGCAACCTTCGTGACCAAACAATCAAACCACCGAAAAGTCGCTGGTTTCAATAATACAAAAGTGTACCACTAATAAATGAACAAATTTCATACTAATGTTTCATCAATACTCAAAAAACGACGAAATCACACTGTAATTTCAATATGTTACAACTTTTCAACCTTTTTTTATTTTGTAAAAAAAGTTTTTTTTTCTTTCCAAACCCGGCATTTTGGGCCGAAAAACGCAATAAAACCGGGGTTGAGAATTTATTTTTTTTTTACGCTTTACGCCGTCCGAGAAATTCTGCTAGTTAGGAACCCGTCGGCTACAACCCGCTACACAACTAGGCCATAGCAATTTACTTGATGAGCCTCACGGCGAGTTGTCGTCAAAAAAGGAAAAACACTTTTTTTTCGAAACACTCAAAACCAAACACAAATTCATTGTTTAACTGTTAACGAGAGAAAACATAATTTATGACAGATGCCTGGAAAAATTCGCTGACCTGGATGCGTGAAAAACTGAGCGGCCAAGTATTTGATACGTGGTTTGCCCCAATTTCAACTGCTCATTTTTCAGAAGAGAAGGTGGTACTCGAAGTACCTAACACCTTTTTCAAAGAATGGATAACCAACAACTATATCGATCTCATAAAAGAGGCTGTTTACATCGAAAGCGGCAATCGATTGGATGTTGACATTGCCATTCAGGATTCCAAAGGAACCCCCAACACACAGCCGCTTACCTCCATCGCACTGCCATTGCCCCAGACCCAACCGCGTCATAATGAATATCAGTCACGGATAAATCCCAAATACAACTTCTCAAACTTTATTGTGGGTGCATCCAATCAATTGCCCCATGCGGCATCCATGGCCATCGCCACGCAAATAGGTACCCGGTTTAATCCGCTCTTCATTTATGGAGGTGTTGGTCTTGGAAAAACCCATCTACTTCACGCCATTGGCAACCAGGTGCTTTCCACAAGGCCATCGGCAAAAATATGCTACCTGTCATCAGAAGAATTCATGAACGAATTCGTTGCATCGCTTCGAACCAACAAAATGGATGCGTTCCGCAAAAAGTTTCGAAAAAACTGTGATGTTCTGCTCATCGACGACATTCAGTTTATCGCCGGCAAAGATGGAACGCAGGATGAATTTTTTCATACATTCAACGCGCTGTACGAAGAGAACAAGCAAATCGTTCTTACCTCAGATAAATACCCTCAGGAAATTCCAGACCTCGAAGAACGGCTGCGTTCCCGATTTCAATGGGGGCTGATTGCAGATATCCAGGTTCCGGAAATGGAAACCCGTTTAGCCATATTAAAGAGAAAGGCAGAAGACGAAGGGATTCCGCTACCGGACGATGTCGCTTTATTTTTGGCCACATCCATCAAAAACAATGTTCGGGAACTGGAGGGGTCGCTCATCAATCTGGCGGCGCACGCGTCACTGGATGGCCGGCCCATCGATCTCGATTTTGCCACACAGACATTGAAAAAAGTTGTGGCCCTTCACGAAGCCGCATTGTCCGTTGACAGCATTCAAAATGCCGTTTGCAAGCATTTCAATGTGGCCATGGATGATTTGACAGGAAGCAAGCGCCATCGTTCCATCGCGTTTCCAAGACAAGTGGCCATGTACCTGTGTCGCAAAGGGCTGAATTCATCATATCCCGAGATTGGCAATCAGTTTGGCGGCAAAGATCACACCACTGCATTGGCCGCATGCCGAAAAATTGAAAAGCAAATGAAAGAAGACGCTGCGGTGCGCGGCAAGGTTGAAGCGCTGGAACGTCTTCTCGGTTTCTAAGATTCAATATTCCACAATACTTTCAAAGCCGCTGCGGTTTCCCCGCATATTCACGCCATCAACTTTAAAACCGTGCTATCTTAAATTGACGTTGTCAACGCTTTTCGTCCAACCAAACCATTTGGCATTAAAACCTATCCGATACCATCAACTTAACATTGGTTCGATCTCGCCATTTTTTTCACCTTTCCAGGCGGATTGGTTAATATTGGTATAAATTTCTATATCCCCATGCACTTTCGATAATCGTTGTCGAAGATGGAGAAAATATTCATGACGAATAAACCACGCTTTCTTATTGCTGCTGGCACTATGATCACCACCTTTTTTTTCATGGGCTTCGCCGCTGCGCAGTCACAGGATGAATGGCGGCAAGCCACAGAAAATACGGCACCACGCCTGCAGTTGAACCAGAGTTACGCAGGCACCAAACCAGGGGAGGGAAACAAACTCCCGCAAGTGACGGAACTGAAAGAAAAAAAAGGTCTGTGGATCACATGGCCGGGTTTCATGATGACAGACGATGGTGGCTCCCGTGTTTTTTTGCAAACCACTGGACCGTTGAAATACAAAACAAAAACACAAAAAAAGAAGATTGTACTAACGTTTAAAAAAACGCGCATTCATCTTTCCAACAACCGAAATCCGCTGGTAACAAGCCATTTCAACACGCCGGTCTCGCGCATTAATTTAAAACGAAGAGGCAAAAATTCAGAGCTTATACTAAACCTGAAAACAGAATCCACACCCAACATTTCTCAAATGACAGATGCGGATGGCTACAACTATCTGTTTGTGGATTTCCCACAGGGACAATATCCCATACAAAACGAGCAACCGGGAAACCGACCATCATTCAGCAGCAATGGGCATCCCAATATGACCAACTACGACGCCGAGCAACCCGCCCAGGAAGAATAAATTCAATAGAGCGCCGCTCCCCATATCCCCGCAATTCACGATGTGATATGACATCGGCGTGTTTCAACCATTTTGCCACAAGCTGACATTTTTTCTGCTTTTTGGAACGCTTCTTTTGTGCGTTTCACTCAATGCGCGCGTTCATAAAGAGACATCCAATGCCAAAATGTCACCCCACCTCGGCCTGCATCCGCCAAAGGTCGTCCCGCAAATCCCCTCATCAAACATTTCGGTTTTAAATGTCACAGCGGACAGCATTCGATACGTGATACCGAACGAAACCCTTGAGCTAAAAAATATTACAGAGCTGTCGCTTCCCGATCTGCGTGTGCACGCTTCTTTTGCACGCATTCTTCTTTGGCCGTTCACGTTGACGATTCTGAACTTTAATGGCCAGTTCCAAATATCGCCGGGGGTCGTCGAACTCAGTGCCACGCGAGCAAAATGTCGCCGAAATCACTGCACGCTTTTTAGACCGCGCCTTTTCCCCTGTCCGCGGGATGCGCGGTTTCTTTCTTTTCGTGCCAGGCGAATCCATTTGGAAAACAACACCATCCGGCTGCAGTCTCCGCGCATCTATATTGGGAAAATTCCGGTATTCGGGCTACCACACCTCAAACTGGTGCCGCCTTCCAGACCTGGATTCCTTCTGCCGGTAATGGGATGGTCACCTGAATTTGGCGTGCGCCTGGGCCCCCGGTTGTATTTTCCAATTTCGAACAGACAGCATTTTATCGCCCATACCGCCATTCGCGGCACCAGAGGGCTGGACAATTCGCTAAGTGGCACAGGGCGTCACGGATATATGCTGTTGAACCATCTTTATCAATCCTCACAAAATATGTTCCAGGTGAAATCGCGCGGTTACTTCGCACCGCAAAAAGGGGGTCTGGCAACAGATGTTCATATTGCATCCAATAAACAAATTATCGATCAACTCGCTTTTTTTCCGGGGGACCGCGCGATAAACCACACGGAAAGCCGTTTTCGGTTTGGCGTGGAGAATCCCGAAGCCGCCTTTGAAAGTCAACTCATTTACTTCCAGCACTTACCGGGAGACACGCAAATCCGTCACACTGGACAACTCCATATTGGGACACACTGGTATCCGCTGCCAAACGGGTTTAATCACATTCAACCCCGGCTCGCGCTTTCCATCGATCGTGCTCTGGCAGATACACAAACGCCAACTCAGAATCGAACCCGGTTTCAGGCCATGCCTGTCGTGATGCTTCCTTTTCAGATTTTCCATTTACATACTGAGTTGCAACTTGGAGCACTGGCACAGCAGTATCAGATTGACGCCACATCCACCGGGCACTCACGTCTGCTTCCCGGCGCCAGTCTGAGCGCGGGGTTGCCTCTGGTGAAAAAAAAAGGGCACGTTTCCCATCTGTTGCATCCCATTGTGGTCATGCAGCTGGCACCAGTTGAAAGTGGTAACGCGCCCCGCTTTCCCAGTGACCAATTTGATGCCGCCACTTCGGGCGCCCACTTCATGTTCACGGTCTTGAACACTTTGGGACATCAATTGTCACATCCATGGCTTCAGTTACATCCAACAATACACCTGCGCAAAATGATGGTAAAAAAGGCCGAATGGGAACCTTTGGCATCCATTCGAGTTCAGAGTGAGTACCGCTGGTTTTCGGCACAGGCAAATGCATTGTGGCACATCCAGCCATTCAAATTGAACCAGGGGCTATTCGCGTTATCCGTCGCATCGTCTCAAAGCAGCAGCTTTACATCGGCACTTTATTTTCGGGACACCAGCACTGCGTCCTTTCTCTCGCATGTCCCCCTGACCACAGACATCTGGCCGGTGGCACTTCCCCACAGCACGCAAACGCATACCATTCTGAGTCACCAGTTGCGTCTGATTCTCACCCATCAGATTCAGCTGCACATCAGCCCCCAGTTTGAACTGTGGCCCGGAATATCTCTGAGCGCCCTTAGTTACAGCATCGAATTCGCCTCCAGTTGTCGCTGCCTCACCGCATCCATCACTGCCGCCCATCGACCACAGCATATTGCTCCGGACACCATGCTCAATATTACATGGCATCCAAGATGAACTGTGATGCGCGGCGCACGGCCTGTCCATGGGGCAGTATCTTAAGCTTGCTGTTCGTCGCTGCCGGAATTATGCTATTTGTATGCAGCAAAAAAAAGGCCCTAATCCGCATCCCGCCAAACCCGGTCAGTAGTCACCCTCGAGTTCGAGATACATCCACAGGTCGTTCCACCTGGCGATACACCCTGTCCCCGACGCGCACCCGCGACGCCAAAGGAATCGTCACTTTTCCCCGCTCGACCACATCTACATCCGTTTCGCATTGTCGAATCTCCTTTGGCCAAACAGACACCACGCCGGTCGTTTCGCCAATAATCAACAGCGGGTCCCCTTTGCCAAATGTGTTGTCGAGCACCTCCACTTCCGCCACATTCAACTTGCGATAGTAATTGGTGATACGGCCCACAAATTCCTTTGTATACCGAGCCTGACTTCCGGACGCATCGATGAAATCCGAAATGGGTCGCCCAAAAAAGAATCCCTTGCAAAAAGTTCGATTGTAAACGCCCTCAACCTTTGCCAGCAGCTCCTTTTTCAATTCACTGCAAAGAGCGTCATCTGCCCACGCATCAATGGCGCGCCGATACGCAGAGACCACCGTCTGCACATATTCCGGATTGCGACCCCGACCTTCAATCTTCAGGGCATCCACGCCTGTGTCGCAAATCACATCGATAAAAGGCAATGTACACAAATCCTTTGCGGACATGACGAAGTGATTCCCAATGGTGAATTCGTGACCATCTTCCACATCTCTGATTTCATACTGGCGGCGACAGTTCTGTGTGCATTCGCCCCGGTTGCCGGATTTTCCACAGACAAAATCCGAGAGAAAGCACCGTCCCGAGACACTTACGCACATGGCGCCATGCACAAAAACTTCCAACTCAAGCCCCGACTCGGAGCGAATCGTCTGCAATTCATCCAGAGTACACTCCCGGGCGGGAACCACGCGCACCGCCCCGAGGTCCGCGTACATGCGCGCCGCTTCCGGATTGCTCACGGACGCCTGCGTGGACACGTGTATCGGCATCTGCCGACGACGACACTCACAGATAACCAGCGGATCCCAACAGATGACGCCATCCACTTTACTTTTGGCGACTTCCAGAATTTCACAGATCTTTGCATGTTCGTGCGGATACACAATGGTGTTCAAAGTTAAATAAATGCGAATATTCGCATCTCGACAAATGCGATGAACCTCACTTATATCTGAAAGCGAAAAATTTGTCGCATTCTGCCGCATATTCATACCCGCGACACCCAAATATACCGCATCACATCCCCCCTTAAGCGCAGCGCGTAACGATACAAAATCTCCGACGGGTGCCAGTAATTCCGGTTTGTTCTTCATTTATGAGTCCTGTGTTCTTCCTGTCATTTCGACAAACACTCTGAAAGGAAAAAACGCCCCCTGTCAAGACCCTCATCAACACACCGCCGTCAATTGCCTTATTGGCCCGCACTAAATTGACATCCCAATACCAGTTATTAGATTGTTTGCGGAAACTTGAGAAATGGAGGTTCCCATGGAAAAACTGTTGTCCCCGTATCAAATGGGTAATTTTACACTGAAAAACCGCGTGGTAATGGCCCCGATGACGCGAAGTCGCTGCATCGACAATATTCCAGGAGAGCTGGTGGCGCAGTATTACCGCCAGCGGGCCGAGGCCGGACTCATTATCACCGAAGGGACTTCTCCCAGTCCCAATGGGTTGGGGTATCCGCGCATCCCAGGCATTTTTTCGGAAGGCCAGGTGGCCGGATGGAAAAGCGTGGCCAAAGCGGTTCACGAAAAAAACGCAATTATATTCTTACAACTGATGCATACCGGCAGAGTGGGCCACCCCCTGAATCTTCCCAAAGATGCGAAGGTGAAAGCACCATCCGCCATCCCGTTGTCCGGGGAGATGTACACGGATGCGGAAGGCCCCAAATCATATCCGGTACCGCTGGAGATGACCGATGAAGACATTGAGCGCACGATTTCAGAGTATGTTGATGCGGCTGTCAATGCGGTGGAGCGGGCAGACATGGACGGCGTGGAACTCCATGGCGCCAACGGCTACCTGATTGACCAGTTTTTAAACACAGCATCCAATCAGCGTTCCGACAAGTGGGGAGGCAGCATTGAAAACCGAACCCGTTTCGCCCTGGAAGTAACCAAACGAGTGGCCGCACGCATTGGCCGGGATAAAACCGGTATTCGCCTGTCGCCCTATGGCGTCTTCAACGACATGGCTCCCGACGACCAAATGAACGCATTGTATCTGTATCTTACCGAACAGCTGTCCAAACTGAAAATTGCCTATATTCATGTGGTGGACCACAGCAGCATGGGAGCTCCCGCTCCCGATGGACAGTTGATTGCAGAAATGCGTGAAAAATTTGACGGAACGTTTATTTTATCCGGCGGGTACGATGCGGCGCGCGCCGAAGGGGATTTACAGGCGGACAATGGTGATTTGGTGGCCTTTGGACGTCCTTTTATCGCCAATCCCAATCTGGTGACAGCCTTTGAAAAGAAAGCGCAACTGGCCCAGCCTGATTTTGATTCGTTCTATACCCCCGGCCCCAAAGGCTATGTGGATTATCCAAACGTGGCGGTGGGCGCTTAGGAGTGGACCCGATTATCTGTACTTTTCGAGTAGCTCGACATAGTGCAGTGCGTGCTCAGACAGATTCCTGATTTGCGCTTCGGTGAGTGGCTTGATTTTTCGAACCGGGGTGCCCGCGTAAAGATGCCCTTTTTCGAGCACGTTGTTTTCCAGCACTACTGAACCCGCAGCCACAATCACATTCTCTTCGACAACGGCGTTATCCATCACGATGGCGCCCATGCCAATAAGACATTTGTTTTTGAGCGTGCAGCCATGCAGCACTGCCCGATGCCCAACGGTGACATCCTCACCCACAACCGTGACAGAATAATTGGACGTGCAATGCACCACCGTGCCATCCTGAATATTGCTGCGTGCGCCAATTTCAATGCGTCCCATATCCCCGCGCAAAATGGCCCCGTACCAGATACCCGCATTGGGGCCGATTTTCACATCGCCAATAACAACAGCGTCTCCCGCTACAAATGCACTTCCATCCACCTCGGGTTCAAAGTTGCCAAATTTTTTTATAATTGCCATTTTTCACTCCGATACGAATTCACCTGTACCATGCGCTGAAAATTAAATACTCTTTTGCCGCTCAATCACATTTCGCCACAAACGCCAAAACCCAGGCGCCGGCAACTTTATGCTGCACAGTTTTTCCAGCGAGTGGTAGCATGACCGCAGGATAAGGAACATCTAAAAAAAAAGGAGGAAAACATGAAGGCTGCAAACATCATCTGGTCGCTGATATTCCTGCTTTGGAGTATAGTGGTCGCATGCGGCGGCAATAACAACAATACCAATGAAGACAGTCAAAACACATCGGAAGGTAACACGGACAGCGATACAGATACAGACTCGGATGCGGAGGGCGACGGTGATGCCGATTCGGACGGACAGGAACCCCAGGACTCCGATTCCGACCCCCCCGCCACGGACACGGACCGTCAGCCCCCATGGGCGGATGTCATCGAAGTGGAGATGACGGGAAGCGATGGCAACTACGAGGTGATGGCCACATTTCAAAGCACAGACATCGACTGCACCGAGTACGCCAACTGGCTGGAGGTACTCACCGAGGATGGCGACCTTTTGTATCGCCGCATTCTGGTGCATCCGCATACCCCGCCACTCACCGGCAATCCCGTGGCCAGAGGCGGTGGACCGGTCACCGTTTCGGCCGATGATGTCATCATTATTCGCGCGCATATAAATACGGTTGGATACAAAGGAATGGCCATGCGAGGCTCGGTAAACAACGGCTTTGAACCGGCCCCGGATATTACCCCCGATTTCGCTGCCGACGTGGAATCTCAAGACCCCCAACCCGACGGCTGTACACCGGAAGAAGCCTTCGTTCCCTGACTGTTGTAAATCAGTCCTTTTTCGATTTCTGTCAATCTCCATGTCAATCTGATCCAATCACTTTACCAAATGGCGTTAGCGCCAGGCCTGCCATTTTCATGTGCTGCACCGCAAAGGGAATGCCGATAATGGTAATGGCAAAAAGCACCGCCAGCGCCAGGTGAGTCAGTGCTATCCAGACGCCCCCCAGCAATATCCAGATAATGTTGAAAATCACCTGTAGACAGCCGCCGCCTGGTGATGCCTCAACGGCCTCGGACCCAAATGGCGCAAGCGCGAATATCGCCAACTTAAAACATTGAACGCCAAATGGGATTCCAATAATGGTGACACACAGCGCGATACCACTCAGAAGATACTCGATAAAAAGAATGATGCCGCCCCCAAAAACAATCCATAAAAGGTTCAGTAAAAAAGTCATTATTTGTCTCTTGTGCAATCCGTTTTAGTTTTCCCCGATGGGCATTGTGACACGTCTGCCCTTTTCTGGCATGCGTTGAGTTAATTTTCTTTCATATGGAAACCAGTCCACACTTCATAGTTTCCGACGATGATGGCGCGATCTACAAATTCGATGGACGTCTGACGGCTACCGACACGGTGGGATACGTGGCGGGTTACTATAAATACTGGGGGAACAACGTAGACCGCATCGACTTCCTGGGCACAGACAATCATCCCAGAGACTGCAACAACAGCCTCTATCACGAATATTCACAGGGTGGGAAAATTTACAAATCTGATGGCGCCGTGGTCGATGACAATACGTCTCTGATTTGATACAGTAAATTTCTTTAACGTTTACACCGCAGGAACAACATGCGTACACAACTCACTCTATTGTCGGCAACTGCCATTCTTCTGACGTCCATTTTACAAAGCGGATACGCCATCGCACTGAAAGCCACCGGGTACTTGAACGCAACTTGTGACAGCACCATTGGCCCGCTTCCGGAAGGATATACATTTGATAACGAAGCCAACATGGAGGGCCGACTCAAACTCAAACTAAAAATTCAAAAGCACATTCGGGGCGTGTTCGCACTGGACGCATCTGCCTACGACAGAGAAGTCATTCCGTCCCGTCTTTATGTCGACTATAAACCCAACAAAACATGGCGTTTGCGTATCGGATATTCAAAAAAAATCATTGGGCTCGATTACGAACGGAACAAGGACGAACGACTCACCATTCACAGAGCGCAAATCTATCAGAAAATGAGCCGTAGCGGTTTGGTGGGACGGCAGTTGGCCGTTAATGTTCGATGGCGCCCTGACAAAAATAAAGCAAACACATTCTCTCTGGCTTTTTCCCATGACGGCAGCCACAACACCAATTTTACCTGGTCTGCCATTCACGCTATTTCAGGCATAAACGGACTTCACGCTGGATTATGGGGAATATTTGAGATGCGGTCGTTTAAAACCGTAGGCAGATTGAATATGTTCGCAAACGCTCTGGCCATGTGGTATGGGCACAAATCGTCTCGTCTGGCCCTGGAAATCATTCACGGCATCGACCCCGATGGCAGTCATTTTGAAATGCTGTTTCGAAACAGCCGCAAAGTCCATTTTCTGAGCCCACGGGTGGAGGCGGCGTACCGGTATCGGCTTACTGGCAGAGTTTCCCTGCAACCCCTGTTTCATTCTTCGCTGATATTTGACGACTTGCATCATCTGAGAAGCAACAGTCTCCAGTTTCTTTTGGGACTGCGTCTGCAGATTCAAAAAATCTTTTTGAGTGTTAATGCTGAAACCATCGGAGTCAGTTCCCCAAAATCCATTGATGAGCGGCGATATGAGCAAAAGTGTATTTATGCAGAACTGGTTTACTTTTTTTAAAATGAAGACATTGTGTATCTTCGTATCGTTACTCTTTGCTTTATTAATGGTATCGAGTTGCAACGAATCACCGCATCTGCCCGGCTATGGTCTTCCGTTCACTTTTGCCATCTATGTTGACGAAGGTGAACTCTCTGCAATGCGAACGGGGTTACACGTCAAACCCAAAGTTCCGGCGCGAATATGGATAAACGACGACGTTTTTGACGCAAAAATCCTGCACTCCGGAGCGACCAGCATTAAAAATTTTCGAAGAAGTTACGAGCTCTATCTGGACAAACCGTTTGAGTGTATGCGCGTCTTTCGCCTCAATGCCATGGTTGGCGACTACTCCACAATGAACGCCACCCTGGCATATCACGCTTACGAATTGGTGGGTTTTAAAATGCCCAGATACGAACCGGTGGCGTTGTGGGTAAACGACGAATATTATGGCGTTTACCACCTTCAACAGCTTTTCACAGATTCATGTTACTGGAAAAATGCGGCGCCCGACGGGCTGCCACCACAATTTATGTACCAGGCCAGCAAAGCGCTAATGGGAAGCGGAGCCGAAATATATGCCAACCTGGACCAGAAGTTTTCCGCCAAGTATGGCTCCAAAGAGTATGTGGGTCTCGAAGAGTTTATCCGGCGCCTCGCCAGTGCGCCATCGGATGAAGGACGACAGCGCATCGAAGAGCTGGGCGATGTAAATCAGATTCTGCTCTATATGGCAATGACCCAGTACCTGATGCACCGAGATGGTATCAATAACAACTTTTTCTTCGTTTCGACTGCGCTTCACCCCCGCTTCCACATTCTGCCCTGGGATTTGGATGTCACATTTTTCGGAAATGCCTCACCAGACGACGGTACCATTTTCGAAACAAATCACATGATGCGCAGATTTTTTTATGTTGATGCCCCCTACCGCAGTCTTTTTGAGCAATATATTCAATTCATTCACAATCGGCTCACGCCCGAAAACATGTTGCCCTGTTTGGATAAATATTACGATTTAGTCAAAGACGCTTGGCAGGCTGATGAGTACCGAAATGCCAGAGGAAAAACGCTGGAAGAATACCGATACCAGCTGGAAGCGCGATTCTACAAAACCAGGGAAAACTATCACAATTACCTGGTCCGTACCGGCTATTTGTCAAAATAAAAATAGAGAGAATGATAATCTTCTGACTCGATGTTCCCGAGGCGTCACGGAGTCTGCGCCTTCTCAGATTCCATCAGTTGTTGCAGCGCGGCGGCGGTGGATGTCTTTTGTTCCGAGGCCGATTTGAAAGCGGCCTCCGCTTCGGCGGCGAGCTTGTCGGCTTCGGCTTTTTGGGCGGTCGCTTCGGTCACTTTTTCGGTGAGGTTGGCAATCTGCTTTTCAAGTTTGGCTTTTTGCAAAAGCCGATATTCGACGGATGGTTTTTTCTCATCCCACACCTTTTTGGCTTTTTTGACAACCCGCTTCGCTTCATACAACTGTGTGGTGTAGTCGCTTCTCATCTGTTTTCTTTTTTCAGTATCTTTTTCCTTTGTGAAATCAGGTCGGGCCTCTTCCAGTTTCTTTACTTCGGCAACGGCAGTCTGCAGCGCGGCTTCTGCTACGGTGAATTCCGGCTGCACCCTGGCCAATTCCGCCTCAAGCGTTGACAACTCCTCTTTTCGCTCCGCAAGTTTCTCCTGTTTTCGGGTCAATTGCGCGGTTGCCATGGTTGCCTGTATTTTGGCGGATTTCTTTTTCTCTCTCGCCGGTGCAAACCCGTCGTATGCCGTCATGGCCGCTTGACGTGCGTCTCTGATTTTCTTTCGCAACTCTTTTTGCCTGGCTTTTTCAGCCTTGACAGTGGCAATACGCTGCGCATTTTCTGCTTGTTTTGCAGCCTTTCGCTGTTCTTTTTCGGCTTTGGCAGCAGTGATATGTTCCTGTTTTTTTGCCTTCTCAACGACCTTTTGGGGCGTATCATCCGATGGGACAGCCGCTTCCTTCGAAGAATTGGTTTTTTCTTTTTTTACTTTCTTCTCCTTTTTCGTCTCTGCAGCCGCTGGCGCATCGGATTCTTTGGCTGATTCATCTCCGGCGGCTTGACTGGAGTCGTCATCATTGGACTTTTGCGCATCCGGCTCTGTCTTTTTCAATGATTCCACCTTTGCATCATCGTTTCCGCCCGCCTGAGGACTGGCAGCAATTCCAACGCGGACTGGCAAAGTGAATAATAGAATCATCAATGGCCATCCGAAATGACAGTTTTTGTGCATGAAATACTCCTCTCGCTTCGATTGCAGTTCTTGTTTTCAGGACCAACCATAACACAGCCTGACGTTCATCTCAAAACCTGCCCGACGGAATTCCAAAAAAGAAAATGCACAATTCCAATTATAATGAACAATATTTATGGCCCCAAAGGACTTTGGGCCGGTTATTCTGTCGTCATTTATTTGTCTTTCGGTTGTGCGAAGCGGGGAAGAGATGGCAGTGGCGCGTTGTAAAGCTGTGTATATCGAATCAGATTCTGGTAGACGCGACGAACATAATTGCGTGTCTGGGCGAAGCCGGCCTTTTCCACAAACACGTCCATGGTAAATTCGCCCGAACGTGTCAGCCAGCGCTCCACTGCACCGCTGCCACCATTGTATGCCATAACGGCCAGTGGAATGCTGCCATTGAACTTTTCAAGTAAATGCGCCAGCTCAAACCCACCGGCTACAACGGACTGTGCCGCCGTTGGCAGCGCGCCGTCGACCAATCGGGGCAATCCCGCTCGTTTGCGATTGGTCTCGTATGTCGCTGGCATCATCTGCATCATCCCCATGGCGCCAACATACGAGACTGCCAGTGGATCAAAGAGACTTTCCTTGCGCGCGATGGCATATATCAGATAGGGAGGCAAATTATGCCGTTGCTCCTGTTCATGCACCAGTGAGCGATACGGGACGGGATATGCGGTATGAGCCAACCATGGAAAATCGGAATTATCGAAATTCCATTCAAGCCCAATGCTGGCGCTACGAATGGCATATTGTGGCGCGTCGAGACGCAGGTAATGCGCAATGAAATCCCGCCTGTCCGCCGGTGATTTTTTTCCGTTTTCCACCTGCTGCAGCGCCTCCGCCGCCGGGCGATACAGCCCCATGGATGCATATAGCGCCGCTTTGCTGGATATTTGCTCCAGTGACATGTTCGGTTCAATCAGCTCGCCATTGTCTTCCGATTGCGCCGATTTCTGCGGCTTTGCGCCGTCACTGTGATTCGCCGATGGGGCGGTTGAGTACGCCGGCAATAGAACACGGCATACCTCTGATGCGAGTCCCGCCTGCTGCAGGCGAACGGCAGCAAACGCCGCATACCAGCTGGTGCCATCGTCCTGGCAAACCTCTTCCAGCGCAGTTTGGCCTGCTTTAACGTCGGTGAACAATTGGGCGGCTGCGGCCCAGTACTGATTGCGTAAAATGGCTTCCTGGCTTTTAGACCCAACAGATGACGCCGCAAACATTTTTGTGGCTTCGT
Source organism: Deltaproteobacteria bacterium (assembly GCA_016935665.1). GTDB lineage: Bacteria > Myxococcota_A > Polyangia > JAAYKL01 > JAAYKL01 > JAFGXQ01. The sequence continues at coordinate 13,312 of JAFGQN010000238.1, read as the reverse complement.
TGTACCGTTTTTGCAAAAACGCGGACATCCCCATCAGAAACCAGGCATCTCTTGTGGTGCCGCCATCCAGGCCCGTGCGGCGCTGATGTTTTGTATCCCCCACCAGCAATTTGAAATTTTTCAGCGCAGCAGCATGTTTTCCCAGATAAAACTCCAGTCGGGCAGCATGAAACCGCGCCTCATCAGCCCGCGCCTTATTGCGCGTTTTTTTGGCATATGTGCGAAACGCCCCAATGGATTCTTCATCCCTGTCCAAACGGGCCAGTGCTCTGGCCTTAAGAAACGCTGCATCATCCGCATACGGCGCACCGTCTTTTTCCACCAGCGCCAGTGCGGAGATGGCTTCTTTGTAGTGTCGGCGGCGCTTGAACTGAACCTGTGCCCGATTCCAGCGCAACTCCTTTTGAGTATCCGGGCCTGAATCCTTTTCCAATGCGGCAATGTCGCCCAGTGCCAAAGACCAGCTTTTATTGGCAATGAGCTGGCGGATACGCCCCAGTTTTTCTTTGGCGGACCAGTCGGGCAAACTGTCATTATCGACCAGCAACTGATACGCGTCATTCATCACATCCTCACGTCCACTGGACAGCGCCAGAGGCGCCAGCAGCGTCACCGCTTCACTGCGTCTTTTTTCTCCCATTAAAGCGGCGCCCATCTGAACGGCAAGTTTTTCGCGCAGTTTAGGCCCTGCCCATTTTCGCGCGTGCTCAAAACTGGCCAACGCCTCACCAAACTGCGCATTGGTCATTTGGCACTCCCCGCGTTTGACCAGCAAATCCCGCTTTTCGCCCTTGCTCAAATGAGGATTCTCGAGGAGCGCATTCAGTTCTTTCACAGCATCGCTGAATCGCTTCAGTACAATCAGCGCATCAAGGCGCAACTCCAGGGATTTGTGCTGCAGCTCGGAATGACTGAACGCATATGGTCCGGCCAGCACGCGGACAACCGACTTGAATTTTTTTTGAGCAAACATGGCACGGGCTGCCAAATATCGCGTTTTGTCCGAGTCTTCGATATGCCCCTTCAGTTTTTGAAGCGCATCTGCATAGCGGCCGAACTCCACATCTCTCCCCACGTCCACCAGATTGATAGCCGTTTTTTGGGGGGAAGATGGTCTCTGGGATACGGGTTGAGCGGTGGGTGCTTTGGCCGTTTGGGGGTTCTCGTTGGGTGAAGCGCTTTCCTTCTGCGCACAACTGCATCCGGCGCCACACCCCATATGAAACAGGGCGAAAACGCACACTACAACCACCAGGTGAAACTCCAATCTGAAAAGTGAACAATTATGACAGTCGTGTTTCAAAGATTTTCCTCTTCCCGGTAAATAATGACCCCATGGTTCTTTGTTCGCTTTAGAAAGAACTATATTTCATAATCGAAACAGCGATATCACACTGAGTATAAAAAAACATATTTTTTACCTTCAACCCTCGGTAAATACCGATTTTCCCAATTTTGCAAAACCTGGCACGAACCCTGCTTGTAAAGCCAATCAACCTACTTTTGTCAGGCGCAGAAACACCGTAACCTGCCTGGTGTTTTTGCAATAGACGCTCAAGGACTACCCCACCCTCCGGTCCCTAGCTAAAGAACAGTGATGGCTCTTTTAGGGACCCGTCTTTTTTTTTGCAGCTCCAGCCGCAAATCGCCAGGAATTTTTGAAACCCCAGCGGTTGTGATAACGTACAGCGTCCAATGAATTGTTCCCAGCTGGGACAAGGAGGAAAGCCATGACGACGCAAATGGTGCTTTTTGCAATTGGTCCCGACCGCCCGGGACTTGTATCCAGAATATCTTCAATTATTCACGACAATGGCGGAAACTTTGAAGATAGTCGCATGACCACGCTGGCCGGCGATTTTGCGCTGATTATCCTGTTTGCGGCATCTGCGGACGCCATGGCGCAAATCCAGACCGAATGCGCTGCGCTGGAGGGGGAAATGGCTATCAGCTGCCATTTCAAAAAACCCAGCGAGAAGTCAAAGGAAGTTGTGCGCAACACCTGGCAATTCGAAGCCACTGGCCACGATAGGCCCGGCATCGTTAGCCGACTCACCACCGCGATGGCCGGTCAGGGCGTGAGCGTTATCACGATGGACACCAGCATGGCCAACATGGCATTTATTGGCACCCCCATGTTCCGCATCAAAGGCGAGCTGAACATACCGGAAACAATGGACGCCACTTTGCTTCGAGATAACCTCGAAGAAATCTGTGAGGACATGGCGCTGGTGCTGGAATTTACGCCGATGAAATAGCATGGCAGCCGATAATCCCCGTTTGGGTCCTCCGTTGTCACGGAAAAATCTCACTTCCGGATAAACAATTGTTCTCAATTGCCGAAATAGTAAAAGAGATGAGGAAGTCCGTTGAATAACGACACACCGGAGGACATTCATGCCACCCCCATCTGTTTTTGTTTTCAGTTGCATCCTGGTTCTGTGTTTACTCGCATCGTGCGGCGACAACTCCGGCAGTCACGCCAATACCACAGACACTTCGGTCTATGTTGATTCCAGTACTCAAACGGGTGACACCAGCTCGACCAATGGTGATTCAGCGGGGATTTCATCCACACATTCCGACGCACCACAGAGCACCGACGGCTCTGACGATACGTTTTTGTCGGATACCGAAAGCAGCACCGACTATCCGCCCGCTATAGCTGCATGTATCCAGGGCATGCAGAGCATTGGGGGTATTTGCAGGTGGGACAGCACACGAACAGATAGCATCCAGAATACTTGCATGACGCTTACCGTGCTGGACGAAGCGACTATCAGGAGCCTGTTCACTTGCGCCGCATCCCTGCCATGTATCACATGGGAAAACGACACGACTTCCGACGCCGCCATGACGCAATGCCTCAGCGACAGCAGCAGTATCACGACCGCCGAAGCGTTAGAAACGATCTGCGCCTACAACACCACATGTTTTTTGGGGGAAAATCCACTGCTGACCGAAGATGAATATTATAGTACGTGCATGCTGACGACAGAATCCGCACTCCAGGATCAACTTTCAGTGGTCATTGAACTTTTGGCGGGTTGTGTACCTGCGACAGCAACCTGCTCTGACGCAGAAATCGCCGACTACGACAAATGTCGCGCCGGGTACTGATTTTCAGTCAAAAAGGCTTTTCACTTTGTCCACAAGGGAGTGCCGTTTCATTTTGACAGCAGTGCCCAGCGCCTTACCCAGTTGCTCAACCAGTTCCACCTGCGCGTCATTGAGTTTGGTGGGGACGTCAATATCAATTTTTACGCGCAAATCCCCGCGACCGCTGCTGTAGAAATGCGGAACACCTTTGCCCCGAAGCAGGTAGACCTGACCCGAACGCGTTCCCGGTTTCACCTTCATACGCACGGTGGAGTCAATGGTTTTGACTTCCACCTCGTCACCGAGCACAGCCTGCGGCCAGGTAATCGCCTGTTCGCACACGAGGTCGTCACCATCCCTCTCAAACACCGAATGCCGTTCAATAAACACACGGATATTCAAATCCCCTGGAGGCGCGCCGTTGCGGCCATGTTCACCCGCACCGCGAATCACTTTCACTTTGCCATCCTCTATCCCTGGAGGGATGGAGACATTAAATTCCTCTTCCTTTTCAACCAAACCGCGATCACAGGAGGGACACGGTTCTGCCACTTCCTGCCCGGAACCATTGCAACTGGGACAGGTGGAACTCATCATGAAAATCCCCTGTTGCAATCGAATTTGCCCATGTCCACCGCAGCGGGAACACACTCTGGGCGACGTTCCCTTGAGTGCGCCGGTGCCACCACACTCATCACAGGATACCGCGCGCGGAATGGTAATGCGCAAGTCCGCGCCACTAATGACCTGCTCCAGTGTCACCTTCAAATCATATTGCAAATCGTTTCCGCGTCGCACCCGCCTGCGCCGTGTGGCGCCCCCGAACATGGACCCGAAAATGGACTCGAAAAAATCGGTCATTGAGCCCAAATCCATATCGAAATCCATCCCCGTATACCCCGCACCCCCCGAAGTGGCGCCCTGGTGACCGAAACGGTCATAGCGGGCCCGGGTCTCAGAATTGGAGAGTACCCGATACGCCTCTGTGAGTTCTTTAAAACGCTCTGCTGCAGTATCGTCATCCGGATTTTGATCCGGGTGATACTTCATGGCCAGGCGTCGATAGGCTTTTTTTAAATCCTGCTCCGAAGCGTCTTTAGCCACCTCGAGAACTTCATAATAATCGCGTTTTTGAGACATGAATTCAACTATGATTCATCTGGAGATTCCCCGTCCAGAGTTTCGGAGATGGCATCGGAAAAATCCGTGCCGGATGAGAAGGCATCCGTTTCATCGCCTATGGGCGCCACTCCGGCGTACATCGCCTCGGCAATGCGATATGCGGATTCCTCCAGCCGAATTCGGCATTCGTTAATTTTCTCAATATCGCTTCCCTGAATCCGCATTTGCAATTCAACGATATCTGCACGAATAATGTCCAAATCCTGTTTATCGACAGCACTGCCATATTCTTCCACCGCTTTTTGCGATGTATAGATGAGAGATTCCGCCTGAACCCGGGCTTCCGCCAGTTCCTTTCGCTGGGAGTCTTCCTGGCGCTGCATTTCTGCTTCGGCAATGATTCTCTCGATGTCGGCATCCTTTAACCCACCGGCAGCGGTCACTCGCACCACCTGTTCCCGCCCGGTGCCCAAATCCCTGGCGGAAACCGACACGATACCGTTGGAATCGATGTCAAACGTCACCTGAATCTGTGGTACGCCACGGGGCGCCGGGGGAATCCCCGACAATTCAAAACGGGCGAGAGTGGTATTGTCCTGGGCCATCTGCCGCTCTCCCTGCAGCACGTGAATGGGAACAAAGTTCTGATTATCCACGCTGGTGGTAAATACCTGGCGCTTCTGCGTGGGCACCGTTGTATTGCGTTCGATAAGTTTTGTGAACACGCCACCACCAGTTTCCACCCCCAGACTGAGAGGGGTGACATCCAGCAGGAGCACCTCATCCACCTGACCGCTGAGCACAGCGCCCTGAACCGCGGCGCCAACTGCCACCACTTCATCGGGATTCACACCGCGCAGCGGTGGTTTGCCAAAAAATTCCTCCACCATTTTCTGTACCAGCGGCATTCGAGTCATTCCGCCGACCAGCAAAATGTCATTCAGCTCGCTTTTGGCGATTCCCGCATCTGTCAGCGCCTGTTCGCAGGGCCCAAAAGTGCGCACTACCAAATCCTCCACCAAATCCTCCAGCTCACCGCGTTCCATGGTGTATACCAAATGCTTGGGACCGGAGGCGTCGGCGGCAATAAACGGCAGATTTATTTCGGTTGTAAGTGACGACGACAATTCGTGTTTTGCACGCTCCGACGCCTCTTTCAATCGCTGAAGCGCCATGCTGTCGCTCATTAGATCGTATTGATGATCCTCTTTGAATTTTGCCGCCAGATAGTTGATGATTTTCTGGTCGAAATCCTCGCCGCCAAGGAACGTATCGCCACTGGTGCTTTTTACGGAAAACACACCATCTTCCATCTCAAGGATGGAAATATCGAACGTACCGCCACCAAGATCGTATACCGCCATGCATCGCCGGGAGCCGGGTTCCAAATCCACGCCGAACGCCAGAGCTGCGGCTGTGGGCTCATTTATTATCCGCTCCACTTCCAGACCGGCAATTTTACCGGCATCCTTCGTGGCCTGCCGCTGCGCATCATTAAAATACGCCGGCACCGTGACTACTGCGCGGCTCACTTTTCGACCCAGGTAGGATTCCGCCACCGAACGCATCTCGGTCAGAATCATGGAAGACAACTCCGGAGGACTCATCTTCTTTCCCCGAACCTCCACCCATGCATCGCCATTGCGGTGCGCCACAATTTTGTATGGACACATCTCGCGCTGGCGAACCGATTCTTCTGAATCAAATGTTCGCCCCATAAGCCGTTTCATGGAATAAACGGTATTTTCGGCATTGGTTACGGCCTGTCGCTTGGCCACATGTCCCACCAGCCGCTCCCCGTTCTGGGTAAAACCGATGAACGACGGCGTTGTGCGACTGCCTTCCGCATTGGGAATAACTACTGCATCATTACCTTCCACAACAGCAACACAGGAATTCGTGGTTCCGAGATCTATCCCAATGACTGTTTCGTCGGACATCGACTGGCCCCCTTGATTAGTTCCCATCTTTAGACGCGGTGTCTGCCGATTCACCTGTTTCCTGAACGCGCTCTGCGTCGACTTCCCCTGCGCCATCGACATTCTGGCCCGTGGCGTCGGCCGTTTCCGGTGGGCGCCCCGAAGATACCACCACCATGGCGGCACGCAACAGTCTTTCGCCAAGCGTGTATCCGCTGCGCATCTCGTCAATAATGGCTCCCGTATCGTGGTCTGGCGATGGTACATAAGATACAGCTTCGTGCATCGACGGATCAAATTTCTGCCCCAAAGACTGAACGCGTTTCAAATGAAATCGTTCCATGGAGGTTAAAAACTGCTTGTGCACCATGAGCATGCCGTCATACACGGCCTGGTTCGCATCATTGGGCTCAATGGATTTCAGCGCCATATCAATGCTGTCCAATGCAGGTAAAAGTTCCTCCAGAACACTCATTTGCCCTTTAACTCTCGCCTCTTCCACGTCCCGGCGGCTGCGCTTTCTCAAATTGTCGAGATCGGCGAGGGCACGCAAATATTTTTCCCGCTCCCTGGCCATTTCCTCGGTCAATTGAGCAACCTGCTGCTGCGGATCCATCACTTCCACTTCCGCTTCCATTGCCTGATCGTCGTCCACCATCTCTATATTCTCATCGTTCTCCGACATCGATACACCTGTAGTTTCGTGCTCTTGATTTTTCTCGTGTTCACTCACTGTCATTACTCCTGAACTCCAAAAATCGGTTTACGGGGCCTCCCCTGCGGGCGCCCCTTTACATAATCACAAAAGCGTATTTGTAAAAGGGTAATCTGATATTTTGGGGCAATATAGCACGGAAACCTGCCAAATGCAGTCCAGGTTTCCCTCAAACGACTTGCAGTCTGACCAATCGAGGGTACTGTTCAAAAGAAAATATGAAATCTTCAAAAAAAGTCCGTTTGACCTGGGAATAATATTCGCCCAGCGAGGTTGAACAGGTGAACCGCGTGGCGCAACGCAAAAAGGAAAACAAATGTTTGGAAGTCGGCAAAAGGCCAGGACAAAACAGTTTGAGAGCGCATGTATGGAATACATCGATAGCCTTTACGCATCAGCTCTCAAAATGACAAGAAATCAGACGGAGGCGGAAGAGCTGGTTCAGGACACGTTTGTTCGGGCGTTTCGATTCAAGAAAAACTTCGAGTGGGGAACAAACCTCAAGGCATGGTTGTTTCGGATTTTAACAAACACATTTATTAATGATTATCGTCATAAAAAGCACGAACAGCGATATGTGGAACGGGCTGCGGTAGAACCGTTGTATGACGAAGTGCTGAATCGACACTCAGCCGAATACTGCTCCAATCCGGAAAATCACGTGTTCACGAAGTTTTTTAAAGAGGAACTCGAACAGGCGCTCGAAGAGCTGCCGGACGATTTTCGCATGGTAGTGGTGCTCAGCGATATAGAAGGTTTTTCCTATAAGGAAATCTCTGAGATGCTGGATGCCCCCATCGGTACGGTCATGTCCCGACTCCATCGTGGCCGCAAGCTGCTGCAACGAAGTCTCGTGGATTACGCAGTGGAGGCCGGAGTGATTCCAAAGGAATCAAAAGAGAGTGACGCCCCGAAAAACGTCACTCATTTGCGCCACAAGAAGGAGGCGAACCAATGAATTGCGTCAATAATAAGAAATTCATCGACGCCTACATGGACGGGGAACTGGAAGCCGGAATGATGCTCGAGATTGAAAATCATCTGGGGCAATGCACGGACTGTTCCGGCTACCTGCGAGTTAAAAGAGATTTGAAATCCGCGTTACACCATTTTAGTCAGATTCAGGCGCCGGATCATTTGCGTGCTCAAATTTCCACTCTCGGTACTCGCGCCGGACGCGTCTGGTGGCCCAAACCGGTTGTGGTTGCCCCGATGGCCGCCGCTGCTGCATTGATGCTGCTTTTCTGGAGTACCGACCAACCCGGCATCCCGGACAGTTCCAAACAGGAAGTGGCACTGGTGGTGCAGGATGTTGTCGATAGGCACGTTCGGGATCTCCCCATGGAAATAAATGATTCCAACCAGTTAAGAGCCGCATCGTGGTTCCAGGGAAAAATCGATTTCCCGGTTCGCCCCCTTGGACCTGGACTCAAAAACACCACATTCCAGGGCGCAAGAGTGTCCAATGTCCGAGAAAATCAGGCGGCACAAATGGTGTACACTGTCGATGGCAAAAAGGTCACATTCATGGTCTTCCCTGCCCATCGCATCTCCGTTGCCGGCGGAAATATGCTGACCGTTCGTGGCAAGGAAATACTGACCGGCCGAAAAAACGGTTACAATGTAGCCATGTCCAAAGAAGGCGATATGATTTACGCCGTCTCCTCGGATCTCCCCGTCAAAAGACTGGTACAACTGCTAATCGACCGAAGATAACCTACTGTTTTTTTCCGAAACGCTCTGGTAGGGAACACACTTTGGGAGATGCTCAGTCTTGCAGGGCCTGCAACAGTTCATTTGATTTTGCCGTCAGGGAATCATGCAGGGACTTCAACGTATCCAGGGGATTCTCAATCCCCTGAGCATACCCATGAACTTCCTTAATGAAAATTGTCATTTGCTCCACAGCGGAACCGGTCTCGCGGGCAGAACGTCCCACATCGTTCATTTCGGTGGACGCCGTTGTGATCATTTCGGTAATTTCTCTTGTGGTCACACTCTGTTCCTCTGTGGCAGTGGCGATGGCCGCCACATAATCACTGACCTCTGCGATGACCCGCGTGATGCCGTTGATCTCCTCAATCGTCCCCTGGGTAGCTTCCTGAATGGCGCTGATTTTCTCCCTGATATCCGAGGTAGCGCTATTGGTTTGTTGAGCCAGTTCCTTCACTTCGTTGGCCACCACGGCAAATCCTTTTCCCGCTTCTCCCGCTCGCGCCGCTTCGATGGTGGCATTCAGCGCCAACAGCTTGGTTTGCTCGGCAATTTCCACTATCGTTTCGGTCACATTGCTGATTTGCTTCGCCGCTTTCCCCAAAGAATCCACCCTGTGGGACGCGGTATTCACGCTGCGCACCGCATTATTGGCCACACCACGCGCCTGCTCCGCACTTTGCGCGATTTCCGCAACCGTTGAGGTCATCTCCTCGGTAGACACCGCAATGGAGGCCACATTTTGCCCCGAACGTTCAGTGGCTTTAATCACTTCCTTCAGGGTTTCATCCAACACCGCACCGGCGGATTCCACTCCGTCCAGCCCGGAACTCAGATTAAGCTTTAATTCCCCAATTTTATCGGCATTGGTTTGACTTTCGCTTAACAGACTCACGAAACTCTGCGCGCTGGCGAGCAACTTCGAGCCGGCGTTTTTTGGAGTCCGCTGTTCCTGTATGCTGGCCAGAGCGGCATTAAACGCCATTTCAAGCGCCGGCAAATCACCATCCTTTGGCAATTCGATGGGATGGGGCAATGTTCCCTGGGCGATTTCTGAGAGCGCAGCGGTGACTATCTGCACAGCAATGCTGAGAGGCTCATTTGTTTTGACGGTACTCTTTGCTCGGGTCATCTTTTACCTCGCCGTTAAGAGCGGACAGTGCAGTCTTCGCCCGCTCGCGTTCCAATTGAATCATCTGATATAACGACGTCCGGTAAAAAAAATTAACAGTTGGGATTCGCCAGGTGGACAGATTACTGCAATCCAAAATGCTGTCTGAACCGTTCCACCGCTTCCTGAGTCCCCACCAGGGAAAGAACGTCGCCTTTCTGGAATGGAATGTGGGGTTCTGCCGAAAGCTTAATCACCCCCGCAGCGCTCGAGCGCTGAATACCAATGGCATTCAAGCCGAATGCCGCTCTCAAATCCAATGATTTCAGTGTTTCTCCGGATAATTTTTCTGTTACCCGCACTTCAGTGATTGTTTCGCTACTGGGCAACTCCACCAGGGACATATCGTCTTTGACCTGCTCGGGTAAAAATTTCATGGAGGCCGCTTCGTTGCGCAAAATCTCGTGGTCAAAAAACACCATTATATCGTGCCGTGTAATGGTCCCCACCAGCTTATCGTTTTTATCCAGCACCGGAAGCATCTCCGTATCCAGCCGTGAAATATGTCCCATGGCCACATCCAGCGTGTCGTCCAACGCAACGGACGTCACCGGAGAATCCATCATATCCACCGCCAGCATCAGGGCGTCATCCAGCGACTGTTCCCGCAAAATCGCCTTGATGCGCTGGAGGCTGATTTCTCCCAGCAGCTTGTCAGATGCATCGACCACGTACTGATGCCCGGAGGGACTGCTCAGCGCCCCCTCCACCACTTTGCTGGCGGGTGTCACCGGCAGCATGGTTTCGGGAAATGGTTTGAGCAATCGCCGAACCCGCGTGCGACGCATCAACTCCGCTTCGGCAGAACTTCTTAAACGCACGCCTCTGCGCTTTAACCGGGTTGTAAAAATGGACGTGGGGAACAGCCGGGTGGACAGCACCAGCGATATGATGCAGGCGAACATCAGTGGCAATATAATTGTGTAGTTGGAGGTAATCTCAAACAGCATCAAAATCGCGGTGATGGGCGCATGTGTGGTTCCCGCCAGTACTGCCCCCATGCCCACAAGCGCATACGCACCCGAATGGGCGGTTTGCCCGGGAAACAGCTGCTCCACCATCAACCCAAACGCGCCCCCCAGACAGGCGCCCACAAACAGAGATGGCGCAAACACACCACCGGAACCGCCGGAACCAAGAGACGTGCCGGATGCAATAATTTTCAAAAACACCAACGCAGCCAACACCCACAAGGCTTCCTGTCCGTGGGCGGCCTTGTACACCGTCTCGTATCCCACGCCCAGCACCTGTGGAAAAAAAATGGCCATTCCGCCAACGATTGCTCCGCCAACCGCAGGCGACAACCACTGGGGAATGCGAAACCGATCCCACAAGTCTTCGAAGAACACAATGCCGCGGGTAAAAATGGTGGCTACACCCCCCGCTGCCACTCCCAATCCTAGATACAAAGGCAGCTCCAGCCACGGATTCTCCATCGTATACTGGGGTACTTCGATGAACGTTTCATCCCCGTAAATCAGTCGGGTGACCACTGTCCCCATAACAGAAGCCACCACCAGCGGACTGAACACGCTGATAGTGGCCGACCCGATAATCACCTCAACCGCGAGTATGACGCCGGCGATGGGCGCATTGAAGGTTGCTGCCATACCGGCAGCGGCGCCACATCCCAGCAGAATAATCAGCTTGTTGCCATCGAAGCCCAGCGCCTGACCGATGGAGGAGCCCACTCCAGCGCCAATCTGCACAATGGGACCTTCGCGTCCCACCGATCCACCCGAACCAATCGTGATGGCGGAGGCCAGCGTTTTCACCATCATCACCCGTCTGCGAATTTTTCCCCCTCGGTTGGAGACGGCGTTCATCACTTCGGGGATACCGTGCCCTTTGGCTTCTCTGGCGAGAAAATAAATCAGTGGTCCCACCACCAGGCCTCCTATGGCCGGTGGCAAAACCAGACGATACCATGGTGTTTGGGACAACACATCGTTGGAAAAGCCCCCATAGAACGCAGCGAACCGAATACCCTCAATCATCTCCCGAAACAGAACCGCTCCAAGTCCCCCCAGAACGCCAATGATGGCCGCCAGAATCAGGAGATACACTTTTTCCCCAAAAAAACGCTCCAGGCGCATACTGATTTTCTCGGGTGTTTTAAAGGTATTCTCCGTCATAGATGCCACTCCTTCGGTCCGCGTTCCATACGACCGCCTTCTACACCAAAACGAATAGTCCGTATACAGCGAAATGGGCAGAACGACTGGGATTTTTATAAGGCTTCCGGCTATCTCCCCCCCCCCCAGGCCGATACGTTGCACACACCACGGTCGGCGCCGGATACCCCATGTCATACATGCACTGGGTATGCGTGGCCGGAATCACTCCGTCATTCATGTCATTGAGATTTTTAAGCGCCGCAATGCAACGAATCGACAACACCCAGCGTACAGAGGAATGGTTGATTTTGAGTAAAAAAAAAATGACCTGGCGGGACGAATATGACCCGATATGAAAGGGCTTTGGGAAAGGAAAGGATTGTAATTTTTGAGCGGTTCGGTATCTTTAAACCAAACAAACAACGAGACGGAGAGTATCATGGAATACCAGAAACTTTATCTGACGAACAATGAATGCTTCAAAAGAGAAAAGGAAATGACCCCAACCGGCATCGTGGTTCACAGTACTGGCGTCAACAATCCGTATCTCAGGCGTTATATCGGCCCGGACGACGGCGTACTGGGTCCCAACCCTGGCGCCAACCACTGGAATCAACCGAACATAAAAAAATGCGTTCATGGTTTTATTGGGTATGACAAAGATAAACAGGTACGCTGTTACAACACACTCCCCTGGCACTATCGTTCGTGGGGGTGCGCCAAAGGCCCCAAAGGTTCATTCAACAAAAGTCATATCCAGTTTGAAATCTGCGAAGATGATCTCCTCGACGGCGACTACTTTAATGATGCATTTTCCCTGGCCATCGATCTCTGCGCGCACCTGTGCGACACGTTCGGCATCAGCGTGGAACGTATCGTTTCACATAAAGAAGCATTCAGGCAGGGCTTCGCCTCAGACCATGGTGACCCGCATACATGGCTAAAAAAGCACGACTGGACAATGGATGACTTCCGCCGAAGAGTGTTTACAAAAATCCAGAACAATCAATGTTGAGTCTGTTTCAACGAATCGGAAGCTCCGGTGTATCAGGCCCACAGTGTATCCGAATGAATACAACCGCTGACATCACCTTCAAAGGCCCAATTTGCTGCCCGCCAACACGCCGGCTTGCCGTCCTCAAGCCCCATCTCACCGTTCCTGGCAAAAAAGCGTACCGTCCTATACAAAATTCATAACTCCAAAATACACCGATTGAACGTCCCTTAACAAAATCCGGGATTCTGGCGCCAGATTTTTTGATTTCCAAACGCGTCAATGGGCGTCCCGGCGAAAAATCGGTGCGTTCTGATGCAAAATCTGAACGTTCTTACAGAAAATCGTCGATTTGGGAACCACTGGCTGGGTGTCCCCAGGGCAATCGCAAAGTCGAAATTGATAGAAAAAAATTGTAGGGCGGTAGTTTATCTGCCGCCGCAACCAGTTTTCGGCCGGGGA
>JAFGQN010000237.1 GCA_016935665.1 Deltaproteobacteria bacterium | reverse complement strand
TCCCCGGCCGAAAACTGGTTGCGGCGGCAGATAAACTACCGCCCTACAATTTTTTTCTATCAATTTCGACTTTGCGATTGCCCTGGGTTTCAAAAGGGTAGAGTCTTGTGGTTTCTTAAAGAGCAGAACCTAATCTTAGAAATCTGCACAAAGAGACAGTCCAAATACGTTTGAACCGATTTGGGGGGCGAGGCGAATGTTGCTAAAGTGTTTTTTTTCGAACTGGCGGAGTCGTATCAGAGCCTCGAATGGCGCCTTCGCCAACAATCCTTTTCCTATCAGCATGAAAAGCACACCTGCCAATAGAGTTTTAAATCCTTCTCCCAATTCTTCCATCTCTCCCTGTAATGCGACATACGCCAGTAGTAGACCGTTCCCGATACATAACAGGCCGGATCCATAAATGATGCCACTGCTCGCTCCTTTGTCCCTTCCAATACCCTTACGGTCTCTTTGGCCAATGGCGTTCTTTGCTTTCTTTTCGCCAATCGCTGCGGGAATTGGAGACAACAGTTCCAATCCTATTGCGCCAAAGAATATCCCCAGACCCATATTCGCTGTACTTCCGGAACGGAAAATCGCCGTTAACCCCCCAAATACCTGCATAAGGTGTGCAGTTGTCCACAATCCCACACTTAATGCCGCCAATCGCTTTCCTCTTTGAATCTGCGGATAAATTCGACGGGCGGTGGCAGAGGAAAAGGTCATGGCCGCGGGAGCGGGTTTTAACGCATTATCCGTCGACGGTTCATTCATTCTGAGATTTCCTCCTGAGTCGTGCGTCTGGTGATGAAATATGTGGTATTGGGTAAAAATTGTCTGGGTAAAGTCATGGCCCCCTGTCGGCCGTTTTGAAATTCTGTTGCAAAAAAAGGTACCGGGCAGGTTCATGACCGGGACAGGATCATGGGGACAGGAGGATGGCGTCATCGATGAGATATTCGACTCCAGATAACTCCCCGCACGTTTGACTTGTCACCAATGTGGCATAGTATTTCACCATCGCATAGTTTGCAAAAAAAAACGCAGTCGCTCAATTTAAATGGACAATTAAACAAGGAGTGATCCATGAAATCACGGACGAATCAAGTGCCTGGGAAAATTACATTCAAACCATCTATCGCCATTTTTCCAATGCTTATGGGGTTCGTTTTTATAACGGCCTGCACAGATGATGTGAAAGAAGAAATTGACCGGCTCACCGCCGATTTGAAAAGCAGCGACCTGCAAATGCTGGAGCCCTTTTTGTCCAGTGAGGCATGTCCAAATGGCGGGGTGGCTGTCATAACGGGTAATGACGATAATGAAAATGGTGCACTGGAAGAAGAAGAAATTATCGACAGGAAAGACATTTGCATTGATGAACTCTCTGAACTCAACCGTGTATCCCAAACACTCATTGCGATTGAAGCAATTATCGAGGGTTCAGAATGCGCTGCAGGAGGTGTTCGAATTAAAAAGGGCGCCGATGACGGCGCCCCTGCCGGTATTGCTGGGAATGGAATTTTGGAAGAAGGTGAGGTTGATGAATCACACGTGCTGTGTTCGGGGGAAAACGGGGCTTCGGGCACGGTGGGCGCGGATGGTAAAACATCACTCGTGGCGATCACGGTGGAAACCGAGGGTGCCAACTGCAGTGCCGGTGGACAACGTATAGAAAGCGGCCTGGACGACGGCGCCAATGGCGGCAGTGCATCCAATGGCGTTTTAGAAGCAGGAGAGATTACGCTAACCACCTACGTTTGCAACGGAAAAAATGGCAATAGCTCTCAGGGAGGCACCAGCGCCCTGCTGGATACCACATTAGAACCAGAGGGTACCAACTGCGCAGCTGGGGGCATTCGCATCAATGCCGGACAGGACAACGGAGATGGGGGGGGAACCGCTGGAAATAATTTGCTTGAAACCGGAGAAATCGATTTTACCGATTATGTGTGCAACGGCGTTGATGGCGCGAACGGGGCAGATGGAGTGAGTGGACAAGACGGGCAGAATGGACAGAACGGACTGGATGGCATTGACGGTCTGGCAGGATACGATTCCATTGCTGTGATAGACTCGGTGGGAACTGAGACTGGCTGTGCACAAACAGGAATTCAGATTTCAGTGGGTACCGATAACGGCGATGGCACAGACGGGATTGCGTCTGATGGCATTTTGCAAACCGGTGAGATAGACTATATGGAATCCGTGTGCAATGGCACGGATGGCACGGATGGCGCAAATGGAATCAATGGGGTTAATGGCGCCAATGGAACCAATGGGATAGACGGCACTGACGGAATAGACGGAACCAACGCACTGATTCACGCAACGTCCTATTCAGGGGCGTCCTGCCCAGGAGGCGGACAGCAAATCGATACCGGAATAGACGACGGCAACGGCGTCGGCATCGCCGGGAATGGCATCCTTGAACCGGACGAAATCAGCACAACCGCTTACGTTTGCAACGGTGTCGATGGGGTAGACGGCATCAGTTCACTGGTAACTGTAACCGCTTATACCGGCGCCAACTGTGCGAATGGCGGCCAGCAGGTGGACAGCGGTTTGGATAATGGGGATGGGGGAGGCACATCTGGCAACACCATTCTTGAGATTGGTGAAATCGACGCCACGGAATATATCTGCAACGGGATTGATGGCGTTGACGGCACCAATGGTGTGGATGGCGCCAATGGCGTGGATGGAACCAACGGTGTGGACGGCATCGATGGGACGGACGGCATCACGGCGCTGACGGCAACAAGCGCAGAATCAGCAGGACTCAACTGCGCGGCCGGGGGCATTCGAGTGGATGCCGGTCTCGACAACGGCGATGGCGCCGGAACTGCTAACAATGGTTCTCTCGAAAACGGCGAAATCGATTACACCAGTTACGTTTGCCATGGCATTAACGGAACAGATGGCATCGACGGCATCGACGGAACCAACGGCACGGACGGAGTTGATGGCAGTGACGGCAGTACCTCTCTTTTAACATTAACCCCCTATTCTGGCGGTCTATGTGCCAACGGTGGCCAACAGATTGATGCCGGTTTGGACAATGGCGACGGAGGCGGAACTGCCAACAACGGGATTCTCGAAAGCGGGGAAATCGATGACACCTCGTATGTCTGCGATGGCGCCGATGGCTCGTCTGGGGGCGGGTTATCCGTGGTTGACAACAACGATGTTACATTGGGAACTGTCCTCACCGTGGACGACTACAGCGTGGATTTTCTGACGTCGACAGGTCATATCGTTGAGTTAGACTGGGATGGGTTGGGAGATGCTACTTACACCTATTTCCTTTCATCGAATTGTACAGGTCCAGCGTTTAAATATATATCCGGCGCCAACTATGCGTCCCAGGGGATTCACTGGGGATACATCGGAACGGGAACAACACCAATCCCCTTTACGTATTCTCCTGTCGATGCCGGCGCGCAAACCCCGGCGTCACGTACGACAGGATCAGATCCAGGGAGCTGTTTTTCCTATACCACGGTACGAGATGTGACATACAATCTCACTCAGACAACCAATGCGGCCATTGGTTTGCCTGCAACCATCTCCGGCCCGTTAACGGTCGAGTAGCTGCGCAATGGAGAACAAGCGCATTCTTCCAAAAGGGAAAAAACCAACTGCTGTGTGACTACCGGGTGTCCCAAACCCGGGTAATTATTTTTCCGACTGATTCCAAAACAAAATTTTCGGATGTGCGACGCGATTGCAGCATGTCGCGCAGCACTATTTTTTCATGCCAGAGGCATAAAAAGTCTGCCCAGCAAGGCCCATTTTGCTTAAATTCATCCTGATTCCTGCCGGTGGCCGAGGTTTTTGGATATTCTTCAATCATATATTTGACCTGTAACAGATCTCAGAACACGATTACCGTATGGGAAAACCTGGTCAACGCTTTTCGTTTCGACGAAATCTGTCCGCCTTTGTATTGTCTGCGATGAGCCTCCTGGCGACGGCGTGGGTATCGGTTTACACGTTTAAGGATGCACAAACTGATGCACGCGATAAGTTTGAATTTTCTTCCGACGAAATTAAACTTCGAATTGACACCCGCATGCAGGCCCATGCCCAGATTCTACGCAGTGGTGCAGCACTGTTTCAGGCATCAGACGAGGTGACCCGGCGCGAATGGCGCATCTACACCATGCACCAGAAAGTGGAACAGTATCTCCCGGGCATTCAAGGCATCGGTTTCGCAAGGCTCATCCATCCCGACGAACTCGAAGCCCATATACAGAAGGTGCGCGCGGAGGGATTTCCCGACTACACAGTTACACCGGAAGGATCGCGGCCAATTTACACAGCCATTGAGTTTCTCGAACCTTTCAACATGCGAAACCGCCGCGCCTTTGGCTATGACATGTACTCCGAACCTGTGCGGCGAAAGGCCATGGCCCAGGCGCGAGACTACGATGTTGCAGCACTTTCCGGCCGGGTGACGCTGCTCCAGGAGACCCATACGGATATTCAGGCCGGCACGCTGATGTACGTTCCCGTATATAAAGAAGGTGCAAAATTGGACACCGTTGCACATCGTCGCGCAGCGCTGCGGGGATGGGTGTACAGTCCCTATCGCATGAAAGACCTCATGAACGGGATATTGCGGAAACGAGAAATGGATATTCACCCTGGTATTCGACTGGAGATATTCGATGCGTCCAATCTTCGGAAAGAATCCCTGATGTACGACAGTTCCACGGCAACATCGGCCGCCATTGATGATTCGTCCATGCAAACACTTCTTTGCAGACTAAACTTCAATGGACATATTTGGTTTTTGCGTTTTTCAAGTCCGTGTCCGCATGAAGGGTATTCAACTGTACTGAGCGTGGCATTGAGCGGCATGCTCATCAGCGTGCTGCTGTTTGGAATGGTTCACTCCCTTCTGATCACCCGGCAAAAAGCGCGACAGTTGGCCGACCAGTTGAAGGTGGACGCAAAACTCGAGAAAATTAATCTGCAGCTTCAAAAGAATGAGAGTCTGCACCGTATGGCGGGCGCGATTGCCCATCACTTCAACAACAAGCTGGGCGCAGTACTTGGGAATCTGGAGCTTGCCATTGATGATATCCCCGTCGACGCGCCGCCTCGTCCCAGACTGGAGTCTGCCATGGTAGCCGCAACAAGCGCTGCCGAAATCAGTGGACAGATGCTCACGTATCTTGGTCAGACGGCGCGCAGTCACACTCCCCATAAATTGGGGGACATTGTGCACGCCAGCTGGCCATTGCTGCAGACAATCGCACCGAAGGGCGTCGAACTGATTCTGACGCCCACCAGCTCAAACCCGACCGTCTGTGCGGATATGAATCAGATTCAACAGATACTCACCAACCTGACCACCAACGCCTTTGAGGCAGTGGGAACACATCAGGGCAGAGTCACCATATCCATCAGAGAGGTCGCCGCGGTTGATGTTCCAGCTGAAAATCGGTTTCCCATCGACTGGAAGCCGACCGCTTCATCCTATGCACTGCTGGAGGTCGCAGACACTGGGGGGGGGATTTCAAAAGCGGATTTTCCAATTCTCTTCGACCCGTTTTATTCAAGTCGTTTCACTGGACGAGGACTGGGATTGGCTGCTGTACTCGGCATTGTTCGCGCCCATGACGGCGCCGTCGCGGTGGAAAGCGTCCTTTGCGTCGGCTCGGTATTCCGAGTTCTCCTCCCCACCGTTGAACACACCAGTCATAGCGTATCCGCCACCGCCCTCTCGCCCACTGCTTTACCCGAACCGCCGGCGGTCACAGAACTTCAGACGACAAAAACCGTACTGTTTGTGGAAGATGAGCAGGTTGTTCGGGAAATGGCTGAAACGATGCTCCATCGACTGGGATACCGGGTATTTTCTGCGAGTGATGGAGAGGCGGCGGTGGAGATTTTCAAACAACATACCGCTGAAATGGATGTGGTGCTGTGCGACCTTTCCATGCCGAAAATAAATGGCATTGACACCATGACTGCCATACGCCGTATCCGTCCCGACATTCCCGTGATTCTGGCCAGTGGTCACGTCGAATCTCATGCGATGGACGCCACGCAGGAACATCCTCCGGAGGCGTTCCTTCACAAGCCCTATCGAAAAACGGATCTGAAAGCCGCGCTGGACCAGGTGCTGCAAAAAGGCAAATCCGCCTGAACTTGAAGGATTCAAATCGTGGACAACAAATGCATACTTTTCCGGTGTCAAGCAACATGGTTGGTCTGCTTTTCATAAACGGCTATAGCAACGCAATTATTGCGAACGCATCCTGCGCGACAAAAACGAATTGGACATTCGGCGAAAATGCACGGTCTTTACAAATTTGAGCATTGATACCGTCTGCTTGTTTATTCGGTTACGGGCTTCTTTTTGCGGATAACTGATTGAATGAACCCTAATGTTGCAAAAAATGGTGAAATGAAAAAAATATCGCTCCAACTGATTCCGGTCGTTTCTGATTTTATCGTCCAGCCTTGAAATTGTCTGGATTTCTCCACCGCGAATACAAAATGCAATTTCCGATGCCTTTGGGTTAATGAGTGCTAATAATATATTCATGAAATCAAAAATGGACGTAAGCTGGCAATCTGGTTTTTTTTTATTATTCCAGATGCACCGAGATTCCGGGGTTTGCAGTCTGTTGTTGCGCGTCCGAGTCGCAGTATTCGTCCGAGGTGCGGCATGATGACCGGCATAAAAGTATCGGGGAGGGGATGGACAGAGTGGCGTTTTCTACGCTGGTTTCCTGCATTGCTGATCTGGCTGGTCCTGGGAAGTCTGCCGGCGCATGCCCAGTCGCGGATAGTGACCGTCGGTGTCTATGAAAATGCGCCCAAGGTTTTCATGGATGCGTCTGGCGAACCCGCAGGGATCTTTATAGACATTATAAAATATATTGCGAAACAGGAGGGATGGCGTCTGCAGTATGTCACCGGTACGTGGTCGCAGGGCCTGGACCGTTTGGAAAAAGGTGAAATCGACCTCATGCCCGATGTGGCCTACACCGCTGAAAGGGATAGAATATTCGCCTTTCACCGGACGCAAGTGCTGTCATCGTGGTTTCAAGTGTATGCCCGACAAGGCAGCGGTATCAAATCGATCATGGATCTGGCCGGGAAACGGATCGTGGTTCTTGAACGCTCCGTTCAGGAAGAGGCCTTTTCCCAGATGACCAATGAATTCGGGTTAAACAGCAAACTCATTCCCCTTCCCGATTACAAAGATTCTTTTAAATATGTTGCCGATGGCAAAGCCGATGCAGCCATTACCAATCGTTTCTACGGGTTGATGCATGCCCGGAAATTCGGACTTGAAGATACGGCCATCATTTTCGCCCCTTCAAATCTTTTTTTCGCGGCGCCCGCGCAAGGCCGCCAGCCATTACTGAACGCAATCGATACTCATTTGTCCCGGCTGACCAGGGATTCCGATTCGATATATTACCAATCCCTCAACCGATGGACTGCCGAGAAAGTCCCATACATCCTGCCGGCGTGGGTGATGATGGCCGGCCTGATCGTGGGAGGGGGGCTGCTCCTGAGTCTTGCAGTCAGTATCCTGCTCAAAAGACAGGTCACTGCACGCACGCGGGCATTATCTGAGCAGAATGAAAAGATGATTGTTATGAACCGCACGCTGAGCGAAGAAGAACGGAAATATCGCGAACTGCTCGAACATGCCAACAGCATCATCCTGCATTGGACGCGTGACGGACAAATCACGTTTATGAATGAATTTGGCCAGCGATTTTTCGGCTACTCCGAAGCGGACATTGTCGGCCGGCATGTGGTCGGTACCATAGTTCCCGAAACAGAAAGAGACGGCCGGGACCTGCGCCCTCTGATGGATCGGATTTGTGCGGACCCGGAGGCATTCGAACAGAATGTCAATGAGAACATCCGGTGCAATGGAGAAAGAGTCTGGATTGCCTGGACCAATAAGGTCTATTTCGACGACCAGGGTGGTATTACGGGTATTTTGAGTATTGGCAGTGATATCACTGAGCGCAAAAGGGTGGAAGAAGAGTTGCGCCTTCTCAACAGAGAACTTGAACAGAGGGTTTTCAGACGCACTGCAGCGCTGGCGGAAGCACTCGAAAAAGCCCAGGCCGCTGACCAGGTGAAGTCCGCCTTTCTGGCCACCATGAGTCATGAACTGCGCACGCCCCTCAACTCCATCATCGGGTTTACCGGCATCCTGCTTCAGGGATTGCCAGGACCTCTCAATGAGGAGCAGCAGAAGCAGATGCGCATGGTACAGAACAGTTCCCGTCACCTGCTGGCGCTTATCAATGATGTGCTGGATATTTCCAAGATTGAAGCCGGTCAATTGTCTCTTTCCATCACTACCTTTGATTTGCGTGTATCCATTCAAAAAATGGTCGAGTCGGTTTCCCCACAGATCATACAGAAGGGAATCGAGTTGAAACTGGACATCGCCGATGATGTTCATTCTGCAACTTCGGATCAGCGTCGCATTGAACAGATTATTTTGAATCTGCTCAACAACGCTGTGAAATTCACCGAAAGCGGCCATGTGGGACTTTTATGCCGAAGGGATACTGGTCACTATGTTCTGTCGGTTTCCGATACCGGCATTGGCATTCGGGCCGAAGAGATTCCCGGTCTTTTTCAACCCTTTCATCAGATTGATACCGGCCTGGCACGCAAGCACGAGGGGACTGGGCTGGGGCTTTCCATTTGTCATAAACTGATTGTAATGCTGGGTGGTACCATTGAGGTCAAGAGTCAATGGGGCACGGGCAGCACCTTCACCATCCGGTTTCCGATTCAGACAGGAGAGATGTCATGAGCGGTCAATTACTGATTATCGAAGATAATGCGGCCAATTTTTACATGATGCGCTTTTTGCTGGAGCACGGAGGATTTACCGTCATGGGCGCGGAAACCGGCAAAAAGGGTATCGACGCTGCACTGCGCTGCAGACCCAGGGCCATTCTGCTGGACATTCAACTCCCTGAAATGGACGGTTACGCTGTGGCCGAGGAACTACAGAGGCATCCCGAACTGGCCCGGATACCCATCATTGCAGTAACGTCCTACGCCATGGTAGGAGATCGGGAGCGCATTCTGGCCGCGGGTGCCACCGGTTACATCGAAAAACCCATCAACCCGGATACATTTGTCGCCGAAATCATTCAATATCTGTCGAATGATCGGGAGTGTGACAAGGAGAAACAGTTATGAATGTCCTGATTGTCGACGACCAGGAAGAGAACCTGTATCTGCTGGAAAGTCTGCTCAGGGGGAGCGGGCACGCTGTGCGGTTGGCATTCAATGGCGCCGAAGCTCTTGAAATTCTCAAGGAAGATGGAATCGATCTGATTATCAGCGATATCCTGATGCCGGTGATGGACGGCTTTCAACTGTGCCGAAAAGTCAGAAACGACGATACCCTGCGCGCCATTCCCCTGATCTTTTACACCGCGACATACACCAGTTCAAAAGACGAGGAATTCGCTCTGAATATTGGTGCGGACCGTTTTATTGTTAAGCCGTGTGAGCCGGATATTTTTCTGAAGGCAGTGCATGAAGTAATGGCGGATACTGCCGCTCGCCGGGGGAAGGTCTCAAATCGGAATCAGATTGAGGATGGAGAGCTTTTCAAGCTTTACAGTGAGAGGTTGGTCAGAAAACTGGAGCAGAAAGTTTTGGAAATGGAATCCGAAATTCAGGCACATCAGGAAACTCAAAAAAAACTGCATGAAAGCGAAGAAAAGTTTCGAAATATTTTTCAGAAACATCTTGCTGTAAAACTCATCATCGACCCTGACAACGGCGATATTGTTGAAGCCAATGAAGCAGCGGAAAAGTTTTATGGTTGGACGGGGGACCAACTCCGGCAGATGCGAATCCAGGATATCAATATTCTTTCGTCTGATGAGGTCAACGAGGCGATGAAAAAGGCCAGTACCATGGAACGTACCCGCTTTGAATTTCGACACCGGCTGTCCGACGGCTCCATAAAAGATGTGGAGGTTTTCAGCAGCAGAATTGATATCAAAGAAAAATCGCTGCTCCATTCTATTATCCACGACATCACCGAACACAAGCGGTCTGAAGAGGAACGGGAGTCGCTGCGGGCCCAGTTCATCCAGGCTCAAAAAATGGAGTCTGTAGGGCAGTTGGCGGGTGGCGTAGCCCATGATTTCAACAATATGCTGTCTGTGATCCTCGGTCAGACGGAACTGGCCCTGAGCAGAATCAGCCCTAAAGATCCGTTACATGCGGTTCTTGGGGAAATATTGAATGCCGCCAACCGTTCCGCTGACATTACCCGGCAGCTGCTGGCTTTCGCCCGCAAACAGACCATTGCCCCCAAAGTGCTCGATATGAACGCGATTGTGGCGGACATGCTCAAAATAATTAAGCGTCTTATCGGTGAAGACATCGTTTTGACCTGGCTGCCCGCGGACGATTTGTGGTCGGTGAAAATCGACCCTTCGCAGATTGAACAGATTCTGGCCAACCTTTGCATCAACGCCCGGGACGCCATCGGTGGTGTCGGCAGGATTACCATTGAGACGCATTCGGTGGCTTTCGGAACAGCCGATTGCGCCGCACACGAAGATTTTCTTCCCGGTGATTTTGTCCTGCTGACTGTTAGCGATGATGGCAGCGGGATGGACAGCGAGACGCAGTCCCACATTTTCGAGCCATTCTTCACCACCAAGGCCAAAGGCGAAGGCACCGGACTGGGACTGGCAACGGTTTACGGCATCGTCAAACAGAACGGAGGCTTTATAAACACTTACAGCGAGCCAGGGGTCGGCACCACCTTCAGAATCTACTTTCCGCGACATCTGGTGACAGCAGACAATATCGTCAGAGAAATCGTTACTGAAACGCCATTGAGCCGGGGTGAAACAGTGCTTCTGGTAGAGGATGAAGAGCCGATCCGCGCCATGGGTTGTGCGATGCTGGAAAGCCTGGGGTATCGGACAATGATAGCGGCCACTCCCACCGAGGCCATTCGAATGGCGCAGGAATGTGACGGCAGGATTGATTTGCTTTTCACCGATGTGGTTATGCCGGAGATGAACGGCCGCGATCTGGCGAATCGGCTTCACAGTCGTTATCCGGATATCGGAATCCTTTTCATGTCAGGCTACACATCCGATGTGATCGCTCAGAGGGGCATTCTGGAAGATGGAATAAATTTTATTCAGAAACCTTTTTCCATGCGGAATCTGGGCATCAAACTAAGAGAAGTGCTGGAAGGGAGCCAGACCGCCTCGGATTATGGCTGAAAGTGCTGAAGCCGGATCGACAAAGCCTCAAAGCACTCTACCCACTTCGCAGGTCTCAAAACGAAAACGGTTGTTACAAATTGGTGCATTCATACTGGACCTGCCCGGAATTTGTGGACACCTCTTGGTGGGTACCCCAGAACACATCAGACGATCAAGACACACAGGGCGGGCACGGAAACCCGCCCCTACGATTGGGGGACGTTGTTCATCGATTCTAATCGTTGACAACAAATGTATACACTACCGGTGTCAAACAATACTCGTGACAACCCGAGTGTTGAGCGAGCGAAAAGGTTTGCAGGCACTGACAGCCCTGCAGGATTTGGGAATCCATCCAACCCATTCCAGGCGATTGGATTGCCATGGGGCGAAAAAACTACTTTGAAAAAGTCAATATGGCGTAGCCATCCCCACCCGAACCACAATTGCCCGACCCTCCCGCCGCCTGAGACAATGGAATCGCCGCCGCATCGTATGGCGTGCCAAAGCTCCCCTGATTCGTGGTGGTTCCCAAACAGATGCCACCGCCACCACCGCCACCACCGCTGCTGCTTGCTTTAGCGCCATCACCACTGCACCCCTCTCCGCCATCTCCGCCGGAGACGCCAATGGTCAACAGGATGGATGCTGCGCCACCGCCACCACCGCCGCCACCAGCGACCACCACCGGCATTCCGTCAACAAACAACGCACTGGCCGCGCCACCACCGCCACCATCACCGGACAATCCGATGATGGGACTTCCAGAACCGCCCCCTCCGCCGCCAAAGAACCCGTCTCCCCCCATTGCCGCACTTGATGGAGATGCCCCCAGACCGCCGGCAGGAACAATACCATCTCCACCGTCTGCGCCATCACCACTGCCGCCATCTCCCCCACGGAAGTCGATGGGAGCGAGGCTGTCCCCTCCCAAATTGCAGTTGGCCTCACCACCTGCCCCCACGTACAAATCCAGAACCCCACTGATATCAACCGTACTTTCTGCATATCCGCCACTGCCCCCCGCTCCGCCCGGCTGGAACAGTATGCCCTCCATCTCCCCCCCGGCCCCACCGCCTCCCCAAAGACGCACGGTTACCCTGCTACAGTTGGGTGGTACAGCAATCGCGGTATGTGCTCCGAAAGAAAAAAGCTGCGGCGTTGTATCACAAGGGGTACTGTCCGTAGCCGAATCCGAACTGGATTCCGTGTCTTCACCGATATCCGTATCCACTCCTGTCCCCGTGTCCACGCCAGTTCCCGTGTCCGTATCCACACCTGTGCCCGTGTCCGTGTCTACGCCCGTGCCCGTGTCCGTGTCTACGCCCGTTCCCGTGTCCGTATCCACACCAGTTCCCGTGTCCGTGTCTACGCCCGTTCCCGTGTCCGTATCCACGCCTGTTCCCGTGTCCGTATCCACACCAGTCCCCGTGTCCGTGTCTACGCCCGTTCCCGTATCCACACCACTCCCCGTATCCACAGCGATGTCCGTATCCACAGCGATACCCGTGTCCGCACCTGTGTCTGTATCCACAGCGATACCCGTGTCCGCACCTGTGTCTGTATCCACACCCGTTCCCGTATCCACAATAATGCCCGTGTCCACGACTGTTCCCGTGTCTCCCCCCGTTGCCGTGTCCGTATCCAAAACTGTGTCCGTATTACGCCAGGCCATACTGGTATCGGTCCCATGCTCAGAATTGGAATCTGTATTATCTTCGTCACCAGATACTGTATCCCCGTCCTCGGGCAGACTTCCAGAATCGACCCCAGGCTTAGACTCATCGGTTTCTTCAATATCGATATAGCCACAACAGCAAACAGCTATCGAAACTACAAAAACCGCAATCCGCTTCATTTCATGCACCTGTGATGTAAAACCAGCCAAACAGTAACCGCCAACTCGCGTGAACGTTTCCATGCTTGCTGGAAACGTATGGGCGTTCTGGTTCGTAGAATCTCATCGTGTTCGCATCGCCATTTCCCCCGGAATTGCTATTGCCGGCAGCGATTTACCTTTTGGTAAATGCCCGAATAAGACAAAGTTAAATATACAATGCGAAGGGACCAACTTCCATGTAATCAAACCATTTCAACCAAAACAAAATGGAATATCTGGAAATAAATCCCTTGCGCCTCCCCGTGGGCGCCCCAGAACACATCAAACGGGCACGAAACTTTTTTGCCTTTGACGCCACAGGGGGTCGCCGCAGGAACATGTCTGCATTCGAAGGGTAAATGTGCGAGCCAACAAGGCAGTCCACAGAAACGCAGTCCACAGAAACCTGGCGAACCGCATTTGTAAATTTCGGCGCAGTCGGAGATTATTTTACAACTTGCGGTATATTGTAAAGCACATCATTGAAAGGAAGCACCGTTTATGAAAGCATCCGACCTCTTTTTGCGGGCCCTCGAAGAAGAAGGCGTGGATACCATTTTTGGCGTCCCTGGCGAGGAAAACGCCGACATGATGATCTCTCTCATCGATTCTCCCATCCGATTCATCATGACCCGTCATGAGCAGGGGGCCGCCTTCATGGCAGATGTTCATGGACGGCTTACCGGCCAACCGGGCGTCTGTCTGGGCACACTGGGTCCGGGCGCCACCAACCTGGTGACCGGTGTGGCCAATGGGAATTTTGACCGGTCTCCGGTGGTGGCCATTACAGGTCAGGGGTCCACCGCGCGACTGCACAAGGAATCCCATCAGAACATGGATGTGGTGGCCATGTTTCGCCCCATCACCAAATGGGCGGACAGCGTGCGTAATCCGGGCAATATTCCGGAGATGGTCCACAAGGCGTTTCGTCGGGCCACCACCGAAAAGCCCGGCGCGTGCCATATTGAACTGCCCGAAGATATCGCCAAAATGGACGTGGATGCTCAGCCCATTCCCAAAGGAAAATACAAACTGCGCAGGCCGGCTCCGGATCACAAATCCATTGCACAGGCCATCGACATTCTGCGTGAGGCAAAGACTCCGGTCATTCTCGCCGGCAACGGCTGCATTCGCAAGCGCGCCTCCAAACAGTTGCGGTTGTTTGTGCAGAATACCGGAATTATGTGCGCCCAGACCTTCATGGCCAAAGGAGCGCTTGATTTCGAGGACCCCGCCAATCTGCTGGTGGCCGGACTGGGATCCAGGGATCACGTCAGCGCTGCGTTTGAGCAGGCCGATGTGGTTATCGCCATTGGCTACGATTTGATTGAATGGCATCCCAGCAACTGGAATCGCGGCATTGAAAAGAAAATCATTCACATTGATTTTGAACCCGCCGAGGTGGACGCCAAATACATGTGCGATGTGGAAATTGTATCCGATGTGGCCGCTGCACTGTGGGAACTCAACCAACAGCTGGAAAACACACTGCAGTTTCAAAACGAAGTGTTCGCCCATCTGCGCGCTCACATGCTGCACGAAATGGGATTCGCTCACCTGTGCGACATGGAACACCCCGATGCCGACAGCGAAGCGGCCGCCAAACCGTATGACGACAGTTTCCCCATGAAACCGCAGCGCATCCTCAGGGATTTGCGGGACATGCTGAACCGCGACGATATTTTAATTTCCGACGTGGGCGCTCACAAAATGTGGGTGGCCAGACAATATCCCGCATATGAACCCAATACGTGTCTTATCTCAAACGGATTCTGTTCCATGGGCATCGCTGTGCCGGGCGCCATTGCCGCTAAAATGGCCATGCCCGACAAAAAAGTGGTGGGGTTGTGCGGAGATGGCGGCTTCATGATGAACGTGCAGGAACTGGCCACTGCGGTGCAATACAAAGTGCCTGCGGTATTCCTGATATGGGAAGACAGCGGATTCGGACTCATCGAATGGAAACAGACCAACCAGTTTCATAGAACATCAAATGTACATTTCGAAAATCCGGAATTGCGCGCCCTTGGGGAAGCATTTGGCGTCCGCAGTTTTGAAGTGACGTCCGCTGCTGATTTTAAAATTCAAATGGCGAAAGCGCTGGCCATTACGGATGGTCCATCCCTGGTTGTAGTGAAAGTGGACTACAGCGAAAACGTGAAACTCACTCAGCGACTGGGTCGACTTTTGGCCAGATAGAGAAAGGAACACCATGCTTAGACCGTTTTATCATTGCTATGTGGGGAACAAACCTGTTGAAACGGGCGCGTCTCTGATAGTGACTGACAAATACACCGGCAAAGAAGTCTGCAAAGTGGCGCTGGCCGACAGCACTCACATTAATGCGGCCATCGAAGCGGCCGTGCATGCGGCCAAACCCCTTCGCCAAATGGCCCCCTTTGAGCGCGCGGAAATTCTGCAGCACGCTGTTTCCAGATTTAAAGCCCGTTTCGACGAACTGGCACAGGCCCTTTGCATTGAAGCCGGAAAGCCACTTCGGGACGCCAAAGGCGAAGTCACGCGCCTGATTGACACATTTGAAATCGCTGCAAGGGAGGCGCTGCAGTTTGGCGGGGAATACACGTCACTGGAAATATCGCCGCGTGCCGCCGGCTACGAATCCATCACCAAACGGGTTCCCATTGGTCCGTGTTCATTCATCAGTCCCTTTAACTTCCCACTGAATCTGGTGGCCCACAAGGTGGCCCCGGCCATTGCCGTGGGCGCTCCATTTATTTTAAAACCCGCATCCAAAACCCCTATCGGTGCGCTTATTATTGGACAGATTCTGGCGGAAACGCGGCTGCCCGAAGGCGCATTCAGCATTTTGCCGGCATCCAGGGACGGCGCTGACCTGTTTACCACCGACAACCGTCTGAAACTGCTGTCGTTTACCGGATCACCGGATGTGGGTTGGGCGCTCAAACGCAACGCGGGAAAGAAAAAAGTCATTCTGGAGCTGGGGGGCAATGCGGCGTGCGTGGTCGAAAAAGACGCCAATCTCGATTTCGCGGCCAAACGAATTGCCCTTGGCGCATTTTATCAGTCCGGACAGTCGTGTATTTCTGTGCAGCGCATTTTTGTGCACGAAGACATATACGACGACATGATTCCCAAGCTGATTGCGGCAGCCAAAACGTTCAAGGCAGGAAACCCCAAAGATGAATCCACCACCCTTGGCCCCATTATCAGCCGGGCAGAAGCCGAGCGCATCGAAAACTGGATATATGAAGCAGTGAGCGATGGCGCTAAAATTCTGTGCGGCGGCCAGCGCAACGATGCGTTTGTGGAAGCGACATTGCTTGCGGGCACCAAACCCCACCACAAAGTCAATGCCGAAGAAGTGTTTGGTCCCGTGGCCACCATCCATCGATACCGCAGTTTTAAAGACGTCATCAACCAGGTGAATGAGGGGCGCTTTGGCCTGCAGGCCGGCGTCTTTACCAAAAACCTGGACTATGCGTTCTATGCATGGAATGAACTGGAAGTTGGCGGTGTGGTCATCAATGACATCCCGTCGTTCCGTGTGGACAGCATGCCATATGGCGGGGTCAAAGACAGCGGTCTGGGTCGAGAGGGCATTCGCTATGCCATGGAAGACATGTCAGAAATCCGTTTGATGGTGCTCAATCGAATTGGCCGATTATAATCCACGCAAAGTGCTTTATGCCCGATTTTTCCACGCAGTGTCCCTGGGCAGGCCCAAAAAAATCGCGTCCTTTTTTTAAATAAAACCAATGTAATAGTTAATCTGCTGGTAGCTTCTCAAAAAGTGCTGGTAAAGACAGCGTAAAACGTCACCCCCGCGAAGTCAGGCGGGGGGCCAGTTTGCTCACATTTTCAGTGCCTTCTGGATTCCCGCTTTCGCGGGAATGACGATCTATAACAAGTTCACCAGTAGTTTTTGAGAAGCTACATCTGCTGTCTTGTCCTGAAGGCAGCTTCGTTCAATCCGATTCGTGTCACTTGTTGAAGAGTTTGCGAAGGCTCCTGCGAAGCTTTTTAAACGGCTTCTTTTCTTCTTTGGCGCCGGAAGCGCCGTTGGATTTTCCATCATTGGAACGCACCGCGGGCAGGGACTGAGACGCCGTACCGGATTCACCCTTTGACTCTGGCTCGGGAGGCGTTACATTGTTTTTTTTTTCGTCAAGTCGCACTTCTTTTTTTTCCACCGGGGCAGCGGAAGCATTGCGGGGTTCAGGAGCTGTGGACTTTTTCGGAGCAGCCTCTTTCTGGGGCGCTTCGGTTTCCATCCCGGACGCGTCCACCAGCCTGGCCTTTCTTCCGCCGGGGATGTACTGGATGCGCAAATCATCATTGGGCACAACGGTAAAGCGCATCTTCGTGCGATCCTTCACCTCCACACGTACGGGCACTCTCTTATCGTCTTTCACCACGTCGAACGGATTGTCGTCCACGGGATGATTGTTGTAATAAATCACCCCTTTTTCAGGCATCCCCACAATCTCGATTTCCACGGTGACATCCACCACCATCCACAGCACTGCGGCCACCAACAGCACGCCCGAGGCAATTCGATAATAGAGTCGTCGCTCGCTTTGCATAAGGACATACTTGACCATCCCTCCCAGCCGTCGTGCCAGCGACGCCAATACCCGTTTGGCTCCTGGGGCCCGTTTAACTATTTCCTTTTGCGCTCCGATAAGTATCGTTGCGCTTTTGGCCAGAAAATCCGGTCCGTTGTCGGACGAGGTCTTTGCTTCGTCAGCGGCGTTCCGATTGAGGGCCATGGTGGGCGCCACCATTTTGGTGTTTTGCATTGCCAAATCCTGCAGAATATCGCTGGCGGCCATGGCGCCACCGCCAATGCCCGCTTTGGCAGACTTCTCTTTTTTGGATTTGCGAATACGATCAATCGCAGCCGGCAAGGCCTCAAAACTCGCCAACCTGTCCCCATCGCCCACCAGCGATTTTAACGCCTGGCGCATCTCATCGGCACTCTGATATCGGTCTTTGGGGTCTCTGGCGATGGCTTTTTCAATAAATGGCCACGCGTCCATGGGAAAATCCGGATACACGCTTTGCGGATGCCTCGGTTCGGAAGTCAGAATATTCGACAACAGCACATGATACAATTCCCCCTCGTGGGGCGTATCCCCGGCCAGCATTTCGTAAAAAATGATACCCAGCGCATAAATGTCGGCAAGATGATTCAGTTCCGCCGATCCTTTGACCTGCTCCGGCGACATATAGGCGGGTGTCCCCAACGTGGCCCCGTCCTGCGTCAGTTTGGTGACCTGGTTGTCCTGAATCTTGGAGATGCCAAAATCAATGACTTTTACCTCCGGTACCCCATCGCTCGATACATTAATAAAAATATTCTCCGGCTTCAGATCCCGATGTACCACACCTTTATCGTGGGCCGCCTGAACTGCCCGTAAAGTGGGTTCCAGAATGGCGCTGGCCGTGGCCAAATCCAGATGCTTTTGAAAGCCGATGAGCCCATCCAAATCGGCGCCCGTCAGGTACTCCATCACGATATAGGGCTCGCCAGTCTCCAACGCACCCAAATCCACAACATCAATAATGTTTTTATGGGCAATGGCCACTGCGGCCTGCGCTTCGCGGATGAATCGTCGCACCAGCTCTTCATTGGCAATCAGCGCCGCGTGCAAAATCTTTACCGCCACCATCTTGCCAACGGTGACATGCTTCCCCTCATAGACGGCGCCCATGCCGCCCTGCCCCAGTTTTCGTGTCAGTAAATACTTCCCATCCAGAATCTGGCCAGTGAAGTCTTGAATTTCCATACGATCAATCCAATCGGATGCGGTTTCCGGTCATCCTGAACCTCGAATGACATAGTATACCCTAAATTAGCGATATGCCTCAGCCATAATACCAAAGACATTAATAAACGTAAAAATGCCCCTGAGGGAGTATCTTTTTATGGATTCACGTCAAAAATGACAATATTGAATCAACCGGAGTTAATGCAACGGGACGCTTTTCGCTCCGTGTCCATTTTTAATATCGTAAATAGTCACAATATCGCGTTCTTCAACTTCTGCCTTTCATTTATCCGAATCATCATTAATATGACAACGATGGCGTTTTTAATCGTTCTTTTGCATAGTCACCTCATTTCGCGCGGCATTTATTTCACGGGAATCCCTGTGGCCCTTCTGCTGTCCGGGTGCATATTCGATGGCAGCATTGTCAAGGCAGAGAGACCCGACACCAATTCCCGTACCGGTACATCGTCGGTTTTAACATTTGACCCCGATACCAGTCCGCTCCCCCATCGCGATTCCCAGACAGCAGACTCGCATGCCGAAGAGACCGGAATGCCAGAGACAAATACAAATTCGGACAGCGAAACGCTGGCGGATTCCGAAACCGCAACCAACACATCCACGGCCACTGCTGAAAATACCGACGGCACGAATGCCAGTGATATGGATACCGATACGAACACCGGCGCCGGCACCGAAGATGGTATTGCCACCGCCGACTACAGCACCGACATCACCGACGACATGTGGACCTTTTTTTCCATCGCCGATATGCAAAACAGTCCGAGTACCGGCGTCAACCATGTGCGCAGCATGGCGCTTCTGGACCCGGATGCCGTGGCGCTGTTTGAAGTTGGCGACTTCACTCATTACGGAACTGAAGATGAATGGAAAGACCACATGGAAGCGTTGCGTATCGGTGCGCAAAAAGGGGGCGTGCCCAAAAATCATTTTCGAACCGACGCAACGGACTTTGGGGACTATACCAGGGTAATTGGCGCCGTGGGCAACCATGAACTGTGGTTTACGGACTGGTACTCCCTTTGGAACAAATTTCTTCCCGGTCAACAACACCTGGGCGTCAACGGCGAAAACGGGGTGTACTTTACACTGCGCTATGAAAATGCATTGTTCATAGTTCTGGACAGCAGCCACCCGTCAGCTGCGCAGACCGCCTGGCTCGAAGGAGTGTTAACCCATCCCGACAATCAGTCTGCCACCTGGAAAATCGCTTTTTTTCACGAGCCGGTATATACCTGCAATTCCAAATCGCCCCTGTCCGGCGGCCTGCCATGGGTAGCGCTGTTTGAACAGCACGGCGTGGATCTCGCAGTCCTCGGCCATGCTCACACGTTCGAGCGCACCTGCCCCATGAATAGCGGCACATGCGCGGCCAGTGGGGAACATGGCGTTATATACCTCACTGCCAGCGGCGGTGGCACATCGTACCAGCGCTCCGTGTACGCCACCAGCTCCGGAACAGTTACCCACGGCGAGCGCACCGACAAATACAGCTGTGAAGAAATACTGGCCGACTACCAGAGCACCTGGCACCACTTCTGTCACTATGCCGTCGGCAGCTGCACCCTCATCGTCCGCTGCTTCGATCACGACTACTGGGACGGCGGTCTGCCCAGACACCAGTTTAAAATCAGTAATTGTTTTTAATATAACTGTCTTTTGGCGCCCACACCGGATTGCCAGTTAATATTATTTCTGATATTGTAACAATTTATCACATCAACACTGATATATCGACTATGGATATTAAAAAAGGACTCTCATGAAAACCAGTTTTTACGTTCCTGTGCTATCATTCATGATTTTTCTCACGGCCTGCACCACTGTCAATAACAACACGATTGTGCAGCAGGAACAGGACTCGTCAACGGACTCCCAAACAATATTCCCAGACACTGTCGACACAGGGACCATCGCGGGTTTGGCCACAGATTCTTTTAGCAATACCGATTCCGTCTCTGATGCACCAGGTGACACGGATGTGGATTCAGATACGACCTCATCGTCAGATGTCGGCATCGGAACCGACAGCCTCACACCCAAAGATAGCGAGCCGGAAACGGCAACAGACAGCACGACGGATTCGGCAACCGACAGCACGGCGGATTCGGCAACCGATAGCACGACGGATTCGGCAACCGACACAGGGACCGACACCACAGATACAGACAGTTTAAGCGACTCTGATTTTCCCCTGCCAGGGATATGCGGCAACAGCGTGGTTGAGACCGCAGAAGGTTGCGATGACGGCAATGCGGTCCCATTCGATGGCTGCAGCGCCCAATGCACCACAGAACCGGACTGCACCTCAGGCAGTTGTGTCAGCAGTTGCGGCGATGGCATCATGCTGGGCACAGAGGCATGCGATGACGGCAATTTAAAAAACGGAGATGGTTGCAATGACAATTGTGAGGTCGAAGCCGGTTTCACATGTCTGCAACGCCCCTGCAAAGAAGGGGGCAATTGCCCGCAACGCATTGATCTCGATGTCATTTACAGGGACTTCGCAGCAGGCTCTGTTACAGACCCGGATTTTGGCCAGCCTTCCTGCCGCACACTGACAAAGGGTCTGGTGGCCAATGAATTGGATAGCAACTGGAAACCGGTATACGCCGGTCCTGCCTATGGATGCATTGAGGAACTGAATAAGTGGTATACCCGCCAGTCGGCTAAAACCACGCAATTGAAATTGTACGCTGACGGCGAAGGCGGATATGTGAATCGGTACGGCGAAAACGGCGAACAGTGGTACGGATATGCCCCCGATCCCCACAGCGAATTGGGCGAACCGCTCGCTGCCGAGACCTGGCAGGGACAAGGGGGAACAAGATATGTCGATTGCAAAGCCTACGGATGCGTCATTTGCCCGTGGGACACGACCGGCGACCCACAGGGATGTGTCCCACCCGATTACGGATACGATGGCAATCCCCTGTTTTTTCCATTGGATGATTTGTTACCCACAGCGGCGTGCACCCTGGAAAATTCAGTCATCGATATGAACCACGAAGACGCCTGTGCCAAAATTCCCGCCAGATACGGCTATACTGGCTGGCCATGGGAGGCCATGTGGTCGGACGACGCCCATACCCACAATTTTTATTTCACATCCGAAATCATTTTTTGGTTTGTTTACGAACCCAACAAACAGGCAACGTTGTCGTTTACGGGCGATGACGATGTGTGGGTGTTTGTCAACGGCCAGCTGGCAATTGACCTGGGCGGTGTGCACGTGCCCGAAACAGGCAGCGTCAGGCTCACAAACGCTGCAGATCCCAATCCCGCTGACAGCAACGATTATGGATCATTCGGAATGATCACTGGCGGCGTGTATCCAATCCATCTGTTTCACACTGATCGAATGGTGGAAGGCTCGTCTTTCAAATTACACATCAGGGATTTCACCCTGCCCAATCTGTTCCCCAGCGAATGCCACTCGGTCAAATGACACGCGGTCGGCGTCGTTACAAAAACTTCAAAACATAAAAGGCACCCACGCACCCACCACCCCAAACACTATTCTCATCGATGGGAACAGCCGGGCCAGCAGCAGGGGCGACGCTTGTTCTTTTTAAGGTCTTCACACAGGCGGCGAATTCGTTTTTGCCTGGTTTCGGCTTTTTTTGCATCTTCAACCCAGCATATCCATTCATTGCGCGCCAGCGGTGTAATATCCTCCCACTGTTTCAACACTGCTCCATCAGAAATGATTGCGTTTCGCATGTCAGTGGGCACCGCGTGTACAACGCCTTGTGAAATCTGTTTTTCGTTCATTTTGTTCGCGTTCCGTATCAACGATATTGCCTCCAGATAATATAACCACTGCCGCTTTCACATCATCACCGATTATGCTATCCGGTTCGGGGCGATATTTTCGAAAGGTGAATTCAAATGGATTTTTCAAATAATCGGGTCTGTAAGCTGTTTAATATTCAATATCCAATCATTCAGGGGGGCATGGTGTGGGCGTCGGGATGGAAGTTGGCGTCGGCGGTGTCCAATGCGGGGGGGCTGGGACTGGTGGGGGCCGGTTCCATGAAACCGGATGTATTGAGAGAGCACATTCAGAAAATGAAAACCGCCGCCGAAAAACCGTTTGGTGTAAATATCCCCCTGGCGGGCAAGTACAGCCCCGCACAGGTGGATGTGTGCCTCGAAGAAGGTGTAAAGATAGTGTTTACCGCGGCGGGCAGCGCAAAACTGCACACCCCCCGGCTCAAGGACGCGGGGGTCACAGTGGTTCACGTGGTACCCAGCGCGGCACTGGCAAAAAAAGTGGAAGCGGCCGGCTGTGACGCCGTGGTGGCCGAAGGGACTGAAGCCGGCGGGCACAACGGCCGGGAGGGTTTGACCAGTCTCATTCTGTGGCCCTCGGTGGCGGACGCGGTCAAAATCCCATTCATTGCAGCCGGAGGAATTGGCGATGGTCGGGCCATGCGCGCGGCGTTTGTGCTGGGCGCACAAGGCGTCCAGCTGGGCACGCGGTTTGCAGTAACGCAGGAATCCGGCGCCCATCCAAATTACAAAAGCGCCTGTGTAGCCGCCACGGGTGGCGCCGCCCGCATCTACAACCTGACGCACATGCCCATTCGTTCGCTCATGAATGACTATGTAAAAGAGTTTTGTCAAAAAGAAGCAGCGGGGTTGCCCACAGAAGAGTTGCAGGCATTTCGTGGCAAGGGCCGTTCTCAAAAAGGGGTGTTTGAAGGAGATGTGCGCCAGGGCGAACTGGTCGCCGGTCAAACCTGTGAGGCTATAAAGGACATTCCCACTGTGCAGGAACTAATGGACCGCCTGTTAAAGGAGTTTGACGCCGCCGTGTAGCCATCCGTGAGGGGAATTGCCAGAGCACAAACGATTGCAACATCGATTACATATGAGACAAAAATTTTTTTCAGATTCGCCAGAGCTTCCCATTGATGCGGTACTGCCCACGCTGCAGCATACTCTGGAACAGCATCAGTTTGCCGTATTGTGCGCCCCTCCTGGCAGTGGAAAAACCACACGGGTGCCTCTGTCACTGCTGGATGCCCCGTGGATACATGACGGCCGCATTGTCATGCTGGAACCCAGACGGGTGGCCGCGCGCGCGGTGGCCGGCTTTATGGCGCAAACCATAGGTGAAGCCGTAGGCGAAACAGTGGGCTACCAGGTGCGCATGGATCGGCGGGTTGGCGCGGATACCCGCTTACTTGTGGTTACCGAGGGGATTTTAACGCGACGTTTTTTGCAGGATCCCCTGCTCGAAAATATTTCCTGTGTCATTATTGATGAATTCCACGAGCGCTCGGTACACGTGGACCTGGCGCTGTGTCTGCTGCGCGAGGCTGCCACGGTGCGCGATGACCTCAAAGTGGTGGTCATGTCCGCCACCATCAATGCGGCGGAGATATCGGCGTATCTGAATGGCTGCCCCATCATTGAGGCCACCGGCGCGCCATATCCACTGCACACGGTGCACGCAAAGGAGCGCCTGGACACACTGTTTGGTCAACAACTCGTACAGGAAACCAGCGCCACTGTGCGACGGGCACTAAAGGAAAACAGCACGGGAGATGTGCTGGTGTTTTTGCCTGGCGCCTCTGAAATCGAACGCACGCGAAAGGAGTTGGCCAACGGGATTTCGCCCGATATTGAACTGGTGTCGCTGTATGGCGCCCTTTCCCCGGCAAAGCAGGACGATGCGGTGCGCGGCGGTGAAAAACGACGTGTGGTGCTGGCCACCAATATTGCCGAGACATCGCTCACCATTCCCAATGTCCGCATCGTGGTGGACAGCGGGCTTGAAAAACGTGTGATGTGGCAAAGCAGTGTGGGATTTGAAAAACTGGTAACAGGCCGCATCAGTCAATTCAACGCCATTCAACGCGCCGGTCGCGCGGCACGCACCGCACCAGGCACCGTGTATCGCATGTGGCATTTATCACAGGAGCGAGAACTGCCAAAGGCGAGTTCCCCGGAAATCACAAGGCGCGATCCTCTGGCCACTGTATTTATGCTGATTGCCGCCTTCTGCCGCCCCCCAACGGAAATCGCACTGATCACACCGCTTCGTCAGAGCGCCGTCACCGAAGCCATTGCCACCCTCCACGTGCTGGGACTCGTGGACAAAGAGGGCCGCAGTCTGACTGCGCATGGAAAACAGGCGCTTCAGTTTCCTATTCATCCCCGGCTGGCGCTCATTATCATCGCCGCTGCACAGCAGGGCTCAGCGGATGAAGGCGCTCTGACCGCGGCCATCATCGAAGAGCGACCGCTTCTCGTCGAACGGTCATCTCCGTCCCAGGGACACGCAGAACACTGCGATGTTCAATTTCGCATTCAATTGCTAAAACAGTTTCAACAACGGGGCGCCAGTGCGCAGGCCGCATCGGCATTGGGATTGCGCTTTTCGGTATCTCGCCGCATCTTAGACAGGCAACAGCAGCTGGTTCAGTTGGCCAACCGTGTGGCGGTCACCAACTTTTCTCAACCCGCGCCTTATCTGCTGGCGGGGTTCTTTGACAGAGTGTGCCAAAAAGAATCCGCAAATGCATTGACTGGTATCATGGCCAACGGGCGCGGCGTTGTGCTGGGTCCCGCTACACAGGTACGAGAATCTCCTTTTTTTTTGGCGCTGGACGCCGTCTCGGACACCCATCACAGCCGGCAACGCAGCGAAGTAACCCTGGCCAGTGCCATTACCAAACAGGATTTACTGCACCACGGCGACCAGTTTATCCGCAACGCCACCGAACTCGAATACGACAACACAACAGGTGTGGCCAAAGCGTTCAAGCGCACCCGCTACATGTCCCTGATTATCGCCGAGGAAAAACTTTCCAAAGTTCCCGCCCACCTGCGCCAAAACATACTGTTCCAGCGGGCCATGGCCGACTGGAAGGCCGTTCTTTATGCATCGCCCGAACAGAAAAACGCTTTGGCCCGCCTGTCGTTCGCCCGCCACTTCATGCCCCAGTTAAATTT
The DNA here is from genome assembly GCA_016935665.1 of Deltaproteobacteria bacterium. Lineage (GTDB taxonomy): Bacteria > Myxococcota_A > Polyangia > JAAYKL01 > JAAYKL01 > JAFGXQ01. The sequence goes on along the minus strand of JAFGQN010000237.1, from coordinate 3,201 downwards.
GCCTGCCATCGACGACACCGGACTTAAAGATATAATCGAAGAAAGCTGCCGCAACGCGTCGGATATGAACGCCATAAAAAAAATACCGTGGGCCAGCCAAATCACCGCACTGCTCTCATACGATCTGCAGCAGCACCTGAAAAAAAAATGTCCCATAAAGGTTCCTCTCCCTTCTGGTCGCAGTGCCACCGTGGACTATACCCGCTGGCTCGATGAACACACCAGCCCCATCATCCGCGTCAAACTGCAGGAACTCTTTGGCTTAAACGACACACCCGTCATCGCCGACGGTCAAATCCCACTGGCCATCGCCCTTTTGGCCCCCAACGGACGCGACGTGCAAATCACCACCGACTTAAAAAGCTTCTGGCAAAACACCTACCCCACCGTTCGCAAAGAACTGCGCGCCCGCTACGCCAAACACTTCTGGCCCGAAGACCCCACCGACCAGGTCGCCACCCATTTAACGAAAAAACAATTTGAGAGAAAAAAAAAACAGTAGCTGATTTTTGTACCTACACCGATTTCAGCCAATCATATGCAGCCTGAAACTCGTTAAAATACGCCTCCATGTCTGAAACAATATGCGGGGCTGCAAAATTCGAAGGTGCAACAAATGCGGCCTTTACAAACTTATTCCTGAAATCCGGCGTTTCGGTTAAATAGTCACGGAGAAATTTCAAACATTCAACGGATTCAAAACCGTGTTTCCCGGTATCAATCAGCAACGCAAGTTCTGCATCATTCGAAATAGACGCCAACACCTCATCGAATCGACACTTCCAGTCTTTCAGGATTTCCAGAGAAACAAAATCCGGCATTGTGATCACATATCCGGCCATTTTAACATCAAAGGTTATTTGTATTTCTGACATGGTTTTGTGTAAATACTCAACGACACGTCCAACAGGGTTGCCGTGACCACACTGCACCAACTGTTGTCGTTTATCGGTGGCATTTGGGGGCAATTAGGCCAGTCGGTAACTTCCGCCGGAACTTCCGCTTTCCTTTGAACCCGATTGGATTTCTCTGATCATTTGTTTTTCAATCAGTTCCTGCACCACTTCGTTAAATTTATCGGCGAATTCGGGTGGGGGTTCGTTCATGGCGTCACCGGTGAGAACGTTCCATTCCTGCAGGCAGGTGTTTAGGTTCAAGGGCATCGAATTGGGATTCTCAGAGTAATTTTCCAGTACGTTCAATGCGGCATGTTTTAAATATTTGTAGTCTTGCATCCATGCACCCCTTTCGAGTGGGTTGAAATCAATCTGTCGAATCACGGACTATGACGGCACAAATTTTTTTTGATTAATACAGGCGGGAGCAAAAAAACACCAGTGGCTAATTGGAAGTTAAAACAGTGGTATTGAAACTGCCCAGCGCACAGGGCGTCATATTGGCATCCAGCACATCCTGAGTCACGTTGAAATTCAGGACCAACGAATCAACCCCCGGCATGAATGACACGTCAAATTCCACCGGCACACTTTGCGTATTGCAACTCTCAGCGCTACAGCCCTCCCCACAGGTACTCAGTATTTCCAATGTACCCTGACCATCTGAAGGGAAAAATTCGCCGCTGTAGGTCATTGAACAATTGGGGTTGGTGACCGAAATTTCGGTCAGGCAATCTGCTGTAATTTGCTGGGTGAGAATGGTACTCTCCGCGTCGACATCGGTGCCCGAGCAGGAAATCGACATCATGGTAAATGACCCCGCAATATCCGAGCAGGCCCCCTCCGGATTGTCGACTTCGTCGTCACCAAACGCTGCATCACAGGCCACCATGCAACTCTCAAAAGTACTGTCCCCCTGGCTGTCCAACTGCGCACAGGTGGCATCTGTCAGACACTCACCCACACATTGGAGCGCATTCTCATTGAGCAGCTTGAAGCCCAGCATCTCTTCATCGGATTTCTGCTCAACGATACAGGCGTCTTTGGTCACTTCACTCACACACGATACCACTTTGTCGCAAAGGGTGTCGATAAACGGGTCAATCACCGAATCGGGCACATCCCGCAACCCGTCCGCCATACATTGTTCGGGGTCCATATGGGCGCAATCCTGTGCGGCCACACACGTGTAGAGGGAATCAAACAACTGACTGTTTAACATCACCGCCATTTGTGCGCATACCGCCTCGCAATCGGAAAATTCGTCGGTATCGCACGTCCGCATTTTGGCGCAGGTTTCCTGACATTGGGTGGCATTTTCCTGCGTATACACCGTGCCATTGGCACTGGTCTCGCCAACATCCACAACGGAATCACTGTCATTGGACGTCCCGCTGGAATCGCCATCATCCGATGAACTGTCTGTGGCGCAGCCCCCCGCAACGATGCTCAATGCCATTAAAAGAAAAGCGATGAAAACCAGGTAATGAACTCTCATGAAATCTCCTTTGGGGGACAACATCAGCGGTTGATCGTAAAACTGGCGCCACTGCCCCCTTATGCAACTGAATTTGACGGCGCAATGTTGAATTTCTTTACCGAACCGCTACTGCGTGACCACAAAAAACACAAATAGTTACAGAAGGTTAAAACAATCCCACTGGGTATAAATCCACCTCAAATTGAGTTAAAATGAACGTCGCAATCGGCATTTCCCAAGATGCAAACCACTATTCCTGCGACCCGTTTTACCGCCTGTGTGCGCATCGTCTATTTTTTCACCTGTTAATCCTTTGGCAAATCTCGCCGTTTAATGACATATAGAAACGGGAGGCGTATTTATGGCGTACGATGAGGGGTTGGCAGAACGCATTCGCGATGTGCTGAGCAACCACTGCCAGTTTGAGGAAAAACTGATGTTTGGGGGCATCTGCTTCATGGTCAACGGACACATGTGTGCAGGTGTGGTGTCCGATACCCTCATGGCCAGAGTTGGGCCAGAGCAGTACAGTGAGGCGTTGAAAAAAAAACATGCAAGAAAAATGAACTTTACCGGCCGACCGCTCAAAGGAATGGTCTACGTGGAAGTAGCAGGCATTCGCGCTTCAAAGGCGCTCACCCAGTGGATTCTTCTGTGTCTGGAGTTTGTCAGTACCCTGCCCCCTAAAAAATAACCATTTCCATGACGCGGCATCATCGCGCTTCTTCAAAGGACCCTAGCGGCAACGTGTAAATCGACAGGGTTATCGCAAGATACTAGATTTTTAGAAAAATATTGTAGGGCGGTAGTTTATCTGCCGCCTTG
>JAFGQN010000236.1 GCA_016935665.1 Deltaproteobacteria bacterium | reverse complement strand
CAGCAGACATCTGACACACACTCGCCACTCGCCACAATTCATCGACATCGCAATCCGTTCTCTGCAAATAAACACGCAATGCATCAAGGGCAATATTCAACCCAATTTTATTGCGATACTTAAAACAATCCACCACGGTTTTCACCGCAGACGTAATCTTCACAGACGCGCCATCAATAGTATATTCTTCAATACTCAACGAAATATGCTGTTTAGAAAACGTCACCATCGCTACCTGCGGCTCATCTATTTTGGGTGGTCGATCTCCACGGGCATGAGCGAGCCATATTTCACTGGTGCTTTCTGTGGTCATCTCGTGAAACCGAAGCGCAGAGAAAAGGCAAATAACGCATTTCGGCGCCATCATGGCCACTCTGGCAAAATCAAAATGTTCGCCATAGTCGTAGTCAGGATGAATAAACACCCCCCTCCCTACCGAATGCAATTCCCCTCTATTTACCAGGCGGCTAATTGTTTGCCTGAGAATTCCGAGCGCCTCAATATCTTTGGCTTTGAAGAGCCCCTTCTGCCTTGCAAAAACCAGAATTTGACATTTACTTACCCGACCTTCGGATTGTTTATCCAAACAGGACAAAACCAAGTTATCTCAATAATTGAGAACAATTATCTTATACAGAATTTCGATAAAAAAGAGGGGGGGATGGCTTGTAATGAAAATGTCGTTTGCGGTTTACAAATCAAATCGATCGAGGTTCATCACTTTGGTCCAAGCGGACACAAAGTCGGTGATAAATTTTTCTTTCGCGTCTTGGCATGCATACACTTCAGCCAAAGCGCGCAGTTGCGAATTTGAGCCGAAAATCAAATCCACGCGAGTGCCGGTCCATTTGACTTTTCCGCTTTTACGATCAAATCCCTCAAACAAGTTTTCATCAGCACTGGAAGGTTTCCACCCGTTGTTCATATCGAGTAAATTTACAAAAAAATCATTTGAGAGTGTTTCCTTTTGATCGGTGAGCACACCATGCTGGGACTGATCTGCATTATTCCCCAACATACGCATGCCGCCCAGTAGCACCGTCATTTCCGGTGCTGTGAGGGTAAGCAGTTGCGCTTTGTCTATAAGCATATCTTCAGCAGAAACGTTGAGTTTCTTTTTTACGTAATTGCGAAAGCCATCGGCCTGTGGTTCAAGAACAGCAAACGATTCCACATCGGTTTGTTCTTGCGAGGCGTCCATTCTGCCAGGTGTGAATGGCACTTCGATAGCATGTCCGGCATTCTTCGCTGCTTGTTCAACCGCAGCGCAACCGCCCAGAACAATGAGGTCAGCCATTGAAACCTTTTTTTCACCGGATTGTGCGCTGTTGAACGCCGTTTGAATCGACTCAAGTTTTTCAAGCACCGTTTTTAACACTGCGGGCTGATTCACTTCCCAGTCTTTTTGAGGCGCTAACCGCAGGCGCGCACCATTGGCGCCGCCTCGCTTGTCGGATCCCCGAAATGAGGCTGCAGACGCCCATGCGGTGGAAACCAATTGTGAAATGGTCAAACCCGATGCGAGAAGTTTGCCTTTTAGAATGGAAATATCCGCGTCATTCACCAGCTCGTGGTCTACAGCGGGAATCGGATCCTGCCAAATCAAATCCTCTTTGGGCACTTCCTCTCCGAGATAGCGGCACTTAGGCCCCATGTCTCGATGAGTCAGTTTAAACCAGGCACGGGCAAACGCTTCTTCAAATTCCGCCGGATTCTGCTGGAACCTTCGAGCAATAGGAGCAAATTTTGCGTCATAACGCAACGACATATCTGCTGTCGTCATCATGGGTCGGTTTTTCTTTGTGGGGTCGTGGGCATCCACTACCATATCTGCATCTTCAACATCCTTGGCCAGCCACTGATTTGCGCCCGCCGGACTTTTTACCAGTTCCCATTCATACTTGAAAAGCACATTCAAATACCCCATGTCCCATGTGGTGGGGTTGGCCTTCCACGCGCCTTCGATACCGCTGGTTATGGTATCGCCGCCTTTACCACTCTTAAAGCTGCTCTTCCATCCCAGCCCCTGCTCTTCAATGGGCGCCGCTTCCGGTTCCGGCCCCACATGGGCGGCATCACCCGCGCCGTGACATTTACCAAAAGTATGTCCACCGGCCACCAATGCCACGGTTTCCTCATCATTCATCGCCATGCGGGCAAATGTCTCACGTACGTCCACTCCGGACGCCACAGGGTCGGGATTGCCGTTCGGCCCTTCGGGATTCACGTAAATCAGCCCCATCTGAACCGCGGCCAAAGGATTGTCCAAATCGCGTTCACCTGCGTATCGTTCATCTCCAAGCCATTCTTTTTCATTGCCCCAGTAAATATCCTCCTCAGGAGCCCATACATCCACACGACCGCCTCCGAATCCAAACGTTTTAAATCCCATTGATTCCAGCGCACAGTTGCCTGCCAGAATCATCAGGTCCGCCCATGAGATTTTTTTTCCGTACTTCTGTTTTATGGGCCACAGCAACCGACGCGCCTTATCGAGGTTGGCATTATCAGGCCAGCTGTTTAGCGGCGCAAAACGCTGAGTACCGTTTCCAGCGCCTCCGCGACCATCCCCAGTCCGATAGGTTCCCGCGCTGTGCCATGCCATGCGAATAAACAACGGGCCATAATGTCCCCAGTCCGCGGGCCACCAGTCTTTTGAGTCGGTCATTACTGCAAACAAATCTTTCTTTAATGCTTTCATGTCCAGCGAGTTAAACGCTTCTGGATAATCAAAATCATTGTCCATGGGATCGCTTCCCGGATGATTCTGATGCAAAATTTTCAAATTCAATTGATTGGGCCACCAGTCCTTGTTGGACGTGCCGCGACCGGCAATGGAAGATGCAGTCATTCCCGTTACCGGGCATTTTTTTTCATCGGACATGATCATTATCCTTTCAAACAAAAATTCAAATGTTTCCACCTGAACATGGGTTACGGACTTAAAACATATAAAATAAAAGAACAAAGTCTCGTCGGACTGATTGAATGGCAATCACACATATGCAAAGTCAGACTATTGTGAAACATAGTATCAGAATGTCAATCCGCAAAACTGGCGACAAATCAGTGACAAATCCTGCTTCAATACTTGTTTGAGTATAAAAAACCCTGCTTGCAAACGATTTCCGCTCATTTTTCCACAAACAGGAAAAGTACTTTCCTATTTGAATTTTCACAATATTATGATTTTTGAAATTTCATTTTTTTCAGGAGGTGTAGTTCATAATGAGTCAATATGTGTGTACAATCTGTGGCTTTGTCTATGATGAGGAAGCCGGTTATCCCAAAGGCGACATCTCGCCGGGGACACTATGGGCGGATGTTCCCGCTGAATTTGTCTGCCCTCTCTGCGGTGCTTCAAAAGCGGAATTCAGCAAACAAGAAAATAGCGTTTCCGCAACGTCCGTTTCAACAGAAACGGTAGCCCCCGTTGAATTACCCAAAGACCTTAGTTACAGTTCAGCGGAGCTTTCTGCTATTTTCTCCAACCTCGCCAAAGGCTGCGAAAAGCAATATGACCCCGAAATGTCAGAACTGTATCGGCAATTATCTACCTATTACGGAACGCAGCAGGATATGGAGCACAATGCTGATTTTGAAAACTTGAAAGCATTGCTTGAATCCGATTTATCCACCGGCTTTGCTGTGGCCAATCAGGTGGCCGGTTCCAATAAAGACCGAGGTTCACTGCGCGCGTTGAAATGGGCGGAACAGGTATCCCGCATGGTCAATGCGCATCTGGGAAAACTGAAATCCGATTCTGCGAATTTTCTTGAAGATACCAATGTATATGTCTGTGAAATCTGCGGGTTCATCTATGTGGGTGAAGAAAAGCCGGAAATCTGTCCGGTCTGCAAAGTGCCCAATGAGAAAATGACCCAGATTGGAAAGGCGGCGTGATATGCATGCAGTAAGAAATATCCGATTGTGCACCAAAGACTGCCTTTGTCTGTACGTTTGTCCTACTGGCGCCACCGATACCGAAACCGGACAGATTGATCCGAACAAATGCATCAGCGGCTGTAGACTATGTGTCGACGCATGTCCGTCCCATGCCATTTCACTGGTGCCAGATGCGTATCCGGAACAGCAGGCAAAATCCGATAATGTGAAAAAAGCAATGGGCGTTCTGTCGAAAAGCAAAACCCGGCAGGAAACCATTGCGCGGGAGATTGAAAAGAATGCCGAAGACCCACTCGTCAAACAGCTGGCCAAAGCCGTTGCCATGTCCAATCGAATTATGGCGGAAGACCTGTTGAGGGAAGCAGGATTCATGTTGCCCCAGGGCAGTGAGGTCCTTCGGCTTTTAAAAACATTAACGTCATCCGAGCAGCCCGCTTCCTTCCCAAAAGACGCGGCAGCAAAACTGATTTCGAAACTGAGCAAAGTAAATAAACCTGAAAAGGAGAGCGCGATGAAAAAATATAAATGTACGGTTTGCGGCTATATACATGAAGGGGAGTTAACTCCCGACTTTAAATGTCCCCAATGTAAGCAGCCTGCCTCGGCGTTTGAACTGGCAGAAGAAAAGAAAGCTGCGGTAAACAAATATAAAGGAACCAAAACAGAACAAAATCTGATGGAAGCCTTTTCAGGAGAAAGCCAGGCACGGAATAAATATACCTACTTCGCTCAAATCGCCCAAAGAGAGGGTTACGATCATCTGTCCGCCATCTTTTTACAAACCGCCCGCAACGAGCAGGAACACGCCCGCATCTGGTATGAGGAACTGGGGAATCTTGGCTCTACTGCCGAAAATCTGAAGCACGCGGCAGAAGGTGAAAACTACGAATGGACCGATATGTATGTCGGCTTTGCCAAAGACGCCGAAGACGAAGGATTTCCAGAGCTGGCTGCCCGTTTCCGTCGCATCGGCGCCATCGAAAAGGCCCATGAAGAACGATATCTTGCGCTGTTGAAAAACGTGGAGATGCAAAAAGTGTTTGAAAAAAGTGAAGAGGTGATGTGGGAATGCCGTATTTGCGGTCATCTTGTCATCGGTAAAAAAGCGCCTGAGGTCTGTCCGGTATGCAAGTACTCCCAAAGCTATTTTGAGGTTCGGAAAGAGAACTATTAGCCGATTTCTGCTTGTTTGATATCATTCCATGGCCTCCAGATAGGGCCTCATGACAGCAGACATCTGACACACACTCGCCACTCGCCACAATTCATCGACATCGCAATCCGTTCTCTGCAAATAAACACGCAATGCAT
>JAFGQN010000235.1 GCA_016935665.1 Deltaproteobacteria bacterium | reverse complement strand
GCGGGTCGTATTCCAAATCGGATGGCGCCTGTGTGATGAAATGGCGTACGCCAAAATCGCGCATCCAGCGCACCACCACCGGATTGGGCATGACAAAGGGGCTGCCCGAGTAAGTGGTTTTTGGGCGTACATCCGGGTTTTATCAATCCATTGCAGTTGGATTTGTGCTTGAGCAGATACTTGAACATATCTGGGAAATCAGCTGAGCTGTTGCTGCTTGAGTTTGATATCAGTTCATCCCATAAACCGATTGACATTTGGGTTGAAGTTTCGTACTGATGAACAAACTCTATCGTCTGAAACACAATTTCGGTGTGCCAATGACTTGGCGGCCATTTTTCTATATCACTGGAGGAAGTTCATCATGTTACGACCTGCGAGAGAAGAGAAGAGAAGAGAAGAGAAGAGAAGAGAAGAGAAGGCAATACAGTCATAGCCTTCAACTGAAACCATTCATCCTTTGCTGCTTGCTCCTGGTACTTCTTCCGGGATGTATGTCAGAAGAATCGCCAATGAAGATGACAGGAAAAAAAGCGAGCCTTGTGGGTGACGATACCGACAGCAGCCTGGACCCCGGTTTGCTGGTAATGAATCTGCCGGCCAACATTCATCCTGCCACCGTGGCGATGGCTGCGAATAACCAGGTTAAAATCAATGATAGAACAGAGATCCTTAAAGACGGTGGTTTCGCGGCGATTGCCTCTGCGGGCGCAGCAGGTGTAGAGGTAGGTGCAAATGCGACCACCGGTAGCGTGGTGTCAGTTGGCAATGTTTTTTTGCGCGACAATTCAACCGTAAATGGTGCGGTGTATACGTCGGGAGAAATTACGCATCAGAATATTTATACAATTACCGATCAGGAAAACACACAAATCGGAATGAACCTTGAGCCGCTTCAAAAAATAAAGATGAAAGTGTCTTTTCCGGCGGATGTCACGCAGAATATCAATGTTGAGCTGGACCAGTCCGCAACGCATGGTCCCGGGGATTATGGCAGAGTGGCAGTAAAATCGCGCTCAACGCTGACGCTGACATCGGGCAAGTATACCATGCGGGAGCTGTCCATTGAGCCGGACGCAACTCTTGAAATTGATGATTCGCAGGGACCGGTTGTTTTGATGATTCGCGACACCTTTATGTACAAAGGCAAGGTGACATCTGTGAATTATGATTTTCCCCATTGGTTTGTGGGTTTTGCGGGGACCAGCAGTGTATTTCTTGAAAAATCGTTTTCTGGAATCATTTTTGCGCCTCGCGCCAACGTGGTGCTTGCGACTGTTTCCAACGGACACCGGGGAAGCTTTTTCGCCAACAATATCGAAGCCCACCAGGCTACGGGGATAACCCATATCAGCGGTACATCATCGTCAACAGACGCCTCTGATTTCGCCACAACAATCTGGAAGACAGTGTGCGAGGAATTTGATGCCGAAGAATCCGATGAATGCGATGTCTGCAATAAATACAAAACACCGGAACCCGTGGCGACAAGCCATGAACTGAATTTCGAAATCCCGGCGGGTGTAAATCCCAATCACATTGCGCTGGGCGCCAACAACGCGCTTACTATCGGCAATAATGTTTCCATATCTACGACTGAACCGTTTACTCCCAGCGCAACAGCTGTGTACGGAAATACTTATGTTGGTACTGGCAGTCAGCTGGGGTCGGTTGTGTCAGTGGAGAATGTTGAGTTTGCGGGAAACGCAATGCTGTCAGGTGATTTGCTGACAGAAAATGAATTTGTCAATGCAGGCAATGTGGCCGTTTCGGGAACAACCAATGACAATGCAGTGTTGACTCCCCTTAACAGTATTGCGTTTAATATGGTCATCGTTGAAGACGATGAGGGCGATATTGTATTGGAAGCAGGGCGTGAGAAGATACTGGAGCGCGGCGACTATGGGACAGTCCATGCGAAGAGCGGGTCGGTGCTGTATTTGTACAGTGGCGAATACACCTTTAAGTCGCTTGTGCTGGAAACGGGTTCAAAGGTAATACTTGAAACAGTGAAAGGGCAAACGGCTTTGTATATTCGGGACAGTGTATTGCTCAATGCCGAGTTTGAGCCTCTCGGCAAGTATACGCGTTATAACGTAAATGGCAGTGAGCAGATTATTGAGCGCGAACTGGATTTGTTTGTTGGGTATCTGGGGTCACAAACCGTTGCCCCTCCGCCCACCTTTAAGGGTGTTCTGGCAGCGCCATCGGCCACATTGGAATTGGGGAAAAATGGCGCTGGTACATATAGTGGCGCATTTTACGCGGAAAATGTGATTGTTCACGACAATGTTTCGATTTTGGCCATCGAAAGCGATGTGAGCGCATTTTCGGATGACAGCAATATTGACCCGGACGCTGTTAATGTAAATCTGTTTGGCGAGGAAGTAAACCTCACGGCAACAGACAACTATCAGAACGATGGCAGCAATTGCGATTCGGTGATTACCTCTGGAATGGTTGAATTTGATATTCCTGCGATTATCGGGGTGACCCAGGGAAATGGTGGAAATTATCCCGCCACACTGACAATTAAAACAGACACCGGTGAAGAAATAATCTGTACTTACAAGGGTGGCGCCAATACCGCTCATCCGCTCTCCGAACTGGAGATGGCGAAGGGATTGGAGTACGGATTTGAAAGATGCACCGGCGGACATCAGCCCAAAGAAACGTTGATGGGCAACGAGTTTGAGCTGTGCATCACTGGCGACAGCAACAGTGATTGGCCGGTCACTGAAGCGTCCACATCTTTGGACAAAAACTGTAACGGGGTTATCCCTCCTGTGATTTCCCGCGCGAAAGCCGTGGAAATGTTGCAGAATTTCAGCTGGCAATCGGCGCCGGTGTTAAGTGAAACCAACGACGACGGCTACCCGTCGCTGTATTACATGAATATCTTTGTGAAAGATAAAAGTCAGCTGGATATGCTTGATGCGGCTTTGATTCATTGGGATACCATGCCGCTCTTCGCCGATGAAATGGGACGGGTTGATAATTTATGTGGTACGCTGGATTCCGGGCATTTAAATTTTAAAAACCTCCAGGGACAGTGGGTATTTGCCGTGGTTCCCGGTGCTGTGTACAATAAAATTCGTGAGGCCTATTTCAGCAATCAGGTAGATCCCAAGGCCAAAATTATATTTGAAGCGATGGTGGTTCGCGGTTGTCAGCCGCCTACGCCGGAGGGATGGGCATATCTGTACGAAAGTGATGGCAGCCTTGATTATCAGACACTGGCCGATAGCGGATTTTACTATATGGGGTTGCCGGAGTTGCCCAGTGATGCGGCTTTGGATGAAATCATGCAGGAAAACGGTAAAAAGGTGAGACAGGCGCTCATTAGCGCGTTTCGGTTTATTCGAACTGTGGTGCGGGAAGTGGTGCGGCATGTGACCATGTTTATGGGTGAGTTTCTTCGAGTGTTTACCGGCACTTCGGTGATTAAACTGGATGTGAACCTGACAAATGTGGACCCCATGTTTCACAGATACAAGGACGATGGGTCCAACAATGTGCTTCCCAAAGAGAAGCTGCAAATAGGATGGGGAACCAGTGCGGGAAAGGAACTGGCGCCGGCAAAGATGAACGTCATTTTTTATCAGTGGGTGCCCACTTTGGCAGGGGTTTTTCTGACATCTCACCGGGGCGAGTTGAATTCTTCGGGCAAAAAGGATTTGAAAGTGGGTAAATTGGGATTTGGGGGTTGGATGGTGATGGATTATTACAATGACGCCGCCAGAATTACCAACGGTACCGCAACCGACCGCTGGTTGGGAATGAAATCAGAGTTTAATGGGCTAAAACATCCCGACGAGATAACAATTAATATGAATACAACCAACGACAACTTTTTAATTATGGCCGAAGCGATTAACGCCAGAAGTTATTCCCGCAATGTCATTGGCTACAATCCGAGGCGGGCAACGGTGATGAGAGGGCCGAACGCTTTTATTTTGAGTGGTTTCCATCAGCATACTATGGCGCCTACTTTGACACGAACGAATGGTATCGGGAATTTGGCGGGGTTGCTGGGAGTCGAACCGTTGTATACCGGTGTATTGGAACAGACGGACATTGTCGTTACAAATAGCGGGCTGCATATTGACGGCACCGGAGGCATGAAGTCGATGGGGTTATTCACTCATGAGTATGGGCACTATATTTCTTACAGCTTGATAGCCGATTTTGCGGACAACCCATATGTCCTGGATAAAATTATCGAAGAATACATAGGTGAGAACTGGGGGAAAGACTCCGATGAACATTTGGGCCTGCAGGAAGAAACCAATATTGTTTCTGAAACATTGGCGGATTTCATTGCCTCCCAGGTGGTGAGCGGAGCGGATTATTTTGGTTTTCATAACGCTAGCAACGAACTGCCGTATCCGTACGGCGGCGTAGCTCACGATATGGCCTTCTGCAGTTACGACCCGGACCACCCGACACGTGTATGTGCTGATTTCAACCAGCGAAACGCGCCGACCGATGCCAATGAAATGCAGCGAATATTGGTTGAAATGATGCACGATGCGGTTGATACACCCAATAACGACAAGAAAGCGTTGGTTCCCGGGCGCGCCAATGCCTGGGTGTACGAGCTTGATGTTTCTGAAGGCGTACCCACAGAACGGCTGGTGTATTCAGAAGAGAACTGGGGCGATCTTGATGATGAGGACGTGGCCATTTTTGGCGGTGGGTTTAAAACGTTTGTTCACTTTTTGGCCGAAGAATGCGAAACATCTATGTCGACGGATGTTTTGAAAATAGAACATTTTAAACAGGCTCTGGCCAATGTGCTGCAAGGCAAGGAATTTGGCGCGCAGCCGTTTTTGTTTGTGGACAACGAGATGGGTGGAAATTACAACGGCGGCCATACCTGGTGCGACGCGTGTGACCTGTTCATTCTGCATCAGGATGGATTGATCACGCCTCCCAAGGTGGATGGTGCGCCAGGGGAGCGATTTGACATGCAACGACGGGAATTTTGCATTGCCCGTCCAGAAATAACTGATTATATTGGCCAGCCACCTCATCCAGCGCTGCGTATGGACCATGAGTGCAATATTTGTCCACCGCTGCACCACGCTGTCGATGATCCTAACAATTTTGAAAGAGCATTATGCGAGCCGTGTGCTCCTGGTGAGAGAACATTGGGGAATTCCTGTGATCCCTGCCCTGTCAATGAAAAACCAGTTGGCGATACCTGCGTGCCATGCCCAGACGACGGCCATTTCAGCAAAACCCTCAATGACTGTGTGGTGTGCGGCGAAGGAACCGGCTGGGACACCAATACCGAAGCATGTGTGCCCTGTCCTGCGGATGTGGTGGTGTCCCTTAACGACCCCAATGTGCCGGATACCGGCCGCTGCAGTCACAAAACGTATTTGGCGTCTCAGTACCCGACTTCAGGCGATATTTGCCCCGATGAATTTTGGGTGCAGTTTGAGCATTTGAGTGGGACCCTGGATGACAATGGCACCGGAACGACGGTCATATCTGTAGACAACCGGGCATTTGAAGATGCGAAAAACGAGAGCGACTGCTCGGATTCGACGATGACCACAACGGTATCCACCCGGCAGCAGGGCAGCACAAACTGGACCCAACGCATTCAGCATGTAAATGCAGGGGAGTGGGATGAAGACGTTACACCAGAGGCATGCGTTTACAGGCCGGTTTCGTTT
>JAFGQN010000234.1 GCA_016935665.1 Deltaproteobacteria bacterium | reverse complement strand
CGAAACACAAATGAGGGAAATGGAAGATATGAAACTGCCCGAACTTCAGCAGCGCTTTGCCGAAGTAACCGGCGAGGAAACCAAAGCCCCGAATAAAACATATCTGATTAAACGTATCATCAGACAGGTGAGGTGTGACAGCGACAGGCTTCAATAATCATTCACGAACGGTTTGAAAGGTTGATAATCGGGCGTCGTTTGAGTGAACATATCATGCTGAGCGGTTTCGGGGTTTTTGCGATTACGGTATCGGCAATACGCCTTTTTGAGATGCGTTTCCGGCTTACATCCTTAAATAGTGGGAATGCATTCGGTTCAGTAATCATTCATCCGAAAACAGGGTGCGAACCAGTCTGAAACCTGTGGAATTGACAGGATTGTTCACAGATGTCTGAAGCCTGTATCCAACGCGGCATATAAAATCCGGCCGGAACCATGCGCACCCTCTCCCGGTTCGGCCGCGAACCCACAAGGGGTCTAAATAGGTATCCACTGGACCACTGGGGTCCACCACTGGTTTTTTTATGGTGCCCATCGGGTAGGATTCTTCATAAACATCCCAAACGTGCTCCATCACGTTGCCCAGCATGTCATACAGTCCCCAGTGATTGGGCTGCAGTGATCCCACCTTGTGGGTACCATCGTACGGGACACCTTCTTCGCAGTGCCAGGCCAGGTGCGCCAGTTGAGGATTGCACATGTTTGCGGGATCATCATTCTCCCATCCGCCACTATAGGTTGACGTTGGATAATGCACTGTCAGGCTGCCTGCTCTGGCGGCGTACTCCCATTCCGCCTCGGTGGGCAGTCGATACCCTTCACACTCATAGGGGTTTTCCACATTGTTCAGGCTGTCTGTTGCTGAAGCAATACCCTTTCGGGTTTCAGTCATACAATCCCGTGGATTTGTTGCCGCCAGTTTGTCTCTGCATACAATATCCTCCAGTATATAACAGGGGGCATACCCATTTTGTTCGGATAGCAAATTGGCATAGAGCAGCGTATCGTACCAGGTCACCTGCTTAACCGGGCAGCGGTTCACATCCAGACATTTGTTGCGGTACACGCCACAGTCGCTGTTTTCCTTTGCACAGGCGGGGTTCCAGCCGGTGAGTGCAATAATTGAGGCCTGGGTCATTTCGGTGTTCATCATTTCAAAGGAATGGGTCAGTTGCACGTAATGGAGCATCTCGCTTTCTTCATATCGGTCCGTCTCATTCTGGCACGAAGCAACCGGATAGCCTTCGGGGCAGTTGCCATCGGGGGTTCCCATCCAGAATGACCCGGCGGGAATCTGTACCCAGCCCATTTTATCCAGTGGCATTTCGGTTACGGTCACCCCGGTATCTGTTACACTGTCTGTATCTGCCATTGACGCACTGTCGGTGACCGATTCTATGACGCTATCTGAATCCAAACTCGAATCTGTACTCTCAACGATGGTGTCGGAATCCAGAGGATCGGCAGTGTTGGTATCAAAAGGACCGGCGCCACTGTCCCCATTACACAGATTCGGCTCCAGCCTGCAATCGGGATCCTCGCAGTCTATCAAACCATCCCCGTCGTTATCCTTTTTATCCAGGCATTCAACGGTGGTCTCCTTTCCATCGTTGCTGTTGCCATTGGATTGATAGCAGGAAACGGTAAAAAGAAGTGAGGTAAATATTAGTAGTGTTGAACGGGCTGGCATTGGCTCTCCTTAATATAATGTGATGTTGATAAACATTAATATATGGGCGAGTTATAGAAGTCACTATTGTTTTTCTCGGATGCTGATGTAATAGTGCTTGAGTAATTTTCAGGTAAAGTATAAAGTTTATCTATTCACGATTCAGGTTTATACACATTTTGGCGAATGGTATAGAGACCTTGGCTCGGCCAACCTTGCCGGACTAAATGCCGGTTCATTTCATACACTGACATTTCAGATTCCCGGCGATTTAAGGGAAAGATTTAAAGCAACGTACAGTGACCTTGTGTTTACGATTATAATCAATGGTCCGCAGGGGCGTTATCTTCTGGATAATGCAGATAGACAGTGACACGGACAGGTCAACCCCGTTGTTTGGACCGTATACGATGATTTTGCCCAACGCCACGGCGATATCCGAGGTGGTGGCAGCCGCAAACGGTGACGTCGTATTTTTGGATCGTGCGCGTATTTTTGCAGCCCAGCAAAAGATCACAGGTAATGGTACTGGCGGGGTTTCAATTGGAATGGACAATGCCCTGACTGTGAATATTGTATCGTCGGGACCGGTGAAGTTACTGCCGCGCTCAACACTGAATGGTGATATTGACTGCGCCACCAATGTTGTTATTGACGGTACGGCATCTCTCTTTGGACAGCTGACACAGAATGCTTCATTTGATGCCGCAAAACAGGTTTCTTTGAATCTGGACCTACCGTGGCCAGTGAGTTCGGACCGGATTCTGCCACCGGGACAATCCGTTACAGTCGCTCCGGGAACTTACAATAATTTGCATGTGTTTTCCAATGCAAATGCCAGACTGTCTGCCGGCGAGTATCGACTCACATCTTTGCAGGTGGAACCGCAGGGCATTATAACTATTGATGATACCGCCGGACCACGTGCGGGAAAATGGCGTATGCATTCACACCAAAATGGTGCCGTGTAACGACGCCGCTCCAGAGAATGCTACTTCAACAGTCGTGTCCATCGAGATTGAATACACCGAATTTGGTTTTGGGCATTCTGTTGCCATGGGGACAGGATACCTTGTCGCGTCCGCGCCAGAGGCAAACGAGACTGTGGTTTTAAGGTTGAATGCGGAACAGACCGATTTTATCGAACCAATGAAATCATTGCTGGCGCCGGAAAATCCGCTGGATTATCGATTTGGCGTTGATGTCAGCACCGACGAAGGTCACATCGGTGTGCTGTCGATGAGCCTGACAGATGGACTGGCCCCGGTTGTCAGTTTTTACAGTCTATCGATAGATGGGACATTGATTCAAAACTTGCAGCCTTATTATGCGTCGTTTGATGCTTCCGCAGCGTCTTTTGCGATGAATGGGGAATACGCTGTGGTTGGAACTGCAAATGGCAGTGACGATACCGGGCTAGCAACAGTGTTGCATTTGGGTGCCGATGGCGAATGGGATGAATACTATGATGTCACCAATCAACCCGCAGTATTGAACTCAGGCGACAGCGCAGATGGCGATTTGTTTGGTAACGCGGTGTCCATTCAAAACGGTGTCATCGTTTTGTCCGCACCTGGCCTTGACAGCGTTCGAGGACTAAACACAGGACGATTGTACGTGTTTGATTTACCCAGTGACCCGGCGACATCCTGTTGTGATTTAAACACGGGATTGATTTATTCCGAAGGCATGTCATGTGGTTCGGCGGATACCACCTGTGACCCCATGGATACATGTGATGCAGCCGGAAGCTGCGTTTTCAATTTGGCGAACGCAGGTGTACTGTGCGGGGATACAACCAGCAATGACTGTAACAGCGCAGATACCTGTGATGGCATGGGACAGTGCCTCGAAAACCTTGTGGCACAGGGAGTTTTTTGCGGCGATTCCACAGATAATGACTGTAACGGCGCCGACACTTGCGATGGCATGGGACAGTGCCGCGACAATTTGGTTACCGAAGACACACCATGTGGTGATTTTCAGAATACCGAGTGTGCGGACTTAAGCACTTGCGATGGGAGCGGTATTTGCATCGTGAATTGGCAGCCGGATGGGCCAATAGATGCTTCGGGGATTGGCGGTGCATGTTTGGAAGCGGTCATATGTCAGGCCGGAGATATAGTGGTGGTTCCTGTTTCTGCAGATTCGAGTACGGTATGTCGCAAGGCGTCTTCTGATTGTGATGTGGCGGAAACATGCGATGGTGTGAATATAGATTAAAGGGAAGATTTTGGTAAAGGGAAAACAACTGAATATTATGTGTATGATTTAGCTGGTCGATTGATAGAGGTATATGCGGAAAACGGCGCAGATTACAATCCGGCCTTTGCGTATGATTCCGCTAATTTAACTGCCCGCTATGGATACGATGCCAACGGTAATCGCACCCTGTTCGAAGATTACGACAATGGTGGTTTGGTATTCAATGCGGTAGTTGGGGACGATGATATCGACAACCAGGACCGCCTGCTCCGATATGGCAATACGACAGATGGGTACACCAACTATGAATACGATTTAAACGGCACACTGCTGCGCAAGGAAACAGACGGCGTTGAAACGCACTACTCCTGCGACTCATTGGGGAATCTCAAGTCGGTGATTTTGCCAGGTGGTTCAATGGTGTCATACAAAGTAGATGGGAAAAACAGGCGCGTATCCAAATCGATTGACGGCGCATTAAAATATCATCTCGTGTACAAGGATGACCTCAATCCTATAGCCGAACTGGACGCCAGTGGAAATGTGGTTTCGACATTTGTGTACGGTACTAAAATGAATATTCCGGATTATATGGTGAGTAGCAAGGAAGGTGCGTCAACAACCTATCGAAATGTTTCCAACCATCTGGGCAGCCCATTGCTGATTGTCGATGCATCAGACGGCAGTGTGGTGCAGCAGTATCGCTACGACGAATTCGGGAACGTTGAGTTGGTAGTGGACAATTCGGTAAATCCTGCGTCTACTGGCAATGGGGATGAACATCTGGGATTTGACTTCATTCCATTTGGTTTTGCAGGCGGATTGTATGATGAGGAGACTGGTTTTGTGCGATTTGGTGCAAGGGATTGTGATCCGCATGTGGGCCGGTGGGTGGCGAAGGATCCGATTCGGTTTGCGGGGGATGGACCGAATCTATATGCATACACACTCAACGACCCGATAAATTTCATTGACAGCGAAGGTTTGTCAGCACTGAAACACATTTGTAAAAACAAATGGCTGTATTATCAAATTTGCACGGATTCAGGATATGAGTTGACGCCTGAGAAGAATCGAAATCGCGATGACTATAACGATTGCCCAATCGTGGATCCTACGGTGTGTGATGACCCGAATGATGACCGGAATTGGGTAAAAACAGGTGATAAGGTTCGAGGGTCAGATGGGTCAGAGTGTAAGTATTCAAAAGACCATATTTTAGAGAAGGAAATGACTTTTAACTACGGTGCCTCTCCAGGTACGATTGAACATCTTTGTGAAGATGTTGTACCTTACTGCATATGGGGGCCATTATATTGACGTAATTATTGGGGAACCCCTCGATATTTAATAACAGGTGAGCAATCTAACAATGAATATTGAAGAGAAGAAGAAATGGCGCACCCCCGATTCTGTTGTTTATTTGAACCCCGTTGTGTTTCTTTTGGCGACTATTGGTTACTTCATCGTCGCAATGGGAATTGGAGATAGCCCAATGTTAGTACCATTTGTCTTTCTTACTTTGTTATGTTTTCCAGCGTTTATCGGAATAGGAGTAATGCAGTTTATTTTTGGTCTATGGGGGACCTATAAAAAGAAAGAACCCAAACCAGCGTATTCAAGGCATTTATATTCCGCAGCAGCAGTTGCGTTGATTGGAATCGTACTCAAAGTAAGTATCGCGAATGGCGTTGTGATTTCGGTATGACAGTGAGAAATCGAATAGCGCGGGCGTTAGCCCGCGCATTCTTCCAGTACAGAGAGTGTAACCGACGTGTTACTGGCCGATTTAACATCGTGTGCGCCAAGCGAAGCTTGGTGCTTCTTGTGAGGTGAGAGTCCTCACCGGGTAAGGAATAGCCAACCACCCCACCGAGTGTTGCGCTTATAAAGGAGTTTCGAAAAGAAGAAAGGAAATGACAATGAAGCGAACGACATAGGTGAAGCGTACACAGGGAATTCCATAGGCCGCAAGGGAAGTCCGCACTTTCCCTGAAGCTATTGAGCCTCGTTAAAAATAACAATGCAGTCGGCGACGCTGTACGATGCGCGGAAGCCAATACAAAGAATTCACAAATGGCGAGAATTCGGAGGGACTGTCGGAGTCTGAGGGCGTGGCATGTGGATGCCTGAGTCGTTCCGCAGTCAACCGCTCATATCTGCTTTGATTGCTTTTCAGAGTGGGTATACCAGACAATGGGGATTGCTCGACCATGTTTCATTATGAGAGACAATACCAGCGTGGTCTGACCATCATCATCGAAAACTGTCCAGTCCATGGTGACATCGATACTCTTTTTGCTGCCCACTATCGCCCTAACGAGGCAGTGCATCATTTCCACAGGACAACGCTTCTTATTTGACATGAATCGGTCAACCTGTTTGATTCCATGTTTCATGCTGCCACGACGCCGCTTCTTTGCCATGGCGGCGCCAATGGCGTGAATTGTCATTCTCGCGGTAAAGATAATGCCAAGTGTCACAAGCGCGATACTGAGAACCTGTTTATGATGAAGAAACCTGGAAAAAATCGAGTGCGAGATACGCACAAGGGATCGCTCATCAAGACTGCGAGACAATCTTAGTTGCCTTGCCTGCTTTGCTCTTGCCTGCAGACGTTTTGATTTGTTGTCACGTGAAGAATCTTTTTTATTTGAAGCTTTGCGTTTCGAAAATTTGTGAGTATTCATTGGATGCATTGGTGTTTTTGTTTGGATTTTGATACCCAATAAACAATGAACACCGAGGCATATTTTCTATTCTTTTCCAGCGTTTACGATTTCTGTGAAATTTTGCTGCAATTAGTCTGTTTGTTGAGGGGATCTCTCAGGGTGGCAGCCCTTTTTGCTCTTGAAAACGCTTCTGATAAACATGCTATACTCGCCGTGGTTGAGGAGATGCTGCAATGGCTGCAATTGCCAGCGCATCTCTGTCCCGCGCGCTGGCCGGGTGGTTTAACCGCGTGCTGCGCCCTGCGAAAAGCAATATCGACGACATTCCCGCGTTTGGGGATTTAACGGAGGTCAATACGATGCTTCGAGAAACAGTTCAGAGCTGGTACGAGGAGGCCGAACGAAAAGGGTTGGCGGCCGGTATAAAAAAAGGTGTGGCCGAAGGGATGGAGAAAGGGATGGAGAAAGGGATAGAGAAAGGAATGGAGAAAGGGATGGAGAAAGGGATGGAGAAAGGGATAGCAATGGGTGAGGTGATAGGCGAGGAAAAAGGGATGGAAAAAGGGAAAACAGTCCAGACATTGCAATTCGCCAAAACAATGTTGCAGCATGCCGAACCCATGGAAAAAATCATGGCGTACACCGGTCTCTCCAGAGAGACCATTGAATCCCTGACGACTGATCTCGAATAACTCCGACATTAGTAACGGGCGTCCTGTTCGGGCCGCGTCATTCTGTCCCATCTTTTCCTGTTACTTTTTTTTACATCGCCGAAGTATTCATACAGTGGGGGAACGAACGTTTTTAAGAAAAAGGCAATTCGCTGTTTCTATGACGTCGTCAAATTTTGGAAATATTGGGAAGTCGGAGTAGTATCGGTCGTATGAAACGAGCCAGGACGGCGAAACAGGGTGAATCAGAGTTTGGAATGATGGAAAAAAAAGGTGCCTTTTCTTTTTTGCGCACGCGTCTTGCCCTGTTGCTGGGCTCCGTGCCGATTCTTTTATGTGTGTTTGCATGGCTGTATATGCTGGGGATGAACCATCTTGAGCAAACACCGCGTGATTTTGCCAGCAGCTTTGCCTGGGCGGCGGAGACGTTTACCACTACGGGCTATGGCGGGGATCACCACTGGAACCATCCGCTCATGGTTGCTTACGTCATACTGGTGCAGTTTGCTGGCGTTTTTCTGGTTTTTCTGATCATTCCGGTTTTTCTGATACCGTACTTCGAGCAACATTTTCAGGGGCGTCTGCCGACGGTTTTGCCCAGACTTGACGGTCATATTGTGGTGTACAGCTATGGGCCTGCGGTGGAGACATTCCTTAGGCAACTGGAGCACAACCGCATACCGTTTGTTATTTATGAAGAGAATGAAGCTGTGGCGAGGCGACTTTCGGAGCGGGGGCGTCGCGTGGTCTTTGGGCGCCTGGCCGACGACACACCGGATTTGAGCACTCTGAAGCGCGCTCGCGGTCTGGTGGCCAACGGAGATGACTATAACAATGCGGTGTTTATTCTAAGCGCGCGACAACAGGGATTTACCGGCAAAATTGTGGCAATGGTTCTGCACCCCAACCGGCGCACACCAATGATGCGGGCGGGAGCGGACGTGGTGTTCACCCCCACTCATATTCTGGCCGCCGCCATCGCGGCCAAAGCCAGTACAAAGATTAGCCCACGGGTGTCGGGGGTTCAACGGCTCGGGCGTCACCTGGAAATTGCGGAGGTTCGCATTCATCGCACGTCCTCTCTTGCCAATTGCACACTGGCCGAGGCTGGCATTGGCGCCCGCACCGGAGCCACGGTTATTGGCCAATGGGTGGGGGGCGAGCTGGTGCCTCAGCCGGACGCGCAAACTCAAATGCCGGTGGACAGTATACTCATTGTGGTAGGGAGCGACGACAGTATCGTTAAGCTCGGTCAGCTGGCAACGCCGGTGGCCACCACCGGACCTTTTCTGGTCATTGGTTATGGCGAAGTGGGGCAAAAGGTGTGCGAGCTGTTGACGGGGGCCGGCGAAGAAGTCGTTGTGGTGGACACACACGACCAGCCCGGCGTGGATGTAGTGGGCGATCCCCTTGACCACCAACTGCTGGAGCAGGCGGGAATTGCCCGCGCCCAGGCGGTGGTGCTCGCTTTGGAGGATGACGCCATGACATTGTTCGTTGCCGCCGGAACGCGTGCGCTGGCGCCGGAGTTAACCATCGTGGCGGGAGTGCGACGTGCGGAGAGCATTGCACGTATCCACCGCGCGGGTGCGGATTTTGCGCTTTCTGTTGGACAGGTCGCTGATCAGCTTCTGGGGTATCAGCTCTTCGGCGAAGAGGCCGTGTCGATTCAGCCCCAGATAAAAGTGGTAAGAACCTTCCCTGGCAGTCTTGTTGGCGTTCCCTTGAAGTCGAGCCGGGTGCGTGAGCGAACCGGATGCTCCATTGTTGCCATTGAACGCGGTGACGAGGTTATTGTCAAGTTTGGCGCAGCGCTCATGCTCTCTAAAGATGATCGCGTTTACGTCAGCGGTACCCCCGGCGCAATTGACAAATACTATGAAACCTTCCCCGGAAGCCGCGACCAGAACAGATAGCAGGATAGAGGCGGCAATCCGTCATGAGTGGGAGGTGGGCGCTGCCTTCCCCTTTTGTCATAATTCAGTAAAGGATTTGCATCGAAATGGCGTTTCGCAATGGCGGTCAAGAATGGATGTGTGGCTGTTGTTAATTTTGTATTCAGGAGGTGTTGATGGGAAACAACTGGGATAAACGCAAAGCCGTGGGACGCATGCAGGAATACATTGAAGCCAACCTTGAGCGGCCGATTACCATGCAGGTACTGGCACGGCAGGCGGCGTATTCGGTGTTCCATGCCGCTCGGATTTTCAAAGAGATTACTGGCATAAGTCCTTTTGATTATATTCGCAAAAGACGCTTGTCTGTCGCGGCCGAACGACTGGACGCTGGTGAGGTGCGGGTCATTGATGTGGCATTTGATTTTGTGTTTGACTCTCACGAAGGATTCACGCGGGCCTTTTCAAGGCAGTTTGGTGTTCCCCCAACAAAACTGAAACAAATCAATTGGTCTGCATTTCAGTACCACCCGGAGCTGGCGACAGCATATTACTGGCGCAGACAGAAAGGCTTGAAAACCATGACGCAAAAAAAAGACGCAACATCACAGGATAAAAAGAAAGACGTAGTGTTTGTACAAATACTGGAACGCCCCGCAAGGAAGCTCATTTACAAACCCGGCAAAAGTGCCACCCATTATTATGAATACTGTGAAGAAGTGGGGTGTGACGTGTGGGAAACGCTTTCGCAGATTACGCCGACGCTCCACGAACCGATGGGCCTTTGGTGGCCGACAAGCATGCGGCCTTTGGGATGCTCCGAATATGCACAGGGCGTCGAAGTCTCCACTGATTACGATGGTCCGGTGCCGTTGGGATTCGAGGTTATGGAGCTGGCGCCGTGCGCTGTTCTTGTATTTCAGGGACCTGCATTTGACGACAGGGACTTTGAGGCGGCCATTGAATCTCTGTGGGACATTATGAGCGACTACGATCCGTCCATCATCGGATACGAATGGGCAAAAGATGATGGTCCCCGCTTCCAGCTGGCGCCCATGGGGTATCGCGGCTACATCGAGGGAAAACCGGTCCGCAAACGAAATGGTTGAGTCTTTTGGGCCGAGTCATAATTTATTGCGGGCCTGTCGAGGGAAGGCCGAATATGCAGATTCGGGGATGCTTCCCATTAATTGCGGTTCTGCAAGCAACCGAGGTTTGTACATTTTTGTAGAGTCGACCTTTGAATGTTACGCGGATGTCGTTTCGATTTACATCAGTCGCATTGTGTATTCTGGGCTTTTTGCGGGCAGTCCACCAGATTTTCACTCATCAGTTTTGCCAGCTCGCAGTCTTTACTGTTGTCGAGCGTGGCCAATTTGTTGATGGATTCCAAATTAAATCCCGCCATTTTTTTTCCCGCGATTTCAATTAAGGGTCTGCGAATGAGCAGGGGATCGGCCAGCATGGCGGTCACTGCGCTGTCTTCTGTCTGGCTTTCCGGGGTGAATCCACCTCTGGTAATGGCGGGGGCGGTGGGATTGAACCAATCCTTTAGCGGTATGGCAGTCAGGTAACTGAGTAGTTCCGCTTTCGTCCATGGATGGGTCAGCAGATTCTTTGCCACCACCTCATGCCCTGCGAGGGAGAGAAGCTTTTTTTGTTTGGTATTGTTAATGCAGCCTGGTTTTTCAAAAAAGTAAATGGTCGCCATTAAACACCTCTTTCATATTGTTGGGTTACAGTACTGTTGGCGGATGATGCCCATTTGAGGGCGTTTCCTTTGCGGTGGCGCAGGATTCATGGGCAATGGCGCTTATTCTATTGATGGCATCGCGCAATTGAGCCAAATCCTCTTCGGTGGGTTCAAAAAGGTGAAAACTTTTCACAGAACAGATGGACTGTATGTTTTCGTATTTCAGCAACTGCGCCTTCAGCTCTTTATCAAGGGGCATCACCGCTTCCAGTCCCTCCACCAAATCGGTGACCGTGTGACTGACGGGCATGGTATGATGATAATCGAGAATGGCCATTATATACGCCTCCAGCGACATGGACAAAAGGTTGTACCGGATGCCGGCTCCAAACTTGCTTTTCTTCCCCTCTTTAGGGGTGGCGCTGCCAAGGTACTGGTCCCCCTGTTTCAACCATTTTTGCCAGTTCAAATCTTCTGCCATGAAATTTTCCCGCGCGATGCACCAGCGCGATAATCAACGATGTTTCCTACATAAAGAGAATATCCACTTCTGCGCCTTTTTGTTTCAGGTTAAATGCGCCTTTGAACGTTACCGAGCATTTATGCATCTGGCATGCCAGATGCAAATTTTCGGTGAGTTTTGCTTTGTCATCCGGATTCATATCTTCGTGAAAATAACAGAAGTAGTGGTCCGGATTGCTGTCATCAAACTGGATGAGAAACGCTGAGTGGTCGGGAAATACGAGATCATCATATGCGTAGGAGATATCCAGGTCCGTGGCTTCCTTGATTATGGCGCGAATCTTTTCCAGGTGTCGTGTGGTCATGTGCTTTCCTTTCAGTTGCGTTGCATCCCATACACCACAGCCCCAATGCACAAACCGTGACAAAAAGATTTCGACGAAAAAGAGCAGGGCCAGGAATCAGCTCACCAGGTCAATTTGCTGCACCGTCCCCACCTGTCCCGTTTCCAGGAGAAAGACGCCGGTGCCTACGGTTTGACCAAGGAGGGTGCCATTGCTGTCGTGGTTTTCAAATGGCGTTATGGCGCTGCCCAGGTAGATGGCGCCCACGTTGCTGCTTCTTAAATCCGACAAATGTGGTTTGGAGGGCGAGCCCTGCCAGATTCGCAGATTGTCATACACGGCGTCGGCTTCATCTATCCAGCCGTTTTTGTCATCATCGTGGGTGGCCAGCTCCGCAAACCCGTCGCCGGTGGAAGGGCCAAAGAGTTCGGATCCGTTGTTTACGATGCCATCGCCATTTTTGTCCAGCACCAGAAAACCGCTGCCGCCCGCAACAAACGAAATGTTCTCATCAACGCCATCGCTGTTTAAGTCAAAATTGATTTTATCTTCGGTTAACTCAGCGGCATTGCCGTTGAAGTTGAGAACCAGCGGATCCACCAGCTGCGCATCGCCGGCGCGCAATTGAAACAACGTGACTTCAATGCGTTCCCGCTCCATTAGCAACTGTGATGTAAAGTTGATTTCAAGGCCATCTTTGGTGCGGACCACACCCTTCGCCGAAAAATGCGTCTGTTCCTGCTCGATAACGGTTTTACTGTAATCATAGGCAACACCCCATCCTCCCCGCCGGTTGTTATCCAAATCCGCTTCGCTGTCTTTCTCAACACGGTCGTTGCGGTGTGCCTCTGTATTGATGCCATCACTTTCTCGGGCTTCTGCAGTGAGACTGGCGGCATCGAAAACAACAATTTCTCTTCCGCTGAGCACCTCCACCAGC
This sequence comes from Deltaproteobacteria bacterium, assembly GCA_016935665.1. Taxonomy (GTDB): domain Bacteria; phylum Myxococcota_A; class Polyangia; order JAAYKL01; family JAAYKL01; genus JAFGXQ01. Next base: position 72,401 of record JAFGQN010000234.1, on the reverse strand, counting down.
TGTTTCATCAGATTCAGCCGCGAGTCTGCCACCATCACGTCGTCTGTGCCATTGTCGTTGTTCCCTTTTTTGCATTGGCCCCTGGCGCAATCCTTCAGCTTCTTCATCAGCGATGCGTCGTGCGGAACCAGCGAATCCCGCCCTGCAGAGACAACCAGTTGCCCATGGGCCATGGAAAGACTTTCGGCGCTCAGCTTTACACTATCCACAACGCGTTGGAAAGATGCGGCATCCCTTTGAGATTCACTGTCGGTATCGGATTCTGTTTTGCCGTCCACCCAGGCGCGCAATGACTCGTGCTCTTTTTCCAAAGTGATTTTGCTGTGGGACGATTGCAGATTTACCGCGGATTCAGAAATGATCATCGGCGGGCTCCTTCCGTGGAGATTTTGTCGCCATTGCGGGCGATGCGGGCGTTCGTGCCCTTTACATAGTTTAAATCGGCGGCTGGCCAGCAATCTTGAATGTTAGAGGTGTTTTTTTTCGGGGGAGAGGATGCGCGGATTTAAAGCGTCACAATGAGCGAGAGTTGGGCGCAATAAACCAGGTCCCAGTTTAAAAGGGGCATTACAAACTCTTCGCCTTCCTCTCGTTGGGTTTCGATGAAGAAGAATGTGGCGCCACTGGCTTCGATGGACGGCACCAGCAAAATGGTGGGCGCAAATTGAAACGGTGCCCACGGAAAGCTGAACGTGAGGTTGCCCTGCACATACCCAATGAGCCAGTCTTTTGGGGCTAATTCATTTAAGGTCATGTTTTTGGTCAGCTTTGCGGCGCCCAGACCAAACTGAGTCCATATATCCAGTTTGGGGCGATTGACACCGCCGCCCAGTTTGGTGCCAAATGCAAGGCCCCCGCCATAAAAGCGCCCGGTGAACAGCAACTCGTCCAGTACCAGGTCGCCAATGGTAACCTGGTAGGGCTTTACGTACGACAAGTAGGCCAGTCCAAAAAAGAAGGGCGGTTTTTTGCCGTAGCTGTCTTCGATAACTGGAGATGGATTTTTGGACGGATAGTAGGTTAAACCAATCACGGCGGTTTCGTATGCGGACTGGACGGTCATTTGGGATCGAATTTCGCTTGGTTGGCATTCTTCATCGGCATCTTTGCCGTAATCCACAATGCAGACCTGCTTTCCGTTTTTGGCTTTGGCGGTGGTTTGGAATGCTTTGGCTTCGTATCGAATCACCGGTTCCCATGCATTCATAATGGGAATGCCCAGCTCCAAAAGAAAAAATGCAGCCTTGGCGCCATAGCTGCCGTACCTGGCGGCATTTTGTTTGTATGGGTGACGTGGAGAGCTCAGTCCATTGGCCTCGTAATAACCTCGCTTTAGACTAACGAGGTTAAAAAAGCGCCCTTTGAGCGCGACGTTCCAGGTGAAGTAGTTGGCAATTTTGGTGTCGACAGAGGGATAATCCTGTGGGAGCCACCCGCGATAGGCCACCCCCGCCATGGGATCCAATTTGAACCATTTGTGAATGATTCGCTTGGGCAATTTCTCTCGCGGCGTGGGTTCTGTAGGATCGTGGTAGAATTTGGCAATCGTTTCGCCCAAATCTTCTTCTTTACGAATGGCGTTTTTTTTTGGGGGGGGAGTCGGTTGCGACGCAGGGGCGCCAGAGGATTTTTGACCAGGCTGCGAGTTATTGGATGGCGCGGGGTCGGGGACGGCTTTTTTTTCTTTGGCTGCTTTTTTTTTCTCCCGCTCCTTTTCAATACTTTCATCCACATGCTGCTGAGTCATTTCCCGAATGGTTTGCGCCGATGCAGCACGCGGGGACATCTGAAAAAAAATCGCCACGGAGAAAATGGCTATCCATATTGTTGGTCTAAAATAAGTCGTATCCCACATTTATTCTGTCCTTTTTTCTTATTGTAAAGGAGGTTGATGGGTTTTCAAAATGTCTGGACGCTATTTTTATGCCGCTGTTTTTCATTTGTCAGCTGATTATCGCATTTATTCATCGGTCCGCGGTTGAAACGATGGCAGTAAATCACCTGTTCTTCTGTTGCTGTAAAAATTAATTTATCATGGAAAGCTGTCTTTGCTCTGCTATTATTTAAGTTCGGCCGTTTTTTACGGTCCTTTTGTATGGAGGTATATAATGAAGACAAAATTGATAATGCTGGTAGCAATAGGTGCGTTGTTTGCCCTGGCGTGTTCCGACGATTCCAGGACAAAAAAATCGAACACGGACAGCGCAACAACAACAGGACTTAATGATGATTCCAGTAGCACGTTCGACAGCGCGTCCTCCTCTGACATCACTACAGATTCGACAGTTGACACCAACAGCAGCGTTGGCGATACAGATTCCTCATCAGCGGTTGACACCGCTGGCGACACGACGGTGGGAACATCCAGCGATTCCACAGTCGACACTTTGGGCGATACATCAGCGGACACTGTAAGCGATTCCGCAGTCGATACCTCCACTTCCAGTGACTCTTCCATTGATACTGCCACCGCGACAACCGGGGGAGAGACAGACAGTACACCAATTGTGGATACCGATAGCATCGTAGACACAGGTGTGGTTGCCAATGATTCGGATACGACTGTCTGTTTGCCTGTGCTGTGCGGCGACAAATACTATATGTGCGCGGACTGTATTGACAATGACAGCGACGGAAAAGTTGATGCGGCAGATCCGGATTGTCTTACAGCGTGTGACAATAATGAGGCCGGATTTAACATTAACATCCCTGGTAGCGCGCCGTCCGGATGTACCATGGACTGCTATTTTGACGCCGATAACGGTGCCGGCAATGACAATTGTGCGTGGGACTATACGTGCGATATTTATGATCAGTTCATCAAAGCAGAAGGCGACAAGTACTGTGTTTATGACGCAACGGATACCGATTACTGCGAGGGCATGAAAACGAGCCAGCCCGCTACCTGTGGTGAAATATGCGCACCGCTGGTACCCAACGGCTGTGACTGCTGGGGCTGTTGCAATATCGAAGGTTCTGGCGTGTATCGATTTATCGGTACGCCCGGGTGCACGCTTGAAAATTACATGGATACCGATGCCTGCAGTCCCTGCGTGCCTGTGCCCTCGTGTATCAACGAGTGTGGTCAATGTGAATTGTGTATTGGTATGACTGAGCTGGATTCCTCCTGCCTCACACCTGTGGTGGATACGGATACAACCGACACCGACACCGGCACCGATCCGGCGCTTTTGAGATGCCCGGATGGTCGACAGCCGTGTGGTCAGACGGGTGATGCGCTCTGTGCGCCGGGATACTATTGCATTACCGGCTGTTGCACGGAAGTTATTCTGAATTAACTCGCATCCGTTTTGTGCTTCGCCCGGATGTCATCTTTAAGGGCAACTTTTTAGCATCCTTTTTTGAAACGCAGCGTTCAATTTTTCGTTTTTATGTGTCGGTTCACCAGGACGCATCAATTGTTCTTCGCCCAAAGAACACTTCGATTATATGCTATATTATCGGCTGTATCCGTCGTATAAGTTCGAGCGATGCAAAATCCGTTATTCAAATATTTGACCAAAGTAACCCGCGAAACCATGTTTCCCGCTGATTTGGCCAATACCCGACGGGAGTTTATTCTCATATATGCGGTTCGTCTGTTTTTTCTGGTGGGCAAACGACTATGGGATGACAAGTGTCCACGACAGGCGGCGGCTTTGGCATATCAAACGTTTCTGTCGCTTGTGCCGCTCATGTTTCTTGGGTTGGCGTTGACCACCTTTTTGGATTTTGATTTGCATGTTGAAGAAGTCATTCGATTTATTGAAACATATCTGGTGCCGAGCGCCGCAGCCAGTGTCGCATCGTATGTCCGGGATACGGCAGCGTCCATTCGTCCCGGCGCATTGGGTATTGTTGGCGGAACCGCATTTCTGGGTGTTGCCATTGCCCTTTTTTTTACTGTGGAACAGGTGGTCAATGAAATTTTTCGCTGTCAACGGGGCCGACGGTTCTGGACGCGTGCTCTGGTGTCTATATTGCTGATTCTGACCGTGCCCACCGCTTTCGGCGTGTCGCTTTACTTCAGTGGAAAACTGTTTTTCTTCGTCACTGACGCTGCGCAACCGATATTGCCATCCATTCTGATAGGGGTGACCCTTTTTTTCAGTTACTGGCTGCTACCGCATCGAAAGACGCAAAAACGATATGCCATTGTTTCCGCCATCGTTGTTGATATTGCGCTGGAACTTTTAAAATGGGGATTCGCTATTTACGCTACTTACATGGGGGATACTCTTTCGTATGTGTACGGCACAATGGCGATTCTTCCTATGTTTCTGGTGTGGATTTATCTGATGTGGTTGACATTTTTATTTGGGGCGGAACTGAACGCGGCGTTGCACGAAGTGACACACTACTCCCGATTTGATGCCAGTCATTAACGGGTGTTTTGGGATGGATTATGAGTTTGAAGGCCGACCCAGATAATCAATGCCCTTTTGGACAATTTTCCAGCTGATATATGCAGGTTTCTGCTGAATCCGAATGCTGGCGGTTTTTCCCAGCAATTTATAATCACCACAGAACATCCCTTGAAATTGACCACCTGAAACATCTCCAATGATTTCCATTTTGTTTTTGGATACGTTTCGGATTTTTTGAAACAGTTGTTGCGGGTCTCTTTGCAGTTGAATTTTGAATTCCATTCTGGCTCCGGTACAAGCCCCCTTTGGCAGTGAGGTATATCACCAGACTTCACAACAGCGGTATGAGAAAATTAAAAAAAACGGTTTACTTCGTCAGACGCTGGATGGCATCTACAAACGTCATCAGGTTTCCGATTGGTTTTAGAAAAACGAAGTCTTCCATGACACCTACTTTGCGGACTTCCTGAGTCATATGGTAATTTACAGATCCGGTATGGATGATAAATTTTGTACCGGGGCTTAGTGTGTGTGCCTGGACAATAAATGAGTTGCCATCGATTCCGGGTAGCCGCATATCCACGATGGCGACATCTATTTCTTTATTTTTAAGTATTTCCAGCGCGGATTCGGCGGTTTCTGCCGAATTAACCTGAAAGTCAAAATCTTCAAGGAAATCCGATAGACTTTCCCGAATTGACAGCTCATCATCCAGAACGAGTATTCGAGTCCCATTCGTGTTCATTTGCTCTCCGTTCAGTTGACGTCATCCAGTGAACTCAAACCAAAATGCCTACAGATACTTATGCTCTGATGGTGAATTATAGTTCGTTTTATTTGAGCTTCCAGTATAAAAGGCGATTTTATGGAAAATGCTATGTTTTGTCGAAGTATATTTCAAGGAATGCTAAACATTCAGACCCACGCTTCGCATGAGTTCGAGTGCATTGCTTCGTGTGACAGGCCCTTCCTTGAGAGTATAGTCAAAACTCAACAATCCGTCTTTCACCATATCGTCAAAATGGACATTTCGAGCATTGTCCCCAAGTTCGTCCGCCATTTTGGTGAGTGCAAGATCGTGAGTCGTGACCAGTCCCAGCGCGCCTCGCGCAACCAGCTCCGAGATGACTGCACGGGCGCCAATGGTGCGATCGTGTGAATTGGTGCCGTGAAATATCTCATCGAGCAAAAAGAGAAGAGGATATTCTCCCTGTGTCAGTTCAACAATTTGTTTCAATGTGCTGATTTCCGCGTAAAACTTAGAGCGTCCTTTTTGCAGAGAATCCAGTACGCGAATTGTGGAGCCGATGGCAAAGGGCGTTAATGTCAACGATGTGCCAAAGACAGGGCCTCCCGCCATCGCAAGAACCGCATTGATACCCACTATTCTCAGAAAGGTGCTCTTCCCCGACATATTTGAGCCACTGACCAGCCAAAGCTGGGGGGCTTCAGATAACGAAATGCTGTTACATACACACTCTTCTTCTGATAACAATGGGTGCCCCAGCGCCGTTCCTTCAAATCTGGGGGAGCCGTCGACGATATTAGGCCAGGCGTAGTGGGGATGTTCGAACGCAAAACCAGCCAGAGAGCAAAGCGCTTCCAGATTTCCCGACGCTTCCAGCCATTCGGGAATGTGTCTGCCAAACTCGAGACGCCATTTTTCAATGGAAAGTGCGAAATGACCACTCCACATCAGTAAAAACGCCACAGGCGCAAACACCTGATTTCGGGACTGATCCAGCCAGTCAACCAGATGTCCCAGATGAGACGTTGCTTTTGACGCCGGTACTTCATGAACAAAAAGGCCGGCCTTCAGTTCCTTTAACAAGGGCGATTCAACGGATTGTTTTTCATATCGGGCCAGAATGTCGCTCATTACCTTCAATTGACGCCTCGGACCTTCCACACCTAAAAGAACTGGAGAAAGCTGTGGTTTCAGAATCCTGCCAATTATCCATTCCACGATGCCGACCCCTGCCAGAATAGCCAAACCAAAGTCAGTGAAAAAGCACGAAACAATTGCCGCAATAGCCGCTGCGCCAAGGAGAAAGAACAGTATCCTGAACCAAAAAAATCGCCTTTCGGAAATTTGAGGGGCACAAAGGGCCCATTCGTTGAGACGTGCAGGATTCAGCAACGAGCGCATGCGACGTGCCGCCACCGCGATGTCTTCTCTCAATTGAAGTTCTTCTGTGAGTTCCTGTACTGCTTTTTGTCGGGCATCGATTTCATTCCGTTTCGATGGCGCCATCAACCACCTGGCCAGTTGTCGCTCGCCGCTGGCCGTTTGCGCCGTACAAATGAGTTCAAACAGAGACCCTTTGCCAAAAATATCGAGATCTCGTGAGTACAAATGATTTTCGTCACTGAAATCGGCTTCGTGAATGCCATTCCCCTGCCATTGATTGGTCAGCCGCTTGATACCGTCTTCGTAAAATTCCTTTATCCATTTTTGTTGTTCTTCTTTCCTTAGTATTTTGTCGTGGCGCAAAATCGCGAATACAAAAAGGCCAAGGGGCAGCGCTGTCCACCAGAAGGACATATATCCACCAAACGACGATAGCGATGCCAGAATGATTATCGCGATAAAAGCGACAAGACGAAATGAGGACAATTTTTGAGAACTTTGGGCCAGATTCTCCAGTTCTGCGTCTGCTTTTGCCAGTTTTTCATCAAAAATCTGCTTTGTATTTCTGTCAGAATTCATTTGTATATCCAATCGAAATGTTCTTTCCTCGCATGTGCGCGGCCAGGTTGATGTATAGTCTCGGCAATGTATCGTGCAAAGTCGAATGATGAACTTTTCATTGTTGAAAAGATTCATCTGTTATTTGTGAAACATTATACTGTTAATATGCCGATTTCATAATGTTTCTCTGCGTTTTTACTAATTTCAATTTTTGGCACGTAGATTGCTTATGTTATCTGCGACAATTCAAAACCGTAGCTGAAGCCTCGTGCTCCCTCCTGCGTTGTGGATGCTGCAAATTTCAAAGTAGTCTTTTCCCCCCGGTCCCTGGTTGTTCAGCAACTTAGGGACCGGTCCCTTCTTTTTTTCGGAATCAATATATTGCAGGAATTACAGTTCAAATCTAAACAAATAATTTCTCGCACCGTTGTTTTCTGATAAATTCTGCGCGAATAGTTTCGTTTTCATCGTTCAAACCCACTGCGCAAAAAGCGGTGAGTCCTACCCGATACCAGTCGTCTCGCGGAATGTCATCATCAATTATCAGGATATTTATATCTTTGGATTCGAGACGGAATTCCGGGCGCATTTGTAATTGAGAATTTATGATTTCAGTAACTTGAGAGATAGGTGGATCTATACTTGCGTCGTATCTGAGGCACAGACACGCGTCGTCATGACCAAAAAGGCGACTGGATGCCTGCAGCACCCTTCGAACCTGTTCTGCTTTTGTGTAATCCGGCCAGGCCAGAATACGTACCATCGCATTCGTGCCAAGAGGCCACGGTTCATAACTTTTGGCCATCTCGGCAAGGTGACGTCGACTTTCGTTTGGCATTTTGGATTGCAATGATGACATAAACTCACGTCTTTCAATGTTGCAATTTCAATATTGCAATTGGCTAAAGCGGAGACATCTTACTTCCATGCGGCCAGGTAAGCGACCCAGGCTTCCATATTTTCAGTGGTTTCGCAAATGGCGTATTCGTCGTCCCCGTTGTCCTCGTCGAACCATGCGTCAATTTGACTGAAACCGGCTTCTTCCAGAATATCCCTTAATTCTGGCATTGTCCAAAATCGCCAGTCATATGTGAATGCTTTTTTCATTTTCGAGCCATCTCGGAAGTGAAAATGAATGTGACATAGGGCGCGATGAGTAATGGGACAAAAATCATCCTGATCCCACACGTAATCAAATTCGCCCATGTCTGTGGGTTCCTCCATCTTGAATTGCGCATCTGGGCCGCCGTGGAGGTCGAGGATGAAAACGCCGCCTGCATTCAGTGCTTTGTGAACTCTTTTGAAGTAAGTCAACATTGTGCGACGCTGTTTGAAAATGAAATAGGAGAAATTGAACGCTGCAATAATATCAAACTCCGGCCTGGTTTTTGCCTCAAGTACGTCCTGACAAAGAAGAGTCACTTTTTGGGCGTCTTCACCAAGCGGTGCAATGTTGTTCTCAATGCCCCAATCGAGAGTGTCTCTGTCCAAATCGATTCCAACCGCTGTTCTGCCCTCGAGGCTTTCTATCCATCTGGCGCACAGCAGGGCAGTGCCACAAAAATCTTCCCTAAGCGTTTTCGCCTGTTCCGGGCGTCTGGATGCAAAAATTTCATCCATAAACGTCTGCGTGACCTCTGCATCCTGGACAGATCGCTGATATAAGTCATGCTTGTCCGCTGAAGCGAGGTTCAGGGTGACTTTGGGTTTTTGATTTGCAGTGCTTCGCCTTTTCTTTTGTTTTCTTTTGCTTTTACGTGCCATATGGTGTTGCAGAATGCCAAAACTGCCACAGGAAGACAAGAAATTTGGAACACGTTCACCTCGGCGTCGCATTCAGTGACCGACGCACATAAAGAATACTGATTTTATGGAATTCATATCGCGGAGACCCTTTTTATTTTTGCTGGTGGGAATTGTGTTAATCAGCTTTTCTCCCATCCTTGTTAAATATTCTCAGGCAACCGCGCTGGCAGCGGGTTTTTATCGCAATCTGTTTGGACTGTTATTTCTTTTGCCCATGGTGGTGTTTAAGAAGGAACGCTGGTATCACGGCATTTGGACGGTTATTTGGCCCTCGCTGGCGGGGGCGCTGTTTTTTATCGATTTGTGGAGCTGGCATACTGCAATTGGATACATTGGCCCCGGGTTGTCCACTCTGCTGGGAAACTTTCAGGTATTTTTTGTCACTCTGTTCAGCATTCTCATTTTGAAAGAGCGACCGACTCTATTGTTTCTTTTGTCAGTGCCACTGGCATTGTTCGGTGTGTATTTGATCGCTCAGGATAAAAATGGCGCAAACGACTATAAGTTGGCGGGCATTATGCTCTGTTTGTTAGCTGCCTTTTGCTACGCCTTTTTTTTAATGATCAATCGCAAAGCGCAGTCAATGCCAAACAGAGTTGCTGCCGAGGTGAATCTATTGTACCTTACCGCATGTTCCGGTCTGCTGTTCGCTGCAGCCCTTGGCGCCTCCGGTGAATCGTTTCATCTTAAGACATCGCGTGCATTCTGGTCATTGCTGGCGTATGGTTTCTTCCCTCATTTTATTGGCTGGATCATCATTACCCAATGCCTCCCTTTGGTAAAAGCAAGCGTGGCCGGAATTACATTGTTGTTGCAACCGGTACTGACGTTTGGCTGGGAAGTGCTACTATTTGAAAAACAGTTTGAGGCGACACAACTATTGGGGGGCGGTATTGTCATTCTGGCGGTTTATCTGGCGACTGTAAAAACCAAAAAAAATGGCGACTCAAAAAAAGGAGTGACCTGATATATGCGCAATCCTTTGTTAGTCATGCTGGTTTCAGCAATATCTATCGGTGGTGCTGCTTCGACGGGGGAACCATCGAAATGGTCAGTGAACTGCCGGCGGACTTCTCACTGATTCAAACCGAATGATAAAGAGGTTAACTCGGTTTTCTATTTCTCAGGTTGGAGAGGTGTTCAGCAATCTTCTGTTCGAAACCGGAGGCCCTGGGCTCATAGTACGCAGTTCCCAAAAGTTTTTCAGGGAGGTAGGTCTCCCCGGGGGCGTAACCACCTTCACTGGGGGGATACCTGTAACCATCTCCATATCCCATTTCTTTCATCATCGGCGTTGGGGCATTGCGCAGCCTTTTGGGAACAGGGAGCGGTCCGTACTTTTTTATATCGCTTTTGGGGCCATATATTGCGTTTACTTGTGCATTCGATTTGGGCGCACTCGCCAGATACGTGCACAGCTGTGCCAGTGGATATGCGCCTTCCGGCATGCCTAATCGCTGAAAAGCCTGATCTGCAGCTAGTGCCAGCTGCAATGCTCTGGGATCTGCGTTCCCAATATCCTCGGAAGCAAAGATAATCATCCGTCGCAACACGAACAGCGGATCATCTCCCGCCTCGAGCATTCGAAACATCCAATACAGTGCCGCGTCCGGATCTGACCCCCGCATGCTCTTTATAAATGCCGAAATCACATTATAGTGTTCTTCGCCGGTTTTATCATACAGCAGCGCTTTGGCCTGGGCGGCCTCCTCCACGCACGCAATATCCACCCGCCGGTGCGTCGTTTCCATGGCGTGGTGCACACTCATCTCCAATGCCGTCAGCGCGTAGCGCGCGTCACCACGTGCATTTTCGGCAAGGAACGTCAACGCGTCGTCTTCCACCGAGACATCGGTATTTCCAAGGCCCCGTTGCGGATCCTTGATTGCACGCTCGACAACGCGGCGAATGTCTTCTGGTGAAAGGGGTTTGAGCTCCAGCACTTTACAACGGGACAGTAATGCAGCAACGACAGAAAACGACGGATTCTCAGTGGTTGCTCCCACCAGCGTCACAACACCCTGTTCGACGCTGGGCAACAGAGCGTCCTGTTGCGCCTTGTTGAAGCGGTGAATCTCATCAATGAATAAAATGGTGCGTTTGCGATAGTGCGCTCGGTCCGTTTTGGCTTTGTGAATAATATCCCGCACGTCCTTTATGGACCCCCCAACGGCGGAATATGAAACGAATCTGGCGCCGGTATGTGTCGCAAGTACCTGGGCTAAAGTGGTTTTCCCAACACCTGGCGGTCCCCAGAAAATGAGAGACGGAACGCGATCTCCTTTTATGGCCCGTTCAAGAAAACGGCCTTCTCCCAGTAAATGTCGCTGGCCGGCAATATCTTCCAATCGCTCCGGTCGCATGCGATCTGGAAGAGGGGAGAGTCGGTTGTCGCTTTTCGCTGCGTGGCCGAACAGGTCTTCAGTCATTTGGAGAGACGCAGGGAATTATTTACTTATCGCTGCTGTTTTTGATTGTGTGCAACTCTTCTTCCACTCTGGCAACAGCGCGCTTCACTTCGTCGAGATCCGACTGACTCGCCAACTCCATGAACGCTGTCACCATCTCTTTTTTGGATCGAATGCTTTCAGATACTTTCAGGGGAAACGTCATTGCCTTTTCAATAATAGTCCCCACCTGTTCACTCTCCATGGCTTTGGTAACCAACGGAGAATTCAACAATTTCATGCCTTTGCTAATGGCCATTTCCTTTAAATCACCTAACATGACGCAACCCTTTCGAAACAATTAACAAGTTAATGTCTCTTGTAGACATTCCAGGCTCCCCACGCCAACTGAGATTTTTCATCTCAAATGTGACATTGGTTCCCACGAACGAATCTATAGACGGCCCAGGGACTTTGTCAATCTCTGATTGTTACAGTGGTAATTTAAGTTGTTTCGGGATTCTGGAAAAATAAACATCAAAGCCGGCTTTGCGAAATGCCGCAGCACAGACGTCGCCTGCGGACGGGCTTAACGCCACAGTGCGTGCTCCGCATTTTTTTGCAAATTGTACAAGGCCTCCCACATGCTCCGGCTCGCCGAGTCTGAACGCACTGGTATCTATTGGAATACGAACGTCCGGTCCGCAATAGCACCGCAATATCGCTTCGTTTTTATGATGGGCAGAACGGTAAAACCATTGACTGGTCCCAAATACGACACCCGATTTAGGCCATTCCCGGCTCAAACGTTTTATGCGATGGGAATGATTGGTCTGCATGCTGGTGTGGCGCAGAATATTGTAGCTGCTACTGTGGGCAAACAGTGCATCGGGGATTTCGGAAAATACTGCGAAGGCATCAAACAGGGCAGGTGCGCTGTCACATAAAACGACAGGTGATATATTGGACACTTTGGATACATTGGTGTTGTACCATTCAATCAGTCTTGGTTTTATTGTTCGCGGCGCAGGGGGTTTTGTTTCAGGCATTTCGAAATCTATCAGTAAAATTTCGCATTTGATCTCCGGAATCGACTCGCCCATGAGTGGCGTCGTCGTCCGGAGACCGGAGCTGTAAATGATTCGCCTGTTGTTGTAGGTGATTTCCAAAAGCGAAGCGCCTGGTCCCATTCCCGATGGCAGCAATCGCAAATCCATTTTGCCGAGTTTGAAAGACCGGTCGTAAGATACGGCGATGGCATCCATTCGCTGCATCCGACTTCCCAGCGAACCAACAACGGTGTTGGTGCCAATCAGGCGCTTTGTGCCGGCAGGCACTTTCATGTTTAAATCGGAAAAAAACAGGAGCCCAGGATTTCGACTCCCTCTAAACGCCAACGGCGTGCCGATAATTTTAAAGCCTCTGTCAAAAACAATACTGCGAGGCAGCCTGTCGGCGCTTCGAATTGAAATGACTCTATTGTCTGTTTGCAGGTTGGTAATTTGATCCACGGTCACAAGCTAAGAAAACACTGAAAAAGTGTCAAGGTATCTTACGCAAGAGTTGCATTCTGTATGAATGTTGGAAGGGCTAATACTGCGTATGGTGGTGAATATGATTCAAATATCGATTTGTTGGGACATTGAAAATGGCGTTTTGAACATTTTTTGGTATTCTGACGTCAGTGTCAACTGGGGCGTTCCCCGGCTAGCAGAGGTAATTAAATCATTCACTTCCAGCAGGAGTAATTTATGACAGGAAACAACAGACGGGCTCTTCATGCTCTTTTTCTAATCACCTTGATTTGCAGCACCTTGTTGATAACATCGCACATTTTTGCCACTGAAAAAAAAATGAGCGCCACAGATGTATTGAATCTGGTAGACAGGAATCTGCTGAAAATGGAGGACTCCACCTACACGGTTGAGCTGGAGGTGATCCGGTCTAAAAAAGTAATTAAGACCATGACTTTCAAAGTAATTTTAAAGGGACTCAATAAAAAGCACATCACATTTCTGGCTCCGGGGGATCTCGCTGGGACCGCCATCGTCACCACCGAAGACAAGGTAACGTATGTATACATGCCGTCATACAAAAAGGTTCGCCGAGTGGCATCTCACGTCAACAATCAGGGGTTCATGGGGACAGATGTTTCAGGGGAGGAATTGGGCACGGCGGCACTGTCTAAAGGTTGGAATGGAGTTATCCTGAAGGAAACGGAAAATAGCTGGGTGCTCAATTTATCACCGGAGAAAAACACCGAAACCACTTACGCAAAGATGATAGTTACCGTGTCCAAACGATATGAGGGAGTTGAACGTATTGAATCCTACAATCAGGATGGAAAAAAGGTGAAGACACAGGTTCGTGAAGAGTGGAAAACTTTTAAGGATAAAAGTGGCGCGACAGCAGTAACCATGCCAACGAAATTCACATACACGGATCATCTGACCGGCTCTCAGACTCGAATGACGTTTCTTGGGTGCAAAGTAAATCAAAATATTCCAGACAGTCTGTTTACAAGGCGCGCGCTCATGCGCGGCAAATAGGAGCCAGTGATGAAAACGCGCTGCAGAATTTCATATCGAATGGGGATACTGATACTGGTTCTACTGTGTGCATTGCCGGCAGCGGCCACATCGACGGATTTGTTGCTACTGCTGCCTGGATTCCCAGGAACATCTGCTCAGGCACAGCCGTTTGTGGACAAAATGCTGCGGTTTCTTGAAGTCCAGCTGAATCTGCAAAAAGAAAGCATGCGGGGCGTTTTTATCACTGATGGCAGTCAGGCAACCATCAGGCTGGAACAGATGAAGCCGGGTATTGCGTTGCTGGGACCTTCGATATATGCGCAGCACGCAAAGGAAATGCGCATGACCGTGATAGCCAGAGTTGAAGCCAATGGAAGAGGCGAACAGAAATATCACGTCATCGTTCCAAAGGACGGTCCAGATAACATCCATGAACTTTCAGGTATTGTGAGCGGGTCGGTGGTGCACGACGAAAAATTTGTTTGCAATGTTCTGTTGAATAAAAAGGTCAGCGTCCAGAAACTGACAATGCAGAATAACCCCCGTCCGCTGAGAGCGTTGAGAAGTCTGTCGGAGGGAAAGGTCAGCGCTGTCATTGTGGATGAAGAAACATTGAAATACATGTCGGAGCTCGAATTCTCCCCTCGGCTGAAAAAGATTTATACCACGGACCCTGTGCCGGCGCCGGCGGTAGTGGTGCTTAATGATGGCAGGAAGTTCGCTCAGAAACTGAAAAAGTCTCTGGTTGGCCTATGTCAGACCACCGAAGGGAAAGCCTTGTGTCAATCGCTTACCATTTCATCCATCTCTCCTGCCAATGACGCCGATTACAAAGCGCTTCTTAAAAAATATCGTCGTTGATTATCGGGGGTGTCATATCGAATCCGATTTTTTCCAGGGGGATGGAGAGATCCAGGGGTAACCTCGCGAGAACAGTGGTTTTTTGTTGGGTGACCGGATGATGAAATCGTAGTGCGACGGCGTGGAGCGCCATTCGTTCCAGTTGGTACATTTCTTTAAATGCGCGATTCAGGGCACCTTTGCCGTAGTTGGCATCGCCAATGACAGGGTGATTTATATGTTTCATGTGACGACGTATCTGGTGAAATCGGCCGGTTATGGGCAGTGCTTTAACCAGTGATACCGCGCGCGGCAGTATATCGACGGATGCAATTCTATAGTAGATCGTTTGCGCCAACACCTTTGGTCCACCTTCTGTTCGTGGAACCGGTGAATCGATAAGCCCTTTTTCAGGGCAGATACCGCGGACGAGCGCAATGTAGGCTTTTTTCAGTGCATTGGAGTCAAACTGTTTTTGCATCGTCTGCGCCACTTCCCTGCATCTTGCAAAAAGCAGTACGCCGCTGGTTTGCCGATCCAACCGGTGCAACGGGTAAACTTTACCGTCCAAAGTCATATCCTTTAACTCATCCACAATGACTTTGGCGTCTCTGGCCAGTCCCCGATGCACCACCCACCAGGCTGGCTTGTTGATGGCAAACAGCACATCGTCCTGATATATGATTTCGAATGGCAAGTGAGTCATTGGCGCATAGTTCATGATTTTTGGGGAGACGCAAGCATTTTAAAAATTTAAGGGAACAATTGACCGTGGCTTCTGTCCCTGAAGATGCGAAATAATGAAGACGGCGCTGCAAGCCCGCATGATATGGGGAGTATGCATGAAACCGTGCAAAAAAAATAGATGGTCGACCAAATTAATCTGCATTGGGATAAGCCTTCTGCTTATCACTCCTGCACTGGCGTCGGGATATTTGAACGACGACTATTTTTTTACTGATACACAGAGTCCACCTGTTACGCCGTTTTCGTACTACGACTTTTTTGATGACGACAGTGCGGAACAAATGCCCTGGTGGATGCACGAATCGTTCAGCTTGCGATTCTGGCGTCCTCTGGCCAGCCTTTCTCTTCATCTTGATTTTACCTTATGGCCTGATTCGCCAATTGGGGCCCATGCGCAGTCAGCTCTCTGGCTCGTACTGATGCTTTTTGGGGCATTCCGTTTTTTTGAGATGGTACTTTCGCCGTGTGCACAAAAATGGGCCGGGTTGTTTTTTTCCATGGGGTTGTTTCACACATGGGCCGCAGGCTGGATTGCGGCGCGACATTCAATTATGGTTGCCGCCATGCTCGTCTGGGCCATGGTGGCGATGGTGATGTGGCGGGAGACAAAGCGACGAAAATATGAAGTTGCTTTTTTGCTGCTCTTTATCCTGTCGTTGAATACCAGTGAATCAGGAGTGGCATTTTTATTTGCCGCTGCATGTTTTGGGTGGTTGAACGATTCGCCATTCAGGCAAAAGCTGCGCGACCTGACTCCTGTGCTGGTGATTGGCGCAGTCTATTTGACGGCATATGTCGTCGCCGGATATGGGGCCCGCGGCTCCGGTTTGTATGTGACGCCATTCGATGATCCCGTGGGGGCACTGCAGACGGTTCCATCCAAAATGCTGGCGTTGATGGCGTCATTTTCCATGGGGCTTCCAGCAATGCTTCGCGTACTTCCGAAAACGTCACAAATCCCTGTTGTGGCGGGGGTGATTTGTCTATGGATTTGGTTTGGTGCACTCATGCTCTCCCGAGCAAATCGGTCAGGTGCACAAAAAGAGCTGTTTCGCTGGATGATTCCAGCTACATTTTTGTGCATGCTGCCGGAAATGTCGGGGTTGGTGGAAGGACGAGGCTCGCTTCTCTCAGCAATTTTCTTTTGCGGCGTTGCTGCCGAAATTTTGACAACTCTCTTTAAACAACCCTCACGTATGGCGCGCTTTTGGTCATATGCCGCAGGCGGTGTGCTGACAACAGGGCTGCTGTTGCTATCTCCGCTTTCGAGGGTTGGCGCATCTTTTTTTATTTACAAAGGCAGTCAGGCTCTGGTGGAGGGGGGGCAGCAGTCCGAGGTGAATTGTCCATCCCATGGTCGGTTTTTTTTGATTAACGCAGACCCCATGATGTCTGTGATGGCGCCATTCATTTTATCGGCACATAAAGGCAATGTTTTTGAGAGCTGGATGCAGTTCACCATTTCCAATAGCCCGGTGCAAATAACCCGCGAGGGGGAAAACGAGTTGATTGTCCAGAGTGATACCGGTGTGGTGGATTCGTGGCTGAAGCTGTATCGGCCCTCGGATGCGCCAATGAAAGCGGGAGATACTGTGCGCAGGGCGCAGATGACAGTGAAAGTTATGGAAGTGGCCAACCACCTGCCAACAAAAATCAAGGTCATAGTTCCTGGAGACATGAAAAACACGTGCTTCTTAACGGCTGAACAACACCGATTGATAACGATACAGCTACCGGCGGTGGGCGAACGCATTACCGTGAATTGGCAGCCACCGACGCTGTGATTCTGTTTAGAGGTGGCCCATTATCTGTACACACACAATGAGGGATACCATGGCAATGGGGTAGACTGTGGCATAGGCGATGTGCGGTTCGTTCAAATCCGTCATGCTGTCGGCGGCAGCAAGACCGGGCGAACTGGTCATGGCGCCGGTGAGCGCACCCAATAGCGTTATCATATTCAACTTGAAAAAGATTTTGGCGGCGAGCGTGGCAATGGCCATCGGCAGAACGGTGATTACCGCGCCGATGAGAAACAGTTTGAATCCGTACTGCTGAAAGGTCGAAACGATATTGGCACCTGCCGTTGTTCCCACTGCGGATAAAAAGAACAGCAGACCAATAATGCGCAACAGATTGTTGGCTGTACCGGACATGGTCCATACCAAAGGACCGGTTTTTCCAAGTTTCCCAAGGACGATGGCGGTCAGCAGAACGCCTCCTGTCAGACCCAGGCTGAATGAGACGTTGTTTGTCAGTGAGAATTGAATCTGTCCTGCGAGAAATCCAATAACGATTCCAAGAGCGATGGGCAGAAAATCGGTATCGGACAATTTTTTATTGTTGTTGCCCAGCAGGCGAATTACCTGGGACATATGATCTTTGTCACAGGCGACGACCAGTTTGTCTCCCAATTGCAGACGGACATGCGGGGCAGGAGAAATGTATATGCCACTGCGTTTAATACGTGTAATTGTAGCATTGTAAGTGGTGAACAACTGTAACTGAGCCAGAGTCTTTCCCACAACGTCTTTATTGCTGACCAGCACGGAAAGCACCTGGTAGCTGGTACTCAACGGAATTTCGGCGTCAGTCTCATCTCCGATGAGCACCTTCACTTTTTCGTGGGCCCAGGCGGTACCCACGGCCTTCACCAGATTTCCCGTATCAAGAGTTGTATCGATTGTTGGCGTAAACGATATGTCATTCTGCTGGACCCTGGATATGGTGGCGCCGGTCATTTCGCGAATGTTTAATTCCCCCAGCGTTTTTCCTGCCACATGTGCGTTGTTGACCACGTAATGACGGGGGTATATTTCGGGGTTCGCCAGTTGCTGCCGGGCGCGAAGACTGGTTTCCTCTTTTGCAATGTTCACTTTGGATATGGCTGGCAGCAGTTTGACAAATAGAATGACGCCAAGGACCCCAAAGGGGTAGGCCACACCGTATCCAATGGACGGCAGTGATGTGTGCGTGGTGTCAATGGCCACCGCAAGCCCCGGGGTACTGGTGAGAGCGCCGGTGAAAAGACCTATGGCGATGGGCATGTCCACGTCGAACAGATATGCGGCTGCAACAGTGATTGCCCCGGCTGAAAAAATCAGAAGCACCGCCAGAATGCTAAGCTGTTTTCCGCTGGATTTAAAGGATTCAAAAAAACCGGGACCTGCCGAAATTCCCACGGTAAAGACAAACAGCAGCAAGCCAATAAACTGGATATCCTTTGGAACAGTGTATCCGAAATGACCAAACAGCAGCGCCACAAAAATGACAGCGGAAATGTCGAGCGAAATCCCTTTGATTTTGATTCTGCCAAGGACAAAGCCGAGTGTGATGATGATAAACAGAATGAGATAGCTTTGGTTGAATACGCCCATAGCCTCCTTATGAGGTGAAACACACCGGCTGTCAATCCGCATCAGATATAATTGAAAAACAGTTTCTGTCGCAGGTCGTATGATTGAATTTCTGTTAATTATGCTTTAATCAGAAGAAGTTGTCGCAAATTAGTGTGCACATTATCTTTTACCCTTCATGGAGTTGGAGATATTCTTTGAAAATGGGTCCTTACAAAATCTTTAAATCGCGTGAACGCCCCATCGAAATTTTTTCTGTACCGCTCGGCATCTGCCGGTTTGTTGTTTTTGCAGGCGGTTTCAATCTCCAGCGCGATGTTCCCCAATACCGGACTGCTGACATTGAGCGCTGCGCCCTTCAGCGTATGCGCAAAAGCAGCCGCCTCCACAAGTTCGTTCTCTGCGAGACACTTGTGTAATTGCTGAATCTGAACCGGAATGGTCTCCACAAACACATCCAATACGCGTTCCATAACGTCTCTTCGTCCCATTATTCTGCCTAGAAATTCCGATTCATCGAAAAGCGGCAATTCCTTCCAGATATCTGGTTCGGCAGATGTGGGTTGCGGGGCCCGCGCTGATTTATCTTTTAGCGCGAAGATGCTTCGCAATACCTCCTGCAGTGCTTCGCCCTCTATCGGTTTGCTGAGATATTCGTTCATTCCGGATTCCATCATTTTTTCCCTGTCACCTTTCATGGCATGCGCTGTCATGGCAATAATGGGAATAGCGGCGGGGAGTACTCCAGATGCATTTCGCCGGATGCGTCTGGTGGCTTCCATGCCATCCATCTGGGGCATCTGTACATCCATTAATACCAAATCGTATTCGTCGGATGAGAGTTTTTTCAGTGCATCCATCCCATTGACCGCGCAATCAAACGTATGTCCCAGAAGTCTCAGCATTTCGGATGTCACCAGTCTGTTGGTTTCGTTGTCATCAACCACGAGGACATGGCGAGGGACCAGCGATTCATAATTGTCCGTTTCCAATGCATTGTCAGGAGACACGGAATTGCGGATAATGAGGTCCGACGCTGTGGTATCGACCCCTGAAAGGGTACCGAGTGCGGCGATCAATTCCCGATGTTTGATGGGTTTATACAGGACATTCAACGAGGGCGCGAGTTCCCGAAACGGGGAGAGGGGCTCCTCGCTTTGGTTCTGCAGCAGAAGCAGATGTCTATCCGCAAGGTTTGATTCTTCCTGCACTGAATGAATGAAACCGAGCACTTCTTCAATTTTGTTGCTGTCCACATTTATCAGCATAGCTGCAAAATTCGGATCGGCTGCAGATGTTGCCAACTGTTTGAATGCGGAAAGAGAATCCCTTGTCGAAAATAACTCTCCTCCGGCATATTCGATCATCGCTGATATTTGTGACTCCAGTTCGGGGCTGCACCAAAGCGATAGGAAGTGTTTGTTCTTTAACTGTTGCACCAGTTTTGCAGTCTTGTCTGCCCTCGCCAGCGGCAGCTGTAATTCGAAATGAAATTGACTGCCTTTTCCCTCTACACTATCCACGTCGATGGTGCTGTTCATCAGTGCCAGCAGTTGTCTCGAAATGGATAATCCAAGGCCAGTTCCTTCAAACTGCCTGGTTATGGAACTGTCCGCCTGAACAAACGGCTGAAACAATGATGCGATTCGGTTTTGAGCAATGCCAATGCCAGTGTCTTCAATCTGGAATTTCAGGTGAACGTGGGTATCGGGCGGGCGGATTTGCGTCACTTTGACGAGAACATGTCCCCTTTGGGTAAATTTAACAGCGTTTCCGGCCAGATTAACCACAACCTGTCTGAGGCGAACGGGGTCGCCCACAAGACGTTCGGGGATAAGGGGATCGACATTGAGAATC
Source organism: Deltaproteobacteria bacterium (assembly GCA_016935665.1). Lineage (GTDB taxonomy): Bacteria > Myxococcota_A > Polyangia > JAAYKL01 > JAAYKL01 > JAFGXQ01. The sequence continues at coordinate 51,818 of JAFGQN010000234.1, read as the reverse complement.
AGCTCGATGTCTTTTTGTGCGGCTTTGGGGGACAGTAAATCCAACATCTCCTCCAACACTTGCCGAATATCGAATTCAGAGTCTGCCAACTCCAGCTTTCCGGCTTCCACTTTGGAAAAATCCAGAATATCGTTGATGATCGTTAATAGCCCATCTGCACTGTCACGAATGGTATTGGCATACATGTGTTGTCGCTGATCCAGTTTCGTATTGAGCAGCAACTGAGTCATGCCCAGGACACCGTTCATGGGTGTTCGGATTTCGTGGCTCATTTTGGCGAGGAAATCACTTTTCGCCTGATTCGCCTGCTGTGCTTCCAGCGCGGCCGCGTTGGCAATTTCCACTGTTTTTTTTAATTTGCGCGTGGTGGCTTCAAGCGCTTCCGTCCGTTTCTCCACCTGGTGTTGCAGGTCTTCATTCCAGGTGCGGATTTCTCGAGTGAGCTGTAGATTTTCGACAGTGATGGCCGTTGTCAGGCAAGCGATGGAGAACATGCGTTTGTCTGGCTCCGAAATTAGTTTTTCATTAAGTACCCCAATCACCATGCCGTATGTTCGCTGGGACGTGGCCATTAGACCGAGTACAATATTTTTTTCATCATCGTGGGTTGGAATCTGTACCACATGATTCTGGTTGAGTGCCCAGGCAAACAGATCCCTCTCAATCAGGGAATCGAGTTCCTTTGTGAGCGCACATCGATGGCTTTCGGGGAAGCAGTAAGGCAGTTCGACATCCAGCAGATTGTCGTCCAGCAACACAATCCCCGCTGCTTCAAAGGATGCAGTTTGCCGAAGAAAACCGATGAGTTCCTCATACGACGAATGAGGTCCTTTGTTGTCGGCGGTGTATGCCGATTGAATGTTGACGAAAAATGCGACCAGCGAGTTCAGGTTTTCGAGTACAGCGAGGTAGCTTTGCGGCGGTCCTGACGGGGCAACTGGGCGAGGGGAACTTTTTTCAGTTTCGCTGCTTTCCATCATTGTTTTTTCTCATGGAACGCGCGAATCAGTTCGGACACTTCACGCTCCACATCCTGACTAAGTCTGGCCAGTGCGCCTGGCCGAAATCGGAGTTGTTCATATGTATCCGGCACAAACTGTGGAATCCGCAGACTACCGCTGGTTCCGATGCGCAACGCATTGGTAAGAATGTCCGCCACATGCAAAATGGCAGTGTCCAGGGGAAATCGCCTGGCGCCTTTGGGCGCGTGATGCAACTGAATCGCTTCCGCCTGACGTGGAGACAGGCGCCAGCTTTCGGCTAAATCCTTTCCCATCTGTGCGTGGGTAAAACCGAATTCCATACGCTCTTTCCGGTAAAGGTCCCGGTCGTCATCCGGCGTTTCTTTGAACAGTGCCACCATTTCGCCGGGCAACTCCAGATACATAATCAGGCGTCCGATATCGTGCAGGAGACCGGTAGTGAAGAAGCGCTCGGCATTCTGGTCGTTGCGCATTACCGCGATGTTCTTGGAGAAAAGAGCACAGGCGATACTATGACGCCAGAACTGCTCCATATCCAACAGACCTTCCAGCCCATTGCTGAACTGTTTTATCACAGAAGTGACCAGCACCATGTTGCGCAGCTCATCGGTTCCCACAATGGTAATGGCGCGGGAAATGGTCTCAATGGGAGTGGGAAAGGAATAGAATGCGCTGTTTACAATCCGCAACAGGCGGGCCGTCAGTCCGGGATCGTTCTCGATGACGGCGGCAATACTGCTGGAAGAGCTGCTGCTGCGCTCCATGGCTTCCATCAGTTTGGCGTAGATATCCGGCGGTGAAGCGAGGTTTTTGCTTTTTTTCATCAGCAGTGCGGTGCTTTTGAGCTCGTCTCTGGACCGTGTCTCGGTTGGCGCGGGTGTATCTGCCACCGCCAGTTGTGAAGTGTTTTTTGGAATACCTTTCCGGGTGAAAACATCTCTGCACAGTTCTTCCAGCTCCAATATAAATGGATGCTGCATGTTGTCCATGTTGTGAACAAACAGGTGGGAAAGATATGAATCCAGTTCCGATTCGTTTGGGGCTTCCGCATTTGGAAGTGATTGCGAGAGTGTCTCCGCATCCAAATCCTCCGGCTGTACATCTACCGATTCTATCCCCCAGATTTTCATTCCCCGCATGTGCTTTTCCGTAATACGGACCCCGGACGGGATAAGTATCTGACCACGCCGGTTCTGAACATCTGTCGCAATGGTCATCCCGGGCTTCAACATTTGAACCGGTATCTGTGTCATTTTTTATCCCATCGTTGAGCGTCATATGTTCGGGGAAACGGATTGCGTACGACTGTATCCATATGTGAAATCAATCGCTCTTATTTAGTCATACGACCAGGGACCAGGATAGTTTAGTGATGTGGCATGGGAAATCAGTCGCTGACACTGAAGTGGTACGCCAGGCCGAATTCGAAAATGATAACGGTATCATCGTCATCCTCTTCGTTAAAGAGAGCCGTTTTTATTCGCCAGTTGATACCAAGGTTTCCCTTCTCCCCGGTGATGACGCCCATGTCGAGAGCCAGCCCCCCGATGGGGCCGTTATTGGCTTTTTCGTATTCCTCTGTATCATAAATATCGAAATCACTGTTTTTCAGTTTGTTTTTGTTGTGCCAATAATAGGTAAACCAGAATGAAGGGCCGATGTAGAACGAACCCAACGGGCCAAACAGGGGGGCTATATCCACATTGGCGGCCCAGCACCCGGTTTTATCCGCGGTACTGAACATGTGGGGACGGGCGTATCCGAGCATCCCTCCCATTCTGGCGCGAAGCGCGAATGAATTGCCAATGTTTTTTTGAAATCCCAGATTTCCCATGAATCCGGCGCGGTAAATCTCTGAGAAGGCCCATTGCCAGTCCATGTGAATTCCAATGCGGATTTTTTTCACCTCATCCAGACGCTGCTGGCGAATGCGCAGTTTTCGTTCCCGCGCCTGTTGTCTCGCAACCAAATGCGGAGACGGTGGCGGCGGTGCTATGGCAGGCGTCATCACTGCCTGCTGTTGTGCGACGCATTCGCCATCGGCGGTGCATAGAAATCCTTGACCACACGGCGGATTGCAGGCAGGGATGCACATTCCTGCGTGGCAAATATAACCGGAGCGACATTTGGGAATGCAGGCCGACTGCGTTGTCGCGGTGGAAGACGTGGCGGGGGCCGCGTCCGCTGAAGGGATGGCCTCTGCGTTGCCGGATGGTGGTTGGGGCACATTTTCCTGCGCGAAAACAGCGGTTGAAAAGGTTAAAATACAAGCGATAAGCAGTTCTGTAAGCCGATTTTTTATTCTCACAACATTCCTCCTGTCGCCGCTTAAGTGCGGTAGTGAGCGATGAAATAACGAATACTTTTACTATAATCGAAGTTTTTTTACGTTGTAACATAAATTTTCAATTGTATTTGCCGACGTATAGTACAGCGTTTCCCGGCGGTGGCGGCGCGTGAGTTGTTGTGACTGATGTCAGGAAGTGTGCATCAGGAACTGAATATGGAATTTCCATGAGTATTTCGCCAGTTGGTATAATATATACCCGCCCGGTGGCCACATCTTCTTTGGTCAGGGCTCAGACTGTTACTGGCCACCAGCAATCAACCCACGAAAAAGCCGCCCACGCCAGATCCGCTGCTGAAACCAATGGCAACCACCTGGATTCTCGAACTTCGCAGATTCAGCCCAAAAACGAGACCGAGCGGACCTCTGCGCTGTCATCGCAGAAACAGTCATCCCGTAACAACGCAGGTGGGCAACAGCTGAGTGAGGAAGAACAGCGGGAAGTTGAAAAACTCAAAGCCCGCGATGCTGAAGTGCGCGCTCATGAAGCGGCGCATCTTGCGGCTGCGGGGCAATATGCCGTAAGCGGCGCCTCTTTTGATTATCAGACAGGCCCGGATGGAATGCGCTACGCGGTGGGAGGGGACGTGTCCATCAGCGTTTCAAATGAGCAGACCCCCGAAGCGACTGTGGCAAAAATGCAGGTGGTGATTAGAGCGGCTCTGGCCCCGGCATCACCTTCGTCTCAGGATCACAGAGTCGCCGCCGAGGCATCGCAGAAACAGGCCTCCGCACAACGGGAAATAAGTCAGCAGAATGTTGAGCAGAGGGAGCAGGGAGGCCAGGCTCAGTCGTCGGAGGTTCATCCCAACGAGGGCAATCATTCAAAACCGGTTTCCGATAACCTCGTGTCTGCGGATGGAGCGTCCGCAGGTTTTTCTGCCATTTCCGAAAAAGCGAGAACCACAGGCGCTCAAAAAGCCTACAGCAGCGTGCTGTCCGCGGTTACCACCGTAAACTGGACCGCTTAACGGCATCATTTCTTTGCCTCTTTGCCGAATTGGAATTTCTTCTGGCATTCATCTCTTGAAAAAAAACGCAAAAGATGATTTGAGGGATTGATGCAAAAACGAGAAATACATATCTGTTCAGCGCTTAGAACCCCGATTGGAAATTTTCATGGGGGGTATTCGCACACACCAGCTGTTGAATTGGGGGCAACGGTTATTCAGGAAACACTTCAGCGCGCCGGCGCCGGCGCGAAAAAGGTTGGGGAATGTATCATGGGGTGCGTTCTTCAGGGCGGGCTTGGTCAGGCGCCTGCGAGACAGGCCTGGTTGAAAGGCGGTGGCGATTCGTCGGTGAATTGTACCACCGTAAACAGAGTGTGCGGTTCCGGAATGCAGGCTGTGGTTTCGGCGTCTCTGGCGATGATTTGTGGTGAATATGAGCTGGCAGTGGCTGGCGGTATGGAGAATATGACCCAGGCGATGTACGCGCTGCCGCGCGCGCGACAGGGATATGGTCTGGGGGTGCCCGCCACTGGTTTGGCAGATTTACTGATTCACGACGGATTGTGGGATCCCTATGAAAATCTGCATATGGGAACCATTTGCGAACGTGTGGTCAACGCGTACGGAATTTCCAGAGAGCGCCAGGATGCATTTGCCATTCGGTCATATGAGCGGGCGTTGAATGCCCAGCAGAACGGCCGATTCAATGATGAAATTGTACCCGTTTCGATAAAAACGAAAAAAGGGGAACGACAGATATTGGAAGATGAGGGGCCGGGATTGTTCAATCGCGAAAAAATGCCAAACCTGCGTCCGGCTTTCGACAGTCAGCATGGTACAATTACCGCTGGCAATGCATCGTCCATTAATGATGGCGCTGCGGCATTGTTGCTGGCCAGCGCCGAAGGATGTGATGAGAACGGATTAACTTCTGTTGCACGCATTGTCGGTTGGAGCACAGTGGCTACACAACCGGGAAATTTTCCACTGACACCGGCCATGGCCGTGGAAAAGCTGCTCGAAAAAACCGGTTTGGGCCAAGGTGACATTGATTGCATCGAGATCAATGAAGCATTCAGTGCGGTCCCTCTTTTGGCAATCGATAGATTGAAACTGAGCGAAGATATAGTGAATCCCCTTGGCGGCGCGGTGGCACTCGGGCATCCCATCGGTGCATCGGGCGCCCGGATAGTGGCGACGCTCATTTCCTCTCTGAAGTATCTTGGCGGAAAGCGAGGAGTGGCTGCTCTGTGTATCGGTGGCGGTGAAGGTATTGCTTTAATGATTGAACTGAACTGAACCGAATTGAGGTTCGTTTAGCCGGTAAAAAACTAATCCAGTGGTAGTCGGAGGATGAAGTTGCTGCCCCCGTCCTTTCCGGAGCGGACGTCGAGGGTGCCGTTGTGGTTTTCGGTGATGATGAAGTACGAAATCGAAAGCCCCAGACCGGTCCCGTCACCCACTTCCTTGGTTGTGAAAAAGGGTTCAAACACCCGTTGTTGCAATTCTTCGGGGATACCGGGGCCAGTGTCTTCAATTTCCACACGAATGTAGCGATCATTCTCGTTCTCAGTGCGCAGGGTCAACTGCTGCAATGTCGAGTTGTGTTGGGTCATGGCATAGGCTGCGTTTTGAAGGATGTTTAAAAACACCTGTTGAATTTTGGCGCTCTCACAGGATACATGAGGCAGCAGCGGTGCGTATTCCTTGATGATATTGATTTTGCGAAAATCGAATCGTTTTTTTATGTTGAAATTTGTTTTTGCCAGCTCCAGGGTATCATCAAGCAGTGTGGAAATATCCACGGTCTGCTTCACCGTTTCTGACTTGCGGGCAAATCCCAGCATGTTATCCACAATCTGAGCGGCCCGCCGCGCCGATGACATCACATTCTTAATCAGCGAGGGAATGCCCCTTTTTTCAGAATAGCCCAGAATATCATCGAAGCTGACGCCCGCCTCGTGTGCCACTTTGCGGTTTTTGGCGCTGTTTTTTGTAATGCGCATTTGTACCAGCTCTGCATTGTGGATGATTCCCGCCAGCGGATTATTGATTTCGTGAGCCATCCCTGCGGCCAGTCCGCCGATGGAGAGCATTTTCTCCGAATGAATCAATCGTTCCTGAATTTTCACCCGTTCGGTGATGTCGCGCATGGATTCGATGGCGCCAACGATGACGTTGTTTTCATCGTAGAGCGGGCAGGCCACACTGTATAAATACTTGCCTTCCCGACCCAGTCGCGGTGCAAAAATTTCTCCGGCCACTGTTTGGCCTTCCTGCTGGAAACGAATATATGTTCGCGCATATTCGGCGATGTTTTCCGGAGTGAAAATCAGGTCGATGAGCAGTTTGCGCCGGTGAGAGAAGAATACGGGCGTATACATGGTCGAGTCTTTTCCAAGTATTTCCGTTTCCCGAAGCCCCGTCATCTGTTCCATGGCTCTGTTCCATGCAATGATTTTTCGATCCCGATTTACCACAAAAGTGGCGTCTGGTAGAAAACTGATGATGTCCGACAGGCGTCGTTCCGAATGGATGCGTCCCACTTCCGCCAGATGACGTTCTGTTTCCAGTCGAACCCCCTGTACGACGATATAGAATGACAGGCCTATTAAAATGGTGATAATTGCCAGAAAAAAATATACGAGCCGCCGGGTAATATTGCGGATGGCATATTTGACATCCTCGACATATATCCCGGTGCCGATAACCCAGCCCCATGGTTCAAAGCCCTTCACAAAAGATACCTTGGATGACACTCTGCCTGTATCATCCTGCCACTGCCACACGTAGTCTACATAGCCCTCGCCTTTTTTTTGAACCGTCTTCACAAAATCCCGAAACAGATAGTGGCCGTCCGGATCCTTGAAGTCCTTGACATTTGAGCCCTCCAGCTCATCCCGATACGGATGCATCAGCATCTTGGGCGTCATGTCGTTTATCCAGATGTAATCTTTCCCCTCCGGACCGTATCGAATGTTGCGAATGATTGACATGGCTTTGTGCTGTGCTTCCGCCATTGTCATCTGTCCATACTTGGCATCATTATAATATTGGTCCAGGATACTCCAGACGCTCGTTGCCACATCGCGAAGGGTCTCGCGCTTTTTGGCCACCAGCTGTTCCTCAATGAATGGCATCACCACAAACGCAAAGGTACCGGCGAACAGCAGCATCGAAATTGCAGCCGGGGTGATGATATGGAGAGTGATATTTCGCTTCATTTGCACTATCGACCGAGTCTGGTGAACGTTCTGGCAGAATTGTGCTGCCCCCTGATAATCCACAGAATTTCATCTTTATCGCGTTCAGAATAAAAGTCAAAACCCGATTTCGATTGCGGGTATTTAATGAACCTCGTCGAACCGCCCCATTGGGGGTGGCGCTCATTGGCACGCCGGCTATTTTAGTTGTAAATATTAATTATTTCAGTTGGTTGCGCGATTAAATTGGGAGCATTTGAATCCCTGTGGTCAAGATGATGGGATATTTGTCCGTAACTGAATCTGGCGCGGTTATTTTTTTGTTGGGGGGATGTAATCCGGCCTCTGTTCGGAGGCGGATGTCTTTGCAGCGGCGTCCGTCGCTGATGATCCTGATGCCACTGCAGCCGGTTGCGGTTGCACTCGCGGGGGCATTTCTCGCCAAATGCCGCCTTCATTGAACGCGTGAAATCCCCATTTGGCCCAGGTGATTAGACTGTATGACAGCCACAGTGCCCAGGCCAGCATTATTCCTTTCCAAATCAGAATGGGGACGCTCCATACCGTAGCTGCAGGGGAGGTGCCATCGCTGTGATCGGAATACCAATTGAGTACGCTGTTGCTGCTGCCCAGCCCTGAAACCTGCATATCCGGCTGAACGGCAAGTCCGTTGTATACAGCACCCACCAGACAAAAGAATGAAATGATTGTGAATATGCCCACTGCCACCTGAAACAGATTATGCCAGATGTACATGTATTTTTGCATCGGATTGCCATTGCGCCAGTTAATCAGAAAAAACCAGGCCACAATAACCAGGGCAACGCCAATGGGGACCTGCGTTAATCCCAGTGACAGCAATGCCCATTGCCAGCCTTTCAGGTGGCTGCGCGCGGTGCGACCCAGGATAAAAAACGACACAATGAGAATGGTGAGCAGGTATCCCCAAAACAGTACGGCCGGCCCCCATGATGGGCCTGCCACGCCAATGAGCCACCGATTGTCGGGCATTCGAACCGTCAGATGAAAGTTGGCCACAGTAGAATCGATTTTTGTCAGAGGTGCATCAAACCGGGCGCCAATTCCCCCCGGTTGCTGCCATGCCAGTTCAATATTCTGTTGCCCTGGAAAAAGGGTCACCTCCACAATGTTTTTTTTCTGTTTAAATGGTCGCCTGGCGCCGTTTACCTTTAGACTCTGGATAGTGGCACTTTCAGGAAGAGTGATGGTTCGAACGCCTCCCTGGCTGGATCGCAGCGACATGGACAAATGACTTTCTGTCAGCCGTGAGCCTGGGGATACGTTTAATCTGGCGCGATCAATTGTCACCGTCTGGCCTTCCACCGCTTTGGGTCGGTGCGTCTGAACAGTTAGCTTTTCTCCGGGCCAGGGTCGAAATATTTTACGTTCCACACTATTGTCCACCGGAGGTAAACCGTCGAACGCGCATTGCCAGACCGGACTGCATTGGATGGCCCAGGTTTCTGTCCAGTTTTCGCCCTGGGGGGCGGCAATCGTTAATTGGTCGGTTTCCTTCAATACCGAAGACCAGCGAATTTCTTCCTCGTCCCTGCCGAACGGGATGGACACAAAGCCGTCTTTGGTCTCCAGTTCAGATGCGGTGACTGTCTCCCCGCTGATTAGCGGAATGCGTATCATCAGTGGCGCCCCGGTGGGGCTGACGCGGGTAACCGTGGTGTTGATGAGCCAGGGAATCCCCAAATCAAACGAACGCTCCACCTTTAACCAGGGGGTGTAATTGGTGTTGGCGCTGTCCTGTGTGGCCTCAGCTTCCGTGTCGCTGGATTCGAACTTTCTGGAAATGGCAATGGAAGTTTCGAAATGCCCGTCGGCGCGTAGTCCATCAACGGTGTATCCGTCAGCGGTGATGCTGCCACTGTGGGGAACATCATCGAATTCCAGGGTAAAGGCACTCTCATTTTTCATACGCCCTTTTAACGTGACACGGTGAATTCCTGGTGGAATCTGCAGATAAATAAATCCATCGGACTCGAGCCGCATGGCCGTGTTTTTATTGCCATCCAGCGTCGTTTCATCGGGCACCCAGTTGCCCATGGGGCCAGGCAGCGGCCAGGCACTTTGAGCTGCGGCGTGCACTGTGGCTTCCATCAGTAATTCCCCGTTTACCACATTGATATGCAGTGCCGGTGTATCCACGCAGTTTGGGGCACAGTCCGGGGACCGTGTCAAACGATTGCGCAACTCGGCCAGCAGCGGATTTTCGGGAAATTCCGCATGGGCTGCCGACGATAACAGCAGCATGAGAACGCCTGTGCCCATGGCTGCGGATTTGCGCCCCGGAAGGCGAATGGTCGGGCCCTCGGAAGGGGGATTCTGCATCGCTCTAAATGTGGCGAGAATGAGAATGCCCGCCAGAACCGTCAGAAGAATCACCCGAAGAATCGCCATCGCAAGAAGAGTTGCGGGACCAATCAGAAACAGCTGTATTTCTTCGCTGGTGGAGACCGGCCCCTGCCAGTTCAGATGAAATTCCTTCCAATGCCAGTCGGGCACTCCGGGGCCGGTTTGCACCACCGCTTTGGGGTCCTGCTGCAACGCCACTTTTTGGTCGCCCCACGAATCGTCCAGCGAAGATCTCGCCAGAAGACCATCCATTTTTGTACGCATTTTTCTTTGCACAGGCGCTTTGGCAACGTCCTGCTTCGCCATCTGCTGTTGCGCCACCTGGGCGCCACCAACGCCTTTCCCCCCCCCTGGATAGCCCAGCTGATTCAGTTGTTCTTTCAGTTCCGGTCTCAATTCCGACGGGTCATAAAAATCGTTTTCCGAAGACATGCCTTTCGCGCCGAGGGTAAATTCCGGTGCATAGTATTCATTTTCCAGCTGGGGAAACAGTCCCTGACGGACCTGATCCACGCTAAAGGGTATCGCAGAAACAACAAGGATGAGCGCGAACAGTGACCATGCCGCAATAACGCCGACGCGCAGCTTGCTTTTGGGCAACGATTTGATGAGCGCCAGGCCAATCAGCAGGGGCAGTCCCACAAAGGACAAAAATTCAATGGGCGCTTCATTGTGCAGGAGGACCAGCGTGAAAAGCGCGAGAATGCCAAAATACCATTTCGTCAGGCGTCCGGTGGCGATGGATGCCAACAGCACAAAAAAGAAACCAAAGAGCGTCCATTCATCCCACCACGTGCCTGGAACGTTGTCGACGCCGGTAGCGGTAATCAGATTCCATCCGGGTGGCAAGTGGAGCGTGGTTCGCAGTTCCTGCACATCGGTGTTCCATCCAATTGCGGGAAGCGTTTTTGGCATCGAATCGATTCGGGATTCCCCCTCTATCTCAAATTTGGTATGCCGCAACTCCACGCCCGACTTTTTGGTTTGGGGATTGGCCGTAATCACCTGATCCGTTCCGTTGATTTGCACATGGCCAAGTTTAGCGTCCTGCACCAGATCCAGCCGATTGGTTCGATTCAAGGTACCTGAGATAGTGTCCGCTACGGTGCACCCCTCGCCATCCATATCCAGCCAGATTCGACGTGATAACTTTATCTGGTCCGGTGGTGGATTGGCCTCTCCGCGTCTGGTGGTGTGAATTTCCATTTTATGTCCGGGCGATACCACGTATGCTGCCAGCGATTTCCAGTCATCCTTTAAATTGGTGCGCTGTGGATCGACCCCCGTTAGGCCGTTGATTTCCGTCTGTCGCAGTTGTTCATTGGGCGCAAAAACCCATATTTCATTTTTGGGCCACGGCGCGTTTCGTTTGAGTGCAGTGAACTGGTCTGTCTGACGATTGACGATAGATTCGATTTCCACAGACCAGGTGCCCCCTCTGGTCTGGATTTTCAGATGGCCTTCCGGTGTCAGCCGGGCGGGCAATTCGGCGGTGACCGTCATGGGGACTGTTTTGGGGAGCTGTACGTTTTCGAGGGTGACTTCGCTGGATTTTCCAGAGCTGCGCACCACGATGTGGGTGGTGACTATCATCGGGACACCGTCTGCAATTTTTCGAAATACTTCCAATGTGAGTTTGTCTTCTGTTTGCGATTGCAAGCTGGTTTTACGCAGCCATATGCGACCGTCTGCATCCCGCTGCACAAAAGGCACAGGTGTATCATTGATATGCATCTCAATGAGTGCATACGACTCCGGCACGTTGAGTCCCTCCGGCAAATGCGGCCACTTAAATTCACCTTGAATCCGGTGTTGACCGCGCTGCAGCTTTATCATTGGCAGTCCGTTGTGTGCCAGAACAGGCACTGCAACATTGTCCACGCGAATATTCCGGGGCCAATGGGCAAGGGAACCCGGCAACCGTACGTACTGGTGACTGTCCACGGTAACGCGCTGTTCGAAGGCGCCCTCGGTATCGGTCAGCCGGAGCGAAAGAGTTGAAGGCCAGGTGCATATCCATTCGCCTTTGACCGAGGTGCACCCGTAATCTGTTTCATCGGCCAGCACCCATGGAATCCATTCCCGCAACGATTGTGGAATATCCTCGGGAACGATGGATGTCAGTACCATCGGTAGCGGATTTTCCGGTGCGACTTCGTCAATTCCGCCGGCCCATCCCCTTGATGCGACAACGATATTGATGGCAACACAAAATAATATGATTTTTTGCACAAAAGCCTCCTTGTAAGCAAATTGCAGCGGTCGTTTCTGAATTTCGAAACAATTATATCAGATAAACGACCCATGACAGCGGGTTGTGATTTTTGCCTCGCGAATATTTGTAATTACATAGTTGAAACGAGATAGCCGTAACATACATTTTTATGGTAAAAAAAATGGCCGCTTTTTTGTCGTGGAGGACACTCAAAAAAGCGTGGGGGCGATGGGGAGGTGTGTATGCACCCGGAAACAGTCTGGATTCCAGAATTGTCCACCTGGGGAAAAGCGATGTCGCGAATAAGTGGTCTACCTGTAGGATTTCCGCAGGAAATGTGGCCAAATTGTCAACTGTGCGGCAAGCCTTTGGCATTTATTGCTCAGTTCGAATATGGCGCATTGCATCTGGATGTGAAGTCGGCTGACATTTTGCCTGATTCAATTGTTTATATTTTCATGTGTCGCAACTTTGATTCCCAACACGACTGCGAATCGCATATTGGCATTCCCGAAAACAGCCGGGGGACACATTCTGTTATTGTACATGTTCCTGAGCATACCAATGAATGCGCGCGACCGGCGGAGTTGCCCCATATGGAACGAGGCCTCCATATTAACGGGTTCATCCGGAAAATCGAATCCTGCCCCAAAGAAATCGCCAATGCGCTGCTTTTCGGTACTTCCAATCACGATTGGCCCAGGGGGTATACCTGGGAGCTGCATCAGACATCCAGCCGGGACGTCTACAACGCAACCAAGGTAGGCGGTGTTCCATCGTGGATACATGAACCGTTTTGGGGGGTGACGGTCGCCAAATGGCGTTATGTGATGCAGCTGAGCGACATGCATGTCCTGAACGACATCCGTATTTGGACCACACTTGAATCGGGACGTTTATTCCTGCTTACGAACGACGACGGTGCGTTTGAACTGTATTATCAGGGGCGATAGTGCTGAGTAGAAAAGAGGGGGGGGACCAGTTACCGGTTCCGAGCAGAGGGGTGACGCTCTGTCCTTCCACCATGCAGTTGTGGATATGCTCGGCCACCGGCAGCGCTTCGGGGCAGCGAACTGCGGCTTCGGGATGCAGATACGGTCATTTCGTTACCGGTTTACTGAAAGTGTATTTCAAATTGATGGATGAATCCGCGCAATAACTGTCCCTTTCATTTGGCGTTTATGGTGTGAGAACACCTGCTTCTGTGTGCGACTGATAATTCAGTTCGATCTCCACAAATTACCTGATATGATGGGATTCAACTGGAACCGGGTACGGAATGCCGTGATGTTGTTTTCTCCATGGATATGATGCGATGGACGCTGCGGCTCCCCGATAGAAAAGGAGTTCCAATGAACACGTCGCCCCAGCTTTGGAAATATTATCTGATTGGCGCAATAGCGATGTTCGGCTGCAGCCGTTCCGGTATTGTGAACGAGCTTTTGGGACAGGAGACCGATGACATCCGTTCGACATCGGGGGAAGACGACGACACGTCGGAGTCGGATTCTGACGTAATTTTCGATACTCATTCCATACCGGATGCTGATGTGGATGGTGACAGCGACGGAGATTCAGACGGCGATGGGGACGCCGACACGGACAGCGATGGCGATTCGTTATGCAAATATGAATGTCTTCCACACTGCATCAGCTGGGGGGGTGAGATGCACAATGGCAACTGCAGCGGAAACCTGCGATGCTGCGACATCCCTGTGATACCAGAGGATACAGATGGCATCCCAACACCCGACTGCGTTATTCACGTAAGTGAGGCCGCAGGAGACAATGACAATTCCGGTTATGGCTGGGACGAGGCACTGTCGTCTCTGCCAGCGGCGTTGAAACGGGCGCAAACAAATAATTGCCGCGAAGTGTGGGTGGCGAAAGGGAAATATTATCCCACCGAAGGGGCGAATCAGACGGTATCAATTTTGCTGTTCAATGGCGTCGCTCTGTACGGTGGATTCGTCGGCGATGAGCGGGAGCGGGATGAGCGCCGTCCAAAAAACAACATTACGATTCTTTCAGGGGGGGTGGGCGAGGGCAAGGAGTCCGAGGTCCTGATAAAGGCGGCCAGCGACGTGCGGATCGACGGATTTCGAATTGAAACGGCGTACGTTGGAATACATCTGGTAGATGAATGGGTAACGGTAAACCAATGTGATTTCAGCGATATGGCCATGGGGATTTGGTCTGAGGGCACAGGGGCGATGCTGACCATGGTAAACAGCTCATTTCAAGACGTTGAACTGGGGATTAAAGCAAAACAGAGCACTGTGGATTTGCGGGACATGAGGTTTGTCGATAATCGACAGGGCATCGCGCTATCTGACGCCGACATTGGTATTGTGAATGCCCGGTTCGAAGACAATACAAATCAAATGTCAGGGGGAAGTGCCATTTTTGCTTCTGAAAGCAGGGTGGACATTTCGACTTCACAATTCATTTCAAACACTTTTGAGGCCAATTCCACGGACGATCTTTCGGGGGGCGGGGGCGCCATTTCCTTCTATGATTCCGAGCTGGTGATGCGTTCGTGCGAGTTTGTTGAAAATACAACCAACGGAAACGGAGGCGCCATATGGGTATCTGAATCCGAGCATATCGACATCAGGGATACACATTTTTCCAATGGAGAGGCTGACAAAGGCGCGGGAATATATTTTACTCAATCTCAGGGAATGCTCTCAAATGTCTCCTTTGAAGGACATCAGAGCACCTCCGGAACTGTTTTTCTGAATAGGGCCGGCGTTGAATTTCAGGACGTTCGATTCAAAAAAAACACGGTTGAAAAATACGGTGGCGCTGTGGCAATGATGGATTCAAGTGTGGCCAGTATCAATGAATCGTTGTTTGTTGAAAACAGAGCGGCGGATTCTGGCGGCGCCATCTATACCGGCGAAAAGGCGCTATTGTCGGTGGCGGGGACGTCATTTAAAGCGAATAAGGCGCTGCCGGATGGCACTGAAAGCGCGAATACCGAAGGGGGCGCCATCTGCCTTGGCGCCGGTTCAGATGCTGCTATTCAAAGATCCATTTTTTCCAGTAACTTTTCGTTGGATAAAGGTGGCGTCATTGTAAATCGCGGACACCTGAGGATAACCGACGTGTTAATGGAAGGCAATGGAGCGATTAAAATCGGTGGAGCCATCCATAACTTTGGTGGGCTGGATTTAAGCTCAGCCACCATTTCCGGCAATTACTCTGAACCTGGCGGAGTACTGACCGGAGGGGCGTTAAGTTCCGGGGGCAACAGTGGCTATATTGAAGCGGTGAACTGTATTTTTCATCCCAATCCCTACAATACGCTGCAACCGGCGGGCGATACCGAAGGCTTCAATGTGGAGTATTCGAGCCTGGCCGGCGAGTTTGCACAGGAAGGAAACATCACAGGGAATCCATTGTTTCGCACTACTCCCGTTTCCACCACTTTTACGATCACCGAGGATTCTGCAAATGTGATTGATATTTCGCCAGTATATGAGAATCCCCAGACTGGAGATGTTATTGAAGTGGGTGATGACGGTGTGGCGAGAACAGTTGTTGAAGTGACGGGTAGCCGGGTGCGTTTTGAACCTGCCTTGAATTCTGTTGTCCAGCGGGGGATTCGCGTGGATGTATGGAAGGAACATGATGGCGCGTTGGATGTAGACTACACCCTGGATACGCGTTCCAATTGCGTGGATGCGGGAAGTGGTCTGTTTGTCTGGTCGGATGAGGATTTGCAGGGGAACACGCGTATTATTAGCGAAACCGTGGACATGGGCGCTTTTGAATTACAGTAAACAAACCAAAAAATCCGCCGCAATTTTTTATTTCTGAAATTAGTTCCATACTTGTTTGAAGTGTTTCGTCCTCCGGCGGCTCTTATACGGATTCGTCAATCGTCGTTATATAAATCAAGGTGGAAGATGGACTCTGACCACGAATTACAATTGTGTCGGCAACAGTTTGAAGAGATGTTTAACGCCGCTTTCCATGGCATTGTGGTCTTCGATCTTACCGGTGTGTTGACTGCGGTAAATGATTCGTTCTGCAGGATGCTGGGGTACACCCGAGACGAAATTCTGGGAAAACGAATGGGGGAAATCACTTTTGATGAAGACCGGAAAAGTGACGAGGCGTTTTTCAGGGATGCACTCACCGGAAATGCGTCTGCCTTCTCGCTCAAAAAGAGATACGTGACCCGCAATGGACAGCCGTATTGGGTTTTCCAAAGTATTTATCTGTTTCGCGATCATGCGCAGACGCCTCAGCGGTTTATCGCACATGTGCTGGATACGAACATTCAAAAGACAACAGAGCTGTCGCTTAGACTCAGCGAGAGCCGATTGAAAGAAGCACAGAATCTGGCGGAAATCGGCTATTGGGATGCCTTGGCGGACGGGACGATATACTGGTCGGAAAGCGTGTATCGGATTTTTGGTATCCCTGTTCATACGCCGATATCCCTGGAATTATTTTACAGTTGCGTGCATCCCGGAGATCGACATTCCGTTCAGACCGCGTTCGAATGGTCCATTGCCAACCACTCCGAATACAGTATTAGTCATCGCATCATCTTGCCGGATGGCCGGGTCCGACATGTGCGGGAACGCTGTGTCAATTATTTTTTTAAGGATGGTCAACTCGAAAAATCCGTGGGCGTTGTACAGGACATAACCGATGAAAAGCTGGCGATTGAGGAATCGTCGCGTTTTTTTGATTTGACTCTGGGGATGCTGTGCCTTGCCAGTTTTGATGGCTATTTTACAAAATTGAGCAACTCCTGGACACGTACGCTGGGCTGGTCTGACGATGAATTGAAGGCAAGGCCGTTTGCGGAATTTGTTCATCCGGATGACCGGGAAGCGACGATGGCCGCTGCCAAAGATATTGTGGCCGGCAACGGTGTTGTTGGATTTATCAACCGTTATCAGTGCAAAGACGGGCAGTACCGATGGTTGTCGTGGAATTCCGTTGGGGATCCGGATAATCGGCTCATTTACGCTGCGGCACATGATATCACCGATGTAAAAACGCAGGAATTGATATTGGAAAATGAGATCAAAACGCGAATTGAGGCGGAGATTGCTCTGAAAGAAGATGAAGAACGATTGACATCACTGTTGAAGCTGAGTTCGATGTCCGGCGAAGATGAAAAAGTGATTGTTGAATTCGCGCTGGAAGAGATGGTACGGCTTACCGGCAGCGAGATTGGCTATTTGCATTTCATAAATCGCGATCAGGAATCCATTCAACTGGTGGCATGGTCCAAAAAAGCGCTGCAATCATGTCATGCCATCATGCAAAATCACTATCCGTTGTCAAAGGCGGGGGTTTGGGCGGATCCCGTACGTACCTTGAAACCGGCGATTCATAATGACTATCAGTCGATGCCCAATCGGAAAGCGCTTCCCAAAGGCCATAGTCACCTAATCCGCCATATGAGTATTCCCATTTTTGACAAGGGACTGGTAATTGGCATTATTGGCGTGGGCAACAAAAACAGTGATTACGGTGAAGCGGACGTCCGGAAACTATCTGTGTACGCCAATTCGCTGTGGGAGATAATCCTTCGGCAGCGTACCGAGAAATCCCTTAAAGAAGCCAATTTTAGAATCGATATGGCGGCGGTGTATTCGGGAATCGCCATATGGGACTGGGATGTGAAACGGGACGTTACAATTGGCAACAGGATTTGGGACGAGATATTTAATCTGAAACAGGGAGACGAATTTGAAGACTGGTTGCACCGTGTGCATCCGGAAGACCAGGATAAAGTAACAGCTGCCATGGATGCGCATACCGATGGCGCCGCGGAATTGTATGATGTGGAGTTTCGCTTTTTTAACCGGGAACGCGGATGGATTTGGCTTCACAGCATTGGCAAGTTTATTGAGTTTTCCGATGATGGTATTCCCATTCGCATGCTGGGTGTGACCATTGACACCACACACATGAAGGAAAACGAACTGGCAGCAATTTTTGCACGAGAGGAGGCGGAGAGAGCCAATCGCAGTAAAAGTGAATTTTTGGCCAATATGAGCCACGAGATTCGGACACCTCTCAACGCTATTATGGGCTTCAGTGAATTATTGAAATCCAGGCTGACAGATGAGCGGTTTGCCTCCTATGTGACATCGATTTCCACAGCCGGTCGAAGTCTGCTGACGCTCATCAATGACATTCTGGATTTGTCGAAGGTTGAAGCGGGAATGCTGTTGGTGGAAAAACATTGTGTGGACCTGAGGCAACTTGCAAATGAAATGGTCAATATTTTTCAGGTATCCGCCGCCGAAAAAAATATTGATATTTGCGTTGAAATCGATGAAGCCGTTCCAAAACGAGTTGTGCTGGACGAAATTCGATTGCGTCAGGTCCTGCTGAATCTGGTGGGGAACGGCGTCAAATTTACGAGGGAAGGGTCTGTCACTATTCGCATGTGTATTTCGGGGAGCACGAGTCAAACGCTGGTAATCGACATTATTGACACGGGAATCGGTATCCCCGCAGCGGATCAGAAAACCATATTTGACGCCTTTAAACAGCAGGCGGGACAAAGCAATCGCCAGTATGGCGGCACCGGGCTTGGGTTAACCATCAGTAAAAAGCTGGTGGAAATCATGGGAGGCAAAATAGAATTGCAAAGCTCTCCTGACAAGGGAAGTATTTTTTCAATTTATTTTAATAACATCGAAATTGGTGATGAACCAATCGTGTCGGAGTTGGATACCGAATTCGACCTGTCGTCGTTTCAGTTTGCGGGCGGCGTGGTATTGGTGGTAGACGACAATATACAAAACAGAGCGCTTATCGCCGAAATGCTTGCAGATAAAGACCTGACCTGCTACCAGGCGGCGGATGGCAGCGAGGCTGTCAGGCTGTATCGGGAAGTTGAGCCGGATATTGTATTAATGGATTTGCTGATGCCGGTCATGGACGGTTACGAAGCCGCACGGAAAATTCGGGAAGAAAACAAAGATGCAGTTCCTCTGGTGGCCATAACCGCATCGATGGATGTATTCGGTCGAAACGAAGAAAAACAGCACCTGTTTGATTGCGTTTTACAAAAGCCGATTCAGTTGCGGGAACTGATGGTTGCACTTCGAAAGTATCTGCCCGCAAAGGCCGCTTCAAAACATATTCGGACACGTCCTCGGCTGCATCGCCAGTTATGGGAAAGTGATGATGCGTTTAAATCTGCTGTAACCACTCAATGCATGGAGCCGCTTATGGGCATGACCACCGGTCTGATTTTTTCAGAGGTGGACGCCATCGCACAACGCTGTATGGATTTAGGGGACATGTATCATTGTGCAGATTTGACCGTTTACGGTGAAGAACTGAAAAAAGCCGCGGAAAGTTTTGACATCCAGACGATTCGGATTCAAATAAATGAATTGTTACAGACAGGAAATGTGGACAGATTGTAGCGATATCGATTTTAGTGCTCGGGGCCGATGAAGTAACCGGACAGGTACCAACGAAATGAATCTCTGGAGGTCATCATGGGAGTTCGGAAATACCTGATACTGGTGGTGGATGACAATTTGCAGAATCTCCAGGTGATCAGCAATATTCTGGGGCAGAAGGGTTACGACATAGGCGTCGCCACATCGGGCGAAGATGCGATGGTATTTGTGAGGGAACGGTTACCGGATCTTGTGTTGCTGGATGTGATGATGCCGCAAATGAGCGGATTCGAAGTATGCGACATGCTTAAACGCGAGCAGCTGACCCGATTTATCCCAGTCATTTTTTTAAGCGCTAAAACCGATACAGAGTCCATTGTGCAGGGCTTTAGATTGGGTGCGGTGGATTATGTCAATAAGCCTTTCATTGCCGAAGAACTGCTGGCCAGGGTGAGCACGCACCTCGAAATGAATCGCTTGCGCTCCATGTTGCCCATGTGCTCAAAATGCCGGAAAATTCGCAATGACGACGGATTGTGGACGGAGATTGAAGAATATATTGAAAACCACTCCGACATCCGCTTTTCCCACGGCCTGTGCGAATCCTGCTTTGAAAGCCTGTACTCCGGATGCGACTGGTACCAGCGAAAAAAACGCAAGGATCAGGAAGCATCGCGATAGCTGTTTCAATTCTCCATCGGAAACAAACAATTGACAAAAAGTGCGCTCTTCCGTTTTACTGTGTTGCCATGGAATTTAAATACATCAGTGATGAAACGTTTGAGAATGTCAGCGCTTCCCAAAGGGGGCTCGATATGGGGGAATACGAATCGTGTCGGTTTGTTCAATGTGATTTTTCGTCAGCGGATTTGCGGGATTTGCGTTTTCTGGAATCAGACTTTGTTGAATGTGACTTGAGCAATGCGGATTTGACCAATGCATCCATTCAGGATGTGCGATTTAACAAATGTAAAATGCAGGGGCTCCACTTTGACAGGTGCAACGCGTTTGGGTTCTCTGCCGCATTTGATGGCTGCCAGTTAAGTTATTCCATATTTCAAAAAATGAAACTGCAAGGGGTATCCATGACGCGCTGTCAGCTGCATAGCGTTGATTTTTCATCGGCGGATTTGAAAAAAGCAATGATTCAGCATTGTGATTTGCAGGACGCCACATTTGACCAGACCAACCTTGAAAACGCAGATCTGCGTTATAGCCAAAACTATATTATCAATCCCGATGGCAATCGACTGAAGGGCGCACGGTTTTCACTGCCAGAGGTGGTGGGGTTGCTGCATAAATATCGGATAAAAGTAGACCCCTGACCGTCCCGGAAACGTTCGAACCAATAGTGGCCCCGTGACTTTCTGGTCATTATTAATGCTGCGTCACAACCGCCAGGAAGATGGGATATGTACGGTCGCTTTTTGCCAAATCATAAATGATCTGATGTTGCAGTTTCAGGTTTTGGGAATAGGCCCATTGTTCAACGGCCGCTTTGGCAAATCCAAAGTGTTTCACGCCCATTCCTTCATTGTCCGGGTGAAAAGTGCCGTCTTCTTCATCTAAATCCACAATGGCAACGGCGCCTCCCGGGGCGAGCAACGATGCGAGCCGGCCAAGGACCAAATCCGGTTGTTTGAGATGGTGAAACGCCATGGCGCTCAAAATGAGGTCGGCCCGTAGATTTGCGGGGACTGATTTGAGTGCGTCCGTCTGCTCCAAATCCAGCAAAAGTCCCTGAATGTGGTCTTCGCCATTGGTTTTCTCTTCAAAGACAGCGAGCATCCCCTCTGATGTATCAATACCGGTAATGGTGCGGGCAAAGTCGGCGAATTCCAGACCAAACAGACCCGTGCCACATCCAAAATCGATAATGTCGAGCTTGTCGTTCGACGACAATAATGGCTGCAGCGACTGAATAGCGGCTTTGGCCAGCGTTTTCATCATTTGAATTTTCTGCGGGGTATCCCAGGTGGCGGCGCTATCATTAAAATGTGACATTCTGTTATCCTTCCTGTGTTTTCAACGGGGCGAAAAACCGCATCATTACAAATCACTATGATCATCAAGTGGGATAACGCAACATATTGGGATGATTGTGAGAGGCAGCGAATGGCGATTAGAACGAGCGGGCAAACAACTCTTCGATGGCTTTTTTGCCTTCGTCAGAGAGATTGCGGGTGCCGGTGCCGCAGAAGGTTTTGTGGCTGATAACGGGCTCGTCAGCAACCCATTCCGTGCCCTTCCAGGTGAACCACTGATTCTTGTCTTGATCAAAGACACTTACGGGACGATTAAAGAATTTGGCCAGTTCAATGCCCCAGCCCGTGCCCCCCTGCACCGTCTTATCTTCTTTGATAAAGCCAACTGCAAACACCTGAAAGCCGGAATTGATCATGTGGAAAATCACCTGAAATACTTTTTTCAACGTTTCCGCCTGCGCATATTTTCGGCCCATTTTAGTGGAAACAATATCCATGCTCACCTGACCTTTGACCAGTTCTTCCGGTCCCAGAATGGTCACGTTTTTATCGCGTGCCAATTTGTGTCCTTCAAAGGAAAAAGTGGTTTCTTCGATGCCATATTTCTCGGCGGTGGCGCCAAATGTCGCTTCCGCACCGCGAAGGCCGCCACTATAAAATTTACATTCTTTCTGATTCATTTTTCATTCTCCTGATAATCAACGGTCATACCGTGTAAATTTAATGCTGCGAAAAGGACGCGCAAAAGGGGGCGAGACATATCATATCTGGAATCTGCTACAAGCAAAAAAATGAAGTATTGGTTTATTGTAGTCTTTGGATGGAAAGAGGTGAAGGGCGATTGATTTGAATCTGTTTGATTTGCGATTGATTTTTTTCTGAACAATGGCCTCTGGGCGGTGCTGTAAACCATCTTCAAAAAGTAGAAGCTCCAGAGAACTTTCTTTTCCAGGTACTGTTTTAAAAGTTGGCATCGTTTTTCCCAATCGTTCGCTTTTTGATGATATCAATCCATGTCAAGCACCACGAATGCATCTGTTTCACAGAGGACTGTATCTTTAAGCGCACCGGTCGGATTGACGGTGGGGTGGTGAATCAGCAACATTCCGTTGGCTTCGCGCGCATTTTTCTCATATCCACAAATAACGAAGGAGGATCCTTCTTCAATACTTTTCAGCACCGCTTCCCGATACGTCATTCCCACCATCGCCTCGGGTATTTCCTTTAGCATAAACCCAGGCGCGTTATTGTGAATCGCCATCAATTCTTCGACGGTTTTCAACACTCCGGGAGAAATAACGTTTTGCGCCAATAGCGCCTCGGTCAACTCCCCCATGCAAACCGCTTCATTTACTTCGGTTCCTTTTAAGTGGACGCGATGTCCAGATGACACAACCTCAATGACGGTATGTACATCGGGGCTGACCTGTTCAATAGCCAGAGCAATGAGCGTTCCTTTGGCATCACTCAAACGGCCCTGGGATGGGTCCGCCAATATGACGGCTGTTCGGCAGGTATCCACACCGGTACATTTTAGTTGGTCCGTATTGCCCGGGCATCCCTGGACAACAAACAATCGATGTGGCGATTTCACTTTTGGGTGCCACCTGGGATTGGAGTCCCAAAGCGTCTGGTCCTGTACGAAAACAACAATGTCGGCGTAGGTGTCATGTCGCCAACCATTAAATATTTCGTCAACAATTACCGGCAATTTTTCATTGATATTGATAATGACAATATGATTCTCAAGTCGTGCAGGAATTCGACTGAATCCTTCGCACACAGTCATCCCATTTTCACTCAAAGCATCCGTGTTGTTTTCCATTTTCTAATGCCTTGCCAAATAGGTACCATCAAACAAATCCTGCTCCCCGCGACTGAGTTTTGGATATTTGAGCGCCAGGACCATGAGCGTTTCCGTTCCCTCCAAAAAACGCTGCCGAACCGATTCCTGACAGCACCAAAGTGTTTGACTTCCGCAATCTTCATGGATCACTTGAATTGCCAGTAAAGTAATTGGCGCTTTTTCGTACTGCAAAAAGAACAGCTGCGCTTCTTTGACCGTTTTCCCAATCAGCTTTTTAGGTACCTGAATAAAATAGATTTCGTTGGACTCATCAGTGAATGTAAACAGCTCATGGTAGATTTCTGAAACGCCTGGATGGCGGACACACTGACTGATAAGCCGTTCGCCGAACTGCTGCCCCACCACATAGTCCACATTTAGAAGGTGTTTAGCATAATTCAAATTGGATTTGTCCACAATCTCAACAGTTGTGGGTATGTGTCTTTCTCTGTCGCGCAAACAGGCGGCCAGAGTGACCGTGAGCGCCCGGTTATCGATATCCTGACTCGTTTCAGTGTCACCTGCAGTCCCGGACAACACAACAATCCGCGCCGCATCGTCGATGCGCGCCATGTCTAATACGTTCTTTTCCGACGGGTTTCCAACCAGTGCGAAAACCTTCTGACGAAGCGGAGGCGCCATTGCCATCAGCGTATCCGCTTTTTCATCCACGATGAGAAAAAAACAGGCGCCTTCGAGAGCCGCATCCACCTGCTTAACAACATTTGTCAGTCGTTCATTGATTCCCAAAATAACAATGTGATTTTTTAAATTGCTTCTGGGGGGCATCAACGCAACAAGATTGGCACGCTGCCATTTTTGGACCAGCAAAGAAACGATTTCTCCGGTGAGATATCCCACGATGACAATGCCCAGAATCAGCATCAGAGAAATTTCAATTCGCCCCAGCACAGAGACCGGCTCTTTGTCTTCAATGCCCGACATCAGTACAATGATGATATTCCAGTACGATTCCCAATACTCGGCAAAAGGGCTGAGATTATCAGTGGAACCCGATTCTGTTATATAGAGCAAATTGGCGCCGAAAATCCAAACAGCAACCGCAAACAGGAAAAGAACAGCCAGCGGACGTGCTCGATGACGATAGCCAAAGGCAGTAATGCGGACGCGTGTGTATAAATAAAATCGGTAAATAAGACCGGAAAAGCGAATTAGTCGTACCAGTCGCATTAGTCGCAACAGGCGAAGCAGACGAAATACTCGAAATGTGCGCGCAATTCTAACAAAAAAGACATCGCTCACAATAAGTAGTATGGATGGCAGCAGTGCAAACAAATCCACCAGAGAGAGCCACTGGAATGGATAGCGCAATCGATGGGGAGCCAAATACCACCGCGCAATATACTCTGCTGTAAAAATTGCGGTCAGTCCCGCTTCAACAGGAAAAAAATAGTCAACTGAATCTGGATGGAAAAATTCTATTACTACCAGTGTGCAGGACAACAGAATACAAAAAATAATGAAAATATCGAAAATCAGATTAGCCAAAGAACTGCCTTGTCCCTCGGCCGGTTCGACAAGTTGGGACAAAAATTTCTTAAAGTGTGCCAAAGTTTCTCAATGTTCCTTATTCAAAAAAAAGGATTGTAGCGGAGAAAAAAATTATTTCCACAAAAGACTAACACGAGTTTATTAGGTAGGATTTTTTCCATATACTAAGCAGGGAAACGCCCAATATGCTTGAATAAAATGAAGTTTGTGAAATAGGTGGAATATATTTGATATTGTTGGGATTTAACTGCCCGCTTTCCATGAAACGAGCTGTTAAGATTTACTGGTCTCGACCGTTGTCCATGATTATCGGACGAACTGCTTGTTAGGAACATGATGCTCAAAAAAACCAGAATACTTGTGGTAGACGACAGCGCAACGGTTCGTGCCCATCACCTGGAACTACTCAAAGGGCTTAATGCCGAGATTCATTCCGCAAACGATGGGCAGCAGGCGTTGTCAATGGCAATGCAGACGCCATACAGCCTTGTGATTACGGATGTCGACATGCCGGAAATGAACGGGATTGAACTGTGTCAGGCCCTTCAGGCCAATTCGAGGACGCGGGATATTCCCATTGTGATTGTGAGTACATTTGATTCCGACGTCGATGTGGAAAGCGGCTTTGAAGCGGGCGCATCGGCGTATCTCAGTAAACGGGATGCCAGGAGTCTGCTCTTAAGCACGGTCACCGAAATTCTTTGGAAGTATATCCATGTGCGCAAGCGACGCATTCTGGTGATAGAGGATTCCAGAACCATCGCCCGAAGCCTTGAGATGGGGCTTTTAAAACATTCCTTTATAGTGATGTTGGCGGAAAATGGCCTCAAAGCGAAAGAGATAGTTGTTGAAGTGGCGCCGGATCTCATCCTGTGTGATTTAAAAATGCCTCAGATGGATGGGTTTGCATTTTGCAAATGGCTCAAATCCGTTCCCGGTTTATTTCACACACCTGTTATTGCCATGTCCGCCGCTGAGGATACCGCCACGGTGCAGCGTGTGATTCAGTATGGTGCTGCGGCATTTATCAGCAAACCGTTCAGTATGAGCCAACTGGTGCCGCTCATTGATCGCATTTTGTCAGACCATTTTAAAATTATTCTGACGGAGCGCGAACGTCTGGACGCCGAACGGCGGGCGTTGGTCAATTCGATTACGAGTCTGGTGGCGGCGCTGGAAGCAAGGGATGCATACACCCGGGGGCATTCTGAATCGGTATCCTGGCTGGCCACGCATATGTTGCAATGTTTTGGCGCCGATAGCGCAGATATCGACTTGTTGGCCATTGGCGGCAGGTTGCATGACATTGGAAAAATAGGCATTCGAGACAGTGTTCTTTTAAAACCCGATTTGCTCGAAGAAGCGGAGTTTGAGCATATTAAACAGCACCCGGTTATTGGCCGGCGCATTCTGGAATCCATTCCCAGTCTGAATAGAATCCTGGCCATCCCATACTCGCATCACGAAAGATGGGATGGAAAAGGGTATCCTGAAGGACTTTCAGGAAAGTCCATTCCGTTCTGGGCCCGTTTGACATCGGTGGCCGACACGTTCGATGCGCTCACCAGCGACAGACCGTATCGTAAGGGAATGTCTATTGAAAAGGCGTTACAGGTGATTAAACAGGTGCGAGGAACGCAGCTTTGTCCGGACTGCGTGGATTTGTTTTTGCTGGTCGCCGAGAGTGCTGGATTTGAAGACCATTTTCGTGCAAAACAACACGAAGAAAAAGGGCGCAGAGAGACAGGCGCACCCGCGTCCATTGCCCCTCACCTGAACGACAATTCCCGAACATCCTGATGTAATCCGCTTTCCAGCGACAGCAACTTGTGCTGGGTGTCATAGATCAGTCCCTCCCAGTTGTTCTGTAAATACCTTTGCGCCATAAACCGCTCCAGACCTTTGAAATGCCTGTAATCCACGCGGTTTTCATGGTTCCTCCCGTTGGGTGAATCGTCGCTGTTTGTCGTACCTGCTGGCCGCGCGTTTGATGAGCAGTGCCAATTCCGGGTCGTCGATTTTGTCCGCCGCATCGCGCAACTCGTTTGAAATGCGTTCCGGATCCGCTTTGGGAAGCGGCGTGTACTGAACGCGCTCCGTGACCCGCCTGTTTTTCCCCACACTCGTATCCAGCACAAAGCGAATCTCTTTAACCACATTGGGGCCCACTTCCTCCGCCAACCGATCCAGCAATTGCGGTCGCATAAAGCTCAACTGGTGCATCCAGGTGGAATTGGTAACGGCGATGGTGAGAACGCTGTCTTTAAACATTCTGGGGAAGGTTTTCTGGTAAAGCTGCTCTCCGGCAATCTGAAACCAGCGGGCCCATATTTCGGGATGGATAAAGCGGGCGCCTTCCCCCATGGTGCGCAGCGTGGAGGTGAGTTCCTGTGAAAGGGAGGACATGGGCGTTTTTAGGCGTTTGTACTTGCGACGGTTCATGATTTGTATGTAATGGTGCAAAGGGTTGCTGACAAGCGGAAAAATTACAGGGGTGAAGTGTGTTCAAACACAGGCGTATGGATTGCCGCCGCAGGGAGCGAAATATCGGGAGTGTAAGTAGCCGCGAGTTTTGCTGGAGAATGACGCGGTGCTTCGATGGGGTTGAAACAGGGGCCTTTCGCAAAGCCTGATTAGAATCATAATTTATGATGCATTTTTTTTTTGAGTGCTATGTACGCATTCAATATTCACACGCGACTGTTAACTGGGCAATTTTGCCTACGAGAAGTGCAGGCTGCACTCGCGTTTATCTATCATACGTAATCTTATGAAAAAAGAAACCATCGCATTTTTTTTTAAATTGATAATTCTGTTCGCCGCATCTCCGACACAGGCAGTCACGTTGCGGTATACAATTGTAATTGGTAATAATATCGGTGTAGATTCAAAGGGGAAGCAGCCATTTGCTCCCCTTTTGCATGCTGAACGGGAAGCAAAACGGCTGACAGAGCGTTTGATACAGCTGGCCAATTTCGACAGCTCCCCAAAACGTACGAAACTCCTGCTCAACACGAATCGGGCCAGTGTTGTCGCCGCCTTCAAGGCGCTCGCCGAACAGCGGAAAAAAGATGCGGAATTGTTTCAAGACTCTGAATCCATTTTTCTTTTGTACTTCACTGGGCATGGTATCGCCGGCAAATTGCTTCTGTCGGATGGCGCCATGAATGCGCGCCAAATCGCTGCGCTGTTTAACAACGTGGATGCCGATTTTTCGGTAGGTGTATTTGACGCCTGCTACGCTGGCAGTTTCGATGACATCCTAAAGAAAAAGGGCATTCGCCCCACTCTGGGAGTCAACTTCGCGCCAAACATGCCTGAGCAGATCCTTTCAGCCAAAGGCAGCATTTGGTTTGTGTCGAGTGGCGCCAATGAGCCCAGCTTTGAAGATGTGGAAAAAGGCGGTGTTTTTACCCACTTCTTCATTGAAGCGCTGAACGATGCCCAAAGAGACGGTCCAGGAATTACCCTTGATCAGATATGGAATTATGCGCGTACAAAAACAATTGCGTACACCATGAAGCATAATAAGCGCCAGACACCGGAACAGTTTGTTTCAAAGTTACGTTCCAAAGCGCCCGTATATTTCAGTTTCCCGTCCCAGCCAAATGCCACTCTGGTGCTGTCTCCACAGCTTCAAGGGACATTTGCCCTTTCATATTCAGATGGTCATCTCGTAAAAGTGTTCGAGAAACAGGCAGGAAAGAAAAAGAGGATTGATGTTTTTCCAGGCTCGGCGCAATTCTATGTATTCGGAGGCAGGCAAACCGAACGCACGCAGCTGTCGCTAAAGAAAAACGAGACCCTTTATATCCACTCGCTTCCAGAAATTCCGCCTGCCGTGGAAAAGGGACAATATTCCCAAAATCTGTTTCCAAAGGGAATTGGTTTCAAAGATAACATTACCGTTACCGCAATACGCCCTCGGGCGTCACTGGTTGCCGGCGCCGGGTATGAAGGATCATTCACGCATTGGAAAATGCTCCATCCTCGACATCGCATATATATCCCCTTGCGAATCGACTGGCAGCGCGTTTATTTGGGGTTGCGCCTTATTTACGGGTATGATCAGCGAAAGAACCACATCGATACGCCCCATGCCGCTCATATGGCGGCAGGTGGACTGTTTGCGGGCATAAAAAAGGTGTTTCACAGCTTTGAATTGAACGTTGGAAGTGACCTCGGTGTGGGGTACATCTGGCAACGCTTCGAACAATCCGAAATTGGCGCCGATGATTTTTTTGAATTAACTGGAGGAAAGCCACAATTTCCAAAAAACTACATCGACAAAAAATGGGAAGCCAGTCTTAATGCCGTATTGGGCGCCCTGTTTCCCAAAACGGGACACGTCTTTTTTGAGCTTGCCAGCCGTTTTGGATTCCTTGTTGCGCCTGGTGCGGCGCTTTATTCAACCTACAAATTGAATGTTGCCGGAGGGCTTTCGCTGACCGTCTATTTCAGAGGGGGGTGATATGCGTTTTGAAAAGAAACGATTTACACAATCCATTTCGATATGTGGGTTTACTCCTGTTCTAATTTTCTTTTTTGTCAGTTTTGCAGGTTGCAATATCGACAACGGCACTGATTGTCTCATTGATGAAGATTGTCGGGTATCCGGCAAAGCCGGAGTGTGTATCAGTCTCAATTGCTACTATGCGTCCGAATTTTATCCCGAAACCCGGTTTCAAACCGAAACAGATACAGGTGCACAAACAGATAACGATACAGATAAAGATACAGGTATAGTTACAGATGCAGACACAGATACGGGGAGTGCTGGTACAGGTACAGGTACAGGTACAGGTACAGGGACAGGGACTGGTACTGATTCTGTTTTCGATACAGGCGTACATTTGGCCGGTACGGATACAGAATTTGATACGGACTCCGGTTCGAGTACGATTGCTGAAATCAGCATACCAACGGACACTGAATCCGATACCGATACGGGATCTATAGCGTCTACGGATAACGAAGCGATGAACATTTTTCTTTCCAGATGGCAACCGTCCTATTCCGGAGCTAGTGGGCCGGGACGAATTCAATTGCCGCTGGTCAAAAATGGTGTCTATGATTTCACAGTGGATTGGGGCGATGGCACCTCCGATACGATTCAGCGCTGGGATGCACCGGAAAAAACACATTCGTATCTCAATGATGCCCGTTACAATGAAGAGGCTGTTTATACCGTAATCATCAGGGGGGCAATTACAGGCTGGCGCTTTTTGCCAGAGTCTGTTTCAGTAGAAGACATCTGGAATGACGATGGCGATGTATACGCTGCCTTTGCTGACACATTGTTTTGGGAGGATGTTGTCGCCAATAATTTCGTCGGGGATGAACGGAAAATTGTGGAAATTGAACAATGGGGAAATGGTTTTAAACTGGGCTCTACCGATTTGCAGTTTGCAGGATGCCGAAATCTGCAAATCAATGCCGACGATACGCCGAATCTGACCGAAACCACCAGTTTGTCTGGAGCCTTTGCTTTTTGCGAAACGTTGGCGCCAAACAAAAAAAGCTTTTCTGAATGGGACACCCGCACGATTACCGATATGACTTTTATGTTTTTTAAAGCGAGCGCATTTAATTACAACATTGAGAATTGGGATACATCCAATGTAACGAATATGAAATATATGTTTCACGGGGCAACCACATTCAATGGGAACGTCGAGAGCTGGGATACATCCCGGGTGACAGATATGGAAGGAATGTTTGGGTTTGCAGAATCATTCAACAGGTCCATTGAAGCCTGGAATACGTCGACGGTAACAAATATGAAAAAGATGTTCATGCATGCGTACAATTTTAATGCGTCCCTGTACTCATGGGATACTTCCAACGTAATCAATATGGCAAAGATGTTCTGGCATGCCTCATCATTCAATAACTCCGTCTTCCGTGATACATCTAAAGTAACCACCATGAGCTACATGTTTGGGGATGCCAACCAATTCAACATTGACATAAGCTACTGGGACACATCCGGCGTGACGGATATGAGTGGAATGTTTTCAGAGACCGCAGAACGGTTTGGCGTTACGCTCGATTACCACAGATTCAACCAGGACATTGGTGACTGGAATACATCCAATGTTACGAATATGGCGAACATGTTCGGTATGAACGAGGCATTTAATCAGGATATTGGCAAATGGGATACATCCAATGTAACGGATATGTCTTTTATGTTTTATCACGCACACAACTTCAACCAGGACCTCAGCGGCTGGGACACTTCGGCTGTCACGAATATGAACAGCCTGTTTTTGGCCGCCGAACTGTTTGACCAGGATTTGTCCGCATGGAACATATCTGCAGTGCTGAACATGACAGATGTGTTCAATTACTCAAGCCTTTCCACCCCAAACTACAACGCGCTGCTTGTCGGCTGGTCGGCTCAGCCCGTTCAGCCAGGCATATCTTTGGGTGCCACCGGCATCCAGTACAGCAGCGGCGCGGCTGCGGACGCTCGCCAAACGCTAATCAATCGTGATGGTTGGACGATTATTGATGGCGGCGAGGTGAAGTAGCTCAATTCCCATGCCGCCCAGACTGCCGGTGCGTTCCCGCAGGAGGTGGGCCCTGAGCATTCTGCTGCGTTTGTACTTGCGACGGTTCATGGTTTGTATGTAATGGTGCGAGGCGTTGCAGACAAGCGGGAAACGGGCAGGAGATGAAATGCATAAGAACAGGGACAGGGATTTATCGATTGCAGTAGTGGTGGGTGAACCATCGGGAGATTGGATAGCCGCGGGCGCCGTTGCAAAATTGCGCGGCATGAACAGGCATATCCGATGTTTTGGCATTGGTGGCGACCACATGGCGGCGGCGGGGGTGTCGCTGGTTCAGCACATATCTTCCCTCACAGCGCTGGGGCCGGTGAATTCGCTCAAACGGGCGCCTTTGTGGATGAACGCCTGGGCGGATTTCCGACTGCGATGTAAAAAAGAGAGGCCCAAAGCGGCATTGCTGGTGGATTGTCCCGATATTACCTTGCCGTTGGCCCGAGCGCTGAAAGCCGACGGGGTGCGTGTGCTGCAGTACATGGGTCCCAAGGTGTGGGCCTGGCGAAAAAACCGGTTGCGGTTGCTTCGGGAGCGCACCGACATGGTGGCGCTGGGGTTTGCGTTCGAAAAACCGCTGTACGATGAGTGGCGGGTACCCGCCACGTTTGTGGGGCATCCGTTGCTGGACGTACCATTGTCCCACAATCGGGAGGCCGTTCGTAACTCTTTACATGTACCCGGCAATGCCAAAGTAATGGCGCTGTTGCCCGGGTCGCGTGCATCGGAGCTGAAATATCATAGTGCGCCCATGCTGGAAGCCGCCGTGAGACTGTTAAGAAATGGAGTTGTAACGGTATTTGCCCCCCATCTCGATGCCGCATCCGAACAATTGCTGATGCAGGCCAGGTCCATGGGATGTGTGGTGTGGCAGCGACCGGTGCATGACCTTCTGGCGGCGTGCGATGGGGCACTGGCTGCATCGGGGACGGTGACACTGGAACTGGCCCGCGCGATGGTGCCTATGGTCATTGTGTATAAAATGGATAAAATCGGTTACTGGCTGGGACAACAGTTGCTGGACATACCGTTTGTGGGACTGCCCAACTGGGTGGCCGGTGAGGCAACGGTGCCGGAATTGCTTCAGGAACAGGTAACCGGCGAGAATCTTTTTCATGCCGCGATGCAACTTTTCACTCCCGGCGAGCAGCAGCGTCAGCAACAGGCGCTCCAGGCGGTTGCTTCGAAACTGGGCACACCCGGCGCCGCCCATCGGGTGGCGCAAATGATACGGGATTGGGTGGCTTGAATCGGGCTCCCGTGCGGGTGCGGGATTTCCTTTGGCGCCCTGTCGATTTATGATAAGGGCCCTTGGGAATGGGGGATGGAAAGGAAACCGTCATGGACAAAATAAAGGTCTATGTTCATACCGTAGGGTGCCGCGCCAATCAGGCGGACAGTTCGGTGCTGGAGGCGCATCTCGATCCGGCGTTGGCAACCATTGGGGGCGAGGACGATGCGGATGTTTTTGTAGTCAACACGTGTTGCGTCACTACCGAAGCGGAGCGGGACTGTAAAAAAACGGCGCGCCGGTTACTCAGACAGAACCCCAATGGAAAGCTGCTGTTCACCGGGTGCGCCGTATCGGCATTTAGTGAGTTTGCAAA
Organism: Deltaproteobacteria bacterium; assembly: GCA_016935665.1. Taxonomy (GTDB): domain Bacteria; phylum Myxococcota_A; class Polyangia; order JAAYKL01; family JAAYKL01; genus JAFGXQ01. The sequence continues at coordinate 18,816 of JAFGQN010000234.1, read as the reverse complement.
GGCGTTCGATGACCGGGTACTGTCGGTGGGCGGGGGCGCCACCAGTCCGGTGGAACTGGCAGGCTGGTTGAACCGATTTGCCAAAGAGAATTCGAATACAGAGGTGCTGCCATCCACCAAATCGCGGGTGTACGACTATTTTGCCAGTGGGGATGCCGCAGTGTTCCAGTCTGTGGCCAATGTGCAGGGACGTACCCGAGCGCTGTTGAAAATTCAAAACGGCTGTACCCATAACTGTTCCTATTGCATTGTTCCCAAAGCCAGAGGGCCCGAACAGTCCATGCCCAAAGAGATGGTGCTGCGTCAGGTAACGGCCATGAAAGAGAGCGGCGCCAGAGAACTGGTATTTACCGGGGTGCAGATTGGCGTCTGGGGAAAGGATTTGCCAGGGCAGCCGTCCATCGCAAATCTGCTCGATGAAGCGGCAACGCTGTTTGCCCCGGGGCGAATTCGTCTGAGCTCCATCGAACCCTGGAGCGTGGATGAAGCGCTTATTGACGTGATGGCGGCCAATGGCAGGATTTGCCGGCATCTTCACATGCCACTGCAGGCTGGGGACGACCGTGTGCTTGACGACATGTGCCGCGGCTACACCGCAACGGAGTGGTTGCAAAAGGTGCAGATGGCAAAGGCGAAGATTCCTCAAATCGCTGTGGGTACCGATGTGATATGCGGCTTCCCCACCGAAGACGATGGGGCATTTGAAAATACACTAAAGGTGATTGAGATTTCAAAGGTGGCATACGTTCACGGGTTTTCGTACTCCAGAAGACCTGGCACCATTGCCGCTAAAACCTGGGGCGAAAATCGTACCATTGCCAAAGAACGGGTGCGCCGCCTGCGGTTGCTGGGCGATACGTTGCACGACGCGTATCGTGCGTCAATGGTGGGCAACACTTGCGAGGTGCTGGTGGAAGAGGCCAGGCGGGGAATCACGGATACTTTTTTACAGGTTTCCTTCCAGCAGGCCATGACGCCTGGGGATCTGGTGGATGTTGAGTTGTATCGTCGCGTCGATGCGCCCGATTCTCTATGTGCAAAAGCGATTCAGTATGATAAAAGCCCATTTTTAGAACGCATTTGAAAGAGGGGAAACACCATTGGCGTTAAAGGCATCTTTTTTTAGTGGAATGAAGGACAAAACACTGCCGTGTCGCATACGGGAGTGTAAAAACACATGGGTCTGGAGTGGCGAGGAGCAGGTTCGCTGGATGCGGGACAATCGGGAAGGCGCCCCTCAGCGCATGTGTCCGTCCTGCTTTGTCAAATTCAATGAGCTGGAGGACATGCAGATACCCTGCTCTCGCGAAGGGTGTACCAACACCTGGACATGGACTAAAAGCGCCAGATTGGGCGCCGCCAAGCGCGGACACACCGAGCCGCCCCATGGCCGATTGTGCGAGTCCTGCGCCAATGAGGCCAAAGACATTGAAAGCCGGGAAGTGCGCTGCCGCGTCAAAGGCTGCACTAACACCTGGACTCTGGCGGGGAAGGAAATTCTGGCGTCAGATGGGAAAACACCCTCAAGAATGTGCGATGCGTGTTACGAAAAGTATCGCGGCTTTAAAAATCGCCATGTTCCCTGTCGCATTGAGGGATGTGAAAACAGCTGGGAGTGGACCCGTGGAATGCAGCTGGAGTCGGCTGCCAAAGGAAAAAGCGGTCCGCCCAGGCGCATGTGTGAACGCTGTACCGAAATTTTCAATTCTCTTGAGGATGTGGAATTGCCGTGTCGCGTCAACGTCTGCGACAACACCTGGTGGTGGCCCAAATTTGCGCAAATCGAGGCCAGACTCAAAGGGGAGGACGCCCCAGGCCGAATGTGTGAACGCTGTCATGCCTTGTACAAGGATTTAAAAGACAAAACGCTGAAGTGTCGAGTGCCAGGATGCAAGGAAACCGTTCACTGGTCCAGATGGATGCAGCTGGAAGGCAAGTTAAAGGGGAAAACCAAATCGCCCAGGCGCATGTGTGCTACCTGTCAGGAAAAAGTGGCGGAGTATGCTCCTAAAGAAGTGGCATGCAAGCACGACGGTTGCGAAAATACCTGGACCTGGAGTCCGGAAATGCAACTGGGTTCCGTTTTGCGGGGATTTGGCGCCGAGAAGCCCCCTGTGCGCATGTGCGATGAATGTCACCAGTTCATGGAAGAGGCTAAAACCGAAAAACTGCAGTGCGGTTCCTGTGGCAAGGAAATCGTCTGGACCAAAGAACATCAGCTCCATGTAAAACTGGGCGTCTGGACCAAACCCTCTCTCTGTTCCGATTGTATTTCAAAAAAAGTGTAGGAGCGGTTCGCAACGCGAAGCTATCGCAACGTCGCAAAAATGGTGAAGGGCGGTCGTTTATCTGCCGCCGAGTTCAGTAAGCGGCCGGGTATAACGCGCGAACCATCTACAAATTGCAGGTTTTCAGCGCTTTGCCCAATCGCTCGGCGGCCCGTTTCAGGGTGTCTGTGTCATTTCCTGAGAAATTGAGGCGCATGCATCGGGCGTTTTCCTGGCGCATTGGTTCGCTAAGGGTATCCCCAAAAAAAGCAGACCCTGGCACAAAGAACACGCCGTGGGCAATGGCTACCGACAAAAAGTGGTCACTGTCAAATCCCGGTGGGCCTTTTACCCATAGGAACATGCCACCTTTCGGAATTGAAAATTCGAAACTGCCTGGCAGATGTCGCGCCAGCGCGTCAGTCAGGGCGTCTCGTTTGTCCCGATATATGGCCCGCAGCAAAGGCAGGTTGTCGTTGAGTCGGCCCGACTGAATGTATTCGGCAGCCAGTGCCTGGGAGAGGGTGCCGGTGTTCAGATCGGTGCCCTGTTTCGCTTTGACCAGCCAGGGAAGCAACGGGTCGGGGACGATGCAATATCCAAGTCGCAACCCTGGCGCAAAGACTTTTGACAGGCTGCCAATATAAATGGTTTGTTCGGGCAGACTGCTTTTCAAGGGGGGCGACGGTGACGTATCGTACGTAAGCAATCGATATGGATCGTCTTCCACGACCCAATTGCCATGCCGCCGTAACACAGCAGCGGCCTGTCTCGTTCGCTCTGCAGACCAGCTTTTTCCGGACGGATTGCGAAAGGTGGGCATCACATACACCAGCGGCGCCCTGTCCCCAGGACGTGCCGGTGCGGTCAATGCGTCCAGTTTTTGCAACGCAGGTCCTTCTTCATCTTCGTCCAGGTAACGCCACCTGGGCCCAAAAAGGGAAAACGCCTGCAACGCGCCAAGGTAGGTGGGCTGTTCGACCACCACCGGACTCTGCTCGTCAATCAGCAGTTTTCCGAGCAAATCCAGCGCATTTTGAGATCCGGTTGTGACTACGATATTATCCGGCGTGGCGGCAATCTGCAGTTGGGCCAGCCAATCGGCCAATGCCTGGCGCAGAGGGGGGAATCCCTGGGTGTCACAGTATTGCAGCGCATTGGACGAAAACCGCCGCATCACGTCTTTCATAAGGCGGGGCATAAGCGCAACCGGAAAGCTTTCTTTGGCGGGATTGCCACCGCCCAGCGCAATCATTCCGGGCTGATGAGCTACTTTGAGCATATCGCGAATGGCATTGCTGCGCAGATTGGCGCTTCTTTGGGCCAGCTGGAGAGGGGCTGCGGTGGCCGCTTTTGGGGTGTATTCAACGTTCATCATATCCTCCGTTCGTCTGTCGGAAGACCTGCAACGTCAAATGTGGGCGAATCATCGAAAGGCCCACTCGCTGGAGCAGGCCTTTGGTACAGATTGGTTTAGGCCCGACTCCGCGCGCAAATAATGGCGACGGCGACAACAACAGCTGCGGCGATGGCGGTTCCCGTAATGGGAGCGCTATCGACGACAAAATGTGTTGTGCGTGTTGGGCAATTCATACCTGTATTATTGAGGGATTTTGAAAAAGTACAAGCAAATTGTGTACATTGGCGAATGGGATTGTGTAAAAAGTGGGGATTTTGCTTGACGTCGTTTGCAATGCACCCTACATTGCGCCCACCTCAGTCCATAACGGGACTTGGTGCATGGAGGTATTATTATGGGATCTAATTCAAAACAGACAGAAAAGATTAGAGCAAATAAAGTAATTGCTCAGGGCAGAGAACGTAAACGCGCATTGAAAAAAGGGTCTACTCCCAGATTCCCCGTGCATCTGGAAACGGCTCCCGATTGCGTTGTTCCGCAACCCCCGCAGAGTGACCCTGTAGAGAAAAAGTCTTTGGGTTAATTTTCTGCCTTGCCACTTATTGTCGTTGTCAGCACGACGAGCTGCTATCGCAGTCACATGTCGGTGTGTCTGACTTGCATTCACTTGACTGCGTTTCGGTTTCAAACGAACAGACGCCTGTTTGGCCAACGTTAACTATGCGGACTTTTGACGGAGTGATCTTAGCGAAGACGTACTTTTTTTGAGGTTGGGCGGTGTCATATTCATGTCCTGCATCATTTTGAGGATGATGTTCTCCCGCTTGAAATCCGCTGCCCGTTTGCGTGCGTTCAGCCGCATTTTTTGCAGCAGCGTTTCGTCGTCCAGCAATAGTCGGGTTCGGGCAATCATCTCCTCTTTGGTATTGACCAAAAAGCCGCTGTCCCCGTTTTCAATAATATCTTTGGGGCCTTTTCGGTTGTATGCAATGACCGGTGTGCCGCTGGTGAGAGATTCCAGCACGCTATTGCCAAAGGTATCGAATGTGGATGGAAACAGAAAGATATCGCTGGCGGCGTAAATGTTGGCGAGCACCGATTTTTGGACCCATTCAAAGAAGATGGCGTCTGGGAGTTCTCTTTCCAATGTTTCTTTTTCTGGACCACTGCCAACGATGGCCATTCGGGCATCCGGGTGCGTTTGAGCGACAGCGTGAAATACATGCGGCAAATCCAGTACGCCTTTCTCTTTGCTGAGACGTCCCGCATAGAGCAGTGTTGGTCCCGTGTGATTGGTTGGGAATACAGTGCTTCTGTCCACCGGCCGTGGAAAAAACGCGGGATTACACCAGTGGGCGGTGAGGTGAATTTTTTCTTTTGAAATTTCCATGTCTTTTCCAGTAAGCCATTTGGCATGTTCTGAATTCAGAACAAAAATGCCATCGAACTGACTGTAAAACCAGCGCAGCATGCGTCTGAGTCGATCGATGGATGCGGGCTCAAAATGCAGACTTTGGCGGGCATATTCCAGCCAGTCCGTGTGCAGGTAAAAATACGCGGGAACGTTGTACGCCATTTTCAGGTACAGGGCGCACAGTCCCATGGGACCTTCGGTGGATACCAACAGTCGTGTACACGAATGAGTCATAAATGTTTTTTCCAACTCCAGTATATTAGTAAAACGTAACGACTGGTCGCGGTAAAAGGGGACTTCCAGTGCCAGCGTCGCAGCAAATTCGGTCAATTGGTCATTTGAGTGATTGCGATGGGAACTGATGGCAAAATGAAATGGCAACTGGTACTGTTTGGCAGCATCGTGAAACAGTTTTAAGGAATTGGCCACACCATTTTTTTCGTTGAACGTGTCCGACATCCACAACACATTTTCCGGGGCACACTCTGAACCTGTTTCTTTTGCAAACGCATTTAAAAAGGGGCGACTGGTATGCTGCACTTTAGCGCTGACAAATTTGGCACCCAGAACGCACGATGCCGCGAGTGCCGGAAAGGGCAATCCGTCCGACCACGATGCCACATCCAGCTGCCGGCCGCCTTCTTCCGCCGACTGAGAGATGCTCTGGAACCATGTGCGCAGATAGGCGGGGACTTCAATGTCTTGAATAGACGGCAAATGGGCCAGGAGCGACCGACCGTTTTTGTCCGTTTGTTTCATCTTGTTTTCCACCCGTGCAGCGAGAATTCCCGTCAGATGGTTGAAGACCGCCGGGATGGACGCTTCAAGTTGCGTAACAAACTGCGTCTCGCTGCAAAGACGCGCTTCAGAAATTTTGTCCAGCTCCAAAAGCAGCGGACGATACGCTTTGTTGGTGACGCGCCGAATCACAAACCCAGGCTTTTTTCCGTTGAGCGCATCGTGGAGGGTACGCAAAAAACGACTCGTGTACTTGTGACGACGCAATTCCATGATGGCATTCAGCGTGATGAACGCCAGCATTTTGTCTTTACTGCTGCCTTTGTGCAACAGCATGCGGACCAGACCGGGATCATCGAGATACATGGTAAGCTGACAGAAAAAGTGCAGGAATGCCGCAGTCATTTTTTCGCCCCCGGCAAGGGTGCCAAAGGGCGCCACATGTCCTTTCTGCAGTGCGTTCAGAGCGAGTTCGCTGCGCGTGTGTGTGCGCAACATGCGCTGCAGATGCGGTACGTGAAATGTTGTGCCCGTGGCGCCTGCAAACATCCCCATGTGACAGTCGGAGCCACCGGTCATCCCCTTTTGATAGGGGCGGTCGGAAAAGTGGGTGATGTCAATACTGTGTTTTTTGGCCAGTGCATCTATTTTTTCTTCGGTGAGTGACACCAGCCAATGGACCATCAGCAGCGCCTGGCGGGGATCCCGCTGCCCGTTGACGACTTCAAAGTTTTCAAACAACAATGTGAACAGTTCGATGAGTTCCACGTTGCTTCGTTTTTTGGGATCGTAAAAAAACAACGGATGTGCCAGAACCGTGGGTAGATTGTGCGCTCGCGCATAATCGAGAAAGTGCAGCAGATTGACACGCAATTGATTCAAGCGGCTCTCCTGCGATGGCGTGAAGCCATAGGTGAGCACGTGAATGGCCACATCGTTGGTCTGCGGCACATTACACGTAAATTCCGCACCCACCATCACATCGTACCCGGCGTCCTGCATGGCATAACACGACCGGGCGTTGTTGTGATTGGTTATGGTAAACACGTCCTGACCATGGGCCTTCAGCTGTTCCACTAACTTGTCAGTGTCCAGCCAGGTTTCGCGACTGCGCAGAATGCGGCCCATCAGTTCGTCGGGCACATCGCTGTTGCGGTCATGACAGTGAATATCCATTCGAAAACTGTCTGTGCCAAACTGCCTGTTTTGCGCTTCAATAAATGATTTGAACTGCGCCTGTATTTTTGCTTCAAAAGTGGGCTCCATCGTGAATCACCCTTCATCCTTTCATAAATGTTCATGCGTGACACGCGGATCATCCTGCAGCAGATTGAGCAGGTTTGCCGCCCACAGCATGGATGTTTCCGCGACATACAGGGGATATCGGTACAGGTCGCCGGTATGACTGCTGATTACTTCAGGGAAGCAACGCATTTCATTCACCAGCGCCAGATATTTTTCTTTTTCCTCGATAAACCGGTGGGGCGCATACAGGGCCAGCATCTCCATAAAATGAATGCCCAGACACGTCCACACCGAATCGGTCTGCCACGGGTTGATGCGGTCAAGTCTTAATGATGGCAGTTTTTCTGTGCCATTGCGGTAACGGCTGGACAGCGGTGTATTGAGCATTGCGGCGTCGAGATGGTTCAGCACTTTGTCCAGCGTATCTTTGGGCATCTCAAATGCGGGTGGACGCACAGCGCCAGTCCAAAAGGGAAGAATGTTGGCGTCGCCGCTGACGAAATGTCGCTGGTGCACATCATCGAAGAAAAAACCCAGGTCATCACTGTAGTAGCGTTGTTTTAAAATGGCGGGATAGTCATAGCCTGTAAGCGGGTTGTCAATTCCCAGTTTGTTGAGCGCCTGCTGCACAATGTAACAGCAACAGGTGGCGTAGCAGGAACTGTCGCGCCGAAGATAATCCTGGGCCTCAGAAAAATGGACTTGAGTTTTGACTGTGCCATTTTGGGGATGAATAACCGTGTTAAAAAAGCGAACCGCTTCCCTTTGCAAAAAGGGTCGATGTTCGTCCACCAGTTCCGGCAAATCCAGCGCACACAGGCCGTATAAAAAAAAGGCAAAGCCGTCGGGACTGTAGGTGCCAAAGGGAAAGTTGTACAAACGACCGTTTGGCAAAATAGTCAGCTCGTAGCGCCCGGCTTTTTCATACGCGTTGAATGCGAAACAGTAACTGCTAATCACTTCCTGTCTGTATCCCGTATGAATGAGCGCTGGCACACACCGACCAAAATCCCGACTCCACAGTTCCGGATATGTATCCACACTGGTTCGAAAATAGTTTCGCTTTGAATCAAAGCAGGCTTCCACAATTTTGCGGCAAATCACCTCCGGGGATCCTGTGTATTTTCGCGGTCGAAACCGCCGGACCTGCCCAGAGAGGAAGATGCGAAAAGAGACCTGTACAAGAGTCATCAGGCTCAAGGGAACCCCGCTTTTAAAGGAATGCAGTAGGTAATTGTTACCAAAATCAGTCGCGTCATTTCCATGTTCCCATTTGTTGGTTTACGCCCCTTTTTCACAATCGAACTATACGACATCGAACATGACAAAATAGCCACTGTGCTGAAACAACCTGAGGGAAATTGGGTGACAAAACTGAAACGATTTCGGCTTGTTTTCGTTTTGGGCCGTAACTTCTCAAAAAGCGCTGGTGAAGGACAGCGCGTGTAGAAGACAGGGGGCTAAGCAGAGAGGGCTCGCTGTTCAATAAGGTGGGGGAGCGGCGAGATAGCGCCATTTTTACGGATGCGATTATTGAGGTATTTACAGAATGACACCTTGAGTTTACGGCAGGCTTTCTTGATACTGGCAAAGGTGTCCCAACCCATGCGTCCGTTTTCACTCCTCGTACCGCCGCTGATTTTTCGGCGCTTCACGTATTCCCGAATATCGCCTTCGCTCAGGTTGTTGTGCAGCGGCAGGTCCGGTCGCTCAAGAGCGAACAGCAGTTCGGCTTTGTTTTTATGCATTCGTTTGAGCGCGCTGTTCAGCGTTGCGAAACTGTTTTGAGTTTCGCAGATTTTGTCAAAGCGACGCGTCAGTTCAGATTTGACCCTGGGCGTCGGTTTCGTTTGATACACTTTCAAGTCGCGGTACAGCTTCCACACCGCTGTGCGAATCAGCCGAAGCTCGTTTCGCTGCGTGGCGTTGAAACCCACGAGTTTTGCCAGCATGCGCTCGGCGTGAATCCAGCACAGGGCGCGCAGCAGCACGTTGAACTGTCCCGCATCCGTACTCACGATAACCAGAGAATTCGGCTTTTATTTGACACTGAGGTTTCATTGATGCCCAGTTTTCAACTATTACGCACTACTGGTCAAATTCTCAGACTTTTTCCCCAGTACTTTTTGAGAAGTTACCTTCAGACTGCATCCCTCATGGCGTTATGCCCGGCCGCTTGAAATAACAGCCAAACACGGCGCCACATACCTGACTGCTATTGATTTTGGTTGGTGGCTTTCAGGTATTGCGCGCGGTACATTTTGTATTCGGTCTGGGCGTCAACGAGGGCCACTTTTGCTTCTTGAAACATGGCTTCGGCTTCAAGCAAATCGGACATGTTCATGATCCCCGCGTCGTAATTGTCTTTTACCACTTTGAGGTGCTGCTCAGACTGACGCACCGCAAGAGTGGCGACGTCAATCTGTTCATAGGCATCCAAAAAGTCGCGATAGGCTTTTTCCATTTGCAGCTGCAACAGCTCCGATGTTTCATCCAGCCGATTCTCGGCAACTTCCACCTGCGCGCTGTGGGCTCTGGTGCGATGGTACCCCCCCCACCAGGCGGATATAGGCACATTCACTCCGGCAAACAGAATTCCCCGGGTCATTTTATTGTCAAGTATATCTACCGCCGTCGCCTGAGCGCCAACAAACACTTCGGGCAACATCTCTCCTCGCACCATTTTTTTCTGAAGTTTTTCGGCCTCAACCGCATTTTTAAGCATTTGGTATTCCATGCGATCATTCAGTGCCTCTTTCTTCTTTCGAAACAGGGTCTCGGGCGCCGTAATATTGCCCATGCGCTCCTGAAGCACCATCTTGCGGTCGTAGGGAACTCCCATATGTAAACATAGATTCTGCCTTAAAATCTCAATTCCGTTTTTCAACTGCCGGGACTGAGTGCGCACCTCATTGAGTTTCAACTGAACTTTTAACACATCACTTTTTTGAACCAGTCCCGCGTCATAAGCGTTTTGAGCGTCTTTTTGCAGGTTTATCAGCAGCGCTTCATAACTGCTGATTGTCTTTTGCTTTTCCTCAAGAGCGACAATTGTCCAAAAATATGTTTCAGTCTCGACAACCACGTCTGACTCCGTGAGTTCAATCTGCTGCCTGCTTACCGTCACTCCCAGCGCCGCCAGCTTATTTCCATTAACAATACGGCCGCCGGCATACAGGGGCTGGATGGCTGTAATTGCCAGCACTTTCGCTTCGTCCAGCATATCCAGTTTCATCCCTGGAAAATAAGTGAACTGAGTGGGATTCTGTAAATTGGCTGGATTGCCGTCATACACCGGCAGATTCATTTCGGGAATTTCGCCTTCGATAAGACCGCTGCTGGCCTTCATCGCGTACGCAGACGCTTCCACTTTGGGAAAGTAATTGGTAAACGCATCCTTTTTCACTTGCTCCGCTGCTTCGAGTTCAATTTTTTTCTCTTTTATTTTTCGGTTGTTTTTTAATGCATATGCCTTGCAGCTTTTTAACGTATACACTTTTGCTTCAGCGCCCACGCCAACGGTCACAAAACAAATTAACAGAGTCAGCGCAATTAAACGGTTCATTTTTCGACCTCATTTTTCCTGTCGGTATTGGTATCGGTGTCCGAGTCGGTGTCCGAGTCCGTGTCCGCTTCTGTTGCTCCTGTGTGTTTGGGACTGTCCGGCGACTCTAACAGGTGCTTTGAATCTTCGCTCTCATTCGATTTTTTTTGCGGCTCGGCAGTTATCCAATACAGCACCGGAAGAATAAACAGCGTAAAAATCATGCCGAAAATCAAACCGAAACAAATCACCGTGGCCAGCGGTCCCCAAAGGGGCGAACGGCTGATGATCATTGGCACCACCCCCACCGCCGCTGCCGCAGAGGTCAGAAAAATAGGTCGCATTCGCCGTTTCCCAGCGGCCAGGGCAGCGTCTTTGAAAGTCATTTTTTCGTCGCGAACCAGCTGCTCCGCATAATCAACCAGAATAATGCCGTTTCTCACCGTAATGCCCATCAGACCAATGAGGCCGATAAACGACGTCAGTCCGAACGGATACCCCACCACCAGCAATCCCGCAACGGCCCCAAACAGACTCAGCAGCATGGTAGACATCACGACCAGCGCTTTTTTAATGGTTTTAAACTGCAGCAGCAAAATAAAAAATATAATGACCACACTGGTGCCCAGGGCGTAATACATGGGAACAAAGTTGCGCAGTGTTTCGCGGTATTCACCGCCGTAGTCAATATCAATTCCTTTGGGTAACTGTGTGCGCAGTTTGTCAATGGCCGGGCGCACTTCTTTGAACACCTCTGAATACGTCACATCCCGTGTCACGTTGGCAGATACCGTCAGCGTCCGCACGCCGTTTCTGCGCACGATAATCCCTTCGTTCCAGTCGGCTTTCAATTGGGCAATCGACCGCAGCGGCAGGGCGTTCATGGTAATGGGAGAAGCGATGTACTGATTTTCGAGTTGCTGAATGTCGTCTTTGGCGGTTTCTTCCACTGAGAGCAGCACATTCACCGGATAATCCTCTTCCCACACGGTTGTCAAAGGAAGTCCATCCAACGCTGTAATGAGCGATGCGGAGATAAAAGTTTTGGCATATCCCAGGCGATTGCTTTTATCTTTGTCCAGTTCCAGCGCCACCGACGGATACGGTTCTTCCCAGTCAGAGCGCACCCAGGTTGTTTTTTCATTTTGATTTAATATTGCGGCCACCTTTTCGGCGCCGTCTTTCAGCAACGCGATGTCATCACCTGAGATACGCACTTCGATGGGCGCCAAAAACTTTTCCATCGCCAGCTGCTTCCAGGTGATGTGCGCTTCGGGAAAACGGTTTCGGTATTTTTTTTCATATTCAGCCACCACCGCCGAGGTCGCTTCGTTGGACACCGTATTCACCATCAGCTGGCCAAAATTGGGCGCGGGAATGTGAGGCGCATACAGGGCGTGAAACCTTGGAGATGATGTGCCAACAAAGGATGCCACATTGGTTACCCGACTGTCTTTGAGCAGCTGCGCTTCCAATTCGTCTATAACCGTCTCCGTTTTGTGTAAGGCGGCGCCTTTGGGCAGATACACCTCAACGGCAAACTGATTGCGCTCCATCACCGGAAACAGCTGCTGTTTGATGCCGGTAAACAGGTACACAGCCACGGCCACCGATGCCACACCGAACAGAATGGTGAGCACCGGCGCCCTGAATGCACCGTTCAGACCGCGGTCGAACCCAAACTGAACCGCATCGAGTAAGCTGGGCCGTTTCTTTTTTGAACTGTCGCCGCTATTGGAACGCAGTCCTTTTTTTATAAAGAGAAAACACATAAACGGCACCAGCAGCATGGCCACCAGCAGCGACACCCCAAGGGCGATACCGATAGTGAGCGGAAACCAGGCGACAAAATCCGCCGCAAGCCCCACCATAAACAGCATTAGAGGAAAAAACGCCGCAGAAATCGCCGCAGTGGCTGACAGTATCGGTACAAACAGTTCTGTGGCGGCTTTCCATGCGGCCTGCCATGGGGTATCTCCCTGGTCTATTTTCTCGACATGGTTGTCAATCACCACAATGGCGTTGTCCACCACCATCCCCAGCACAACGATGAGTCCCGCCAGCGACACAATGTCCAGCTGTATCCCTGCGGCATACATGATGCCAAGGGTAATGAGAATCGACACGGGGATGGTCACTGCCGCCACTGACGACACCCGAAACGGCAGCAGCAGCATGGTCACAATAATCACTGAAATGATGGCAAAGGCGAGTTCTTTCATGAAGTGCGCAATGGACTCATGAACCACCTGGGGCTGATTGGAGATAACATTGATTTCAATGTCATCATCGGCGGCATCTTTAAACCGGTTCAGGACCTTTTGAACGTCATCACCAAACTGAACGATATTATTTCCGGCCTGCATCTCAAGGGACAGTATCAGTGCGCGACTTCGGTTGTTCTTAATGAGCGTTTCAGGATCGCTGTATGATCGCTCCACGCGGGCGATGTCTTTGAGGCGAATCGTGTTCCCCGTCGGGTCGGAATATACAATCAACTGCTCAAGATCTTCTTCTGACGTGAAATTGGGCGGCACATGCACCGGCAGCAGCAGCTCTTCGTTGTCGATCTTGCCCGAATAGTTGATCAGTTCATGGGTCTTAAACGCCCCTAAAATGGTGGTGGCGCTCAGTTTGTATTCGTTCAGCTTTTTGGGGTCCACATATACAAAAATGGTTTCTTTCTGTTTGCCCGATACTTTTATTTTCGACACCGATGGCACTTTTCGAATCTGCGCCTCAAGAGATGTCATAACATCTTCGAGCTGCCGATAACTTTTTTTGGGAGACGACATTGTTACCAGCAGCGCCGATGTATCACCAAAGTCATTGGTGCCGATAAGCGCCACCACATCACGGGGCAGCTGCATCTTCAATTCATCGAGGCCGTGTCTCAGCTTGGACCAGAATCTGTCCGCATCGACCACATCGTCATTCAGCTCAACATAAATGACCATCTGGCCTTCCTGCGAATGAGAATATGTGCGATCTTTGTCAATTTCTTTGTAGCCAAAAATGTAGTTCTCCACCGCGGTTGTCAGCTGCGCCTCCACCTGAGCGGACGTTGCCCCGGGAAACACCCCCACAATCAGTCCCTGGCGAATGGTGAACTGGGGAAACTCATCCCTGGGCATATTTTTAAGCCCCCACATTCCAAAGAGCATTAGCAGAACCACCATGGAAACAACGACCTCTGGATACTTCATTACAGTTTCAACCACATGTTTCTGTGATTTCATGGGACACCTCTTTTTTTAGATGGAACTACTTCAACAGTCTGAATGTGACATCGGTACCGAGCTCAAGTTTGTGTTGACCATCGGTAACCACCAGCTCGCCGCCCTGTATGCCCGAAGTGATGTAAACATCGTTTCGGTAAAATCGGCCCAGCTCAACGTCTTTGCGAATGGCCTTTAGATTTTTTTCGTCGATGATATACACAAATTTCTTTCCGAAACGGTCCTGCTGCACCGCTCTTAACGGCACCGTCGGCAGATGCTGCTCCCGCTCAATATCCAGTTTAACAACCGCGGCCATGCCCGGCTTTATTGCATGGTCTGAATTTTTAACCAGCAGCCTGACTTCATAGGTTTTAGAAAGAGGGCTGGCGGATACCCCGATTTTGTCAATCGACGCCTTGAATATCTTTGAGCCGATGGCAGCGACGATCACCAGTCCCTGCTGACCGGTGTTAAAATATGCCACTTCATTTTCGGGCACCGAAACGCGGATATATACCTCGTCAAGTTGCACCACCTCCATCACCGTAATGTTGGGGGTGACATTGGCCCCTTTTTCAATGCGCCTTTTCGCGACCACGCCATCCGATGGGGCTTTGAGCACACAGTCTTTTAAGTTCTCCATCGCCAGTTGGGTGGCGGCATCGGCCTGCTGCTGTTTCGCGACAATCTCCTGCCACTTAATCTCGGGCAAACTGCCTTTTTCATACACCTGCTTCAATCGGCTGTAGGCGTCATCCGCCTGTCGCTTCATCGCAGATGCCGCGTTGTAGCTGCTCCTGAATCGAGATTTGTCTATGGCAGCGAGATTCTGCCCTTTTTTAACGGCGTCGCCTTCGTCTACAAAAACGTTTGTCACTTCTCCGGCCAACTGAAAGCTGATTTCGGTGGATTGCTTTGGCACTGCCACACCACTGTACTCAAATGACAGCGTCCCCTTTGGAACCATCGCTTTTGTCGCATTGACCGGGATAACGGCATTCACCACAGGAGACGGCTTTGAAGATTCCGATGCGGTCTGACAACCGCATTGCGCCAAAACCACGATAACAATCGCTGCGACTTGAAAGTGCCGATAATAATGCCTTTGGTTCATAACAGTCACACGACTCCTTTTTTTACAAACAACATCGAACTGCAATGCGATGCTGAAAATCGTTTCAGTTGGTTTTTCCAGGTGTCGGTCACCGATGACCTTGCCTGAAAACAACAATAGCGAAGTCTGTGCCAGGGCAAAAAAGGCGAGAGTGCCCCTATTAGTGCCGTCTAACCCCAAAAAAAAGTGCGATATTTCGCGTATTCAGGCGCTATATTTAACGCATGCGTGAAATATAGCATCCGATCTGATAATAAATCGCGATATAAGATGTGAGGATTCAGCAAAGCCCCGCCGCAGAATGTGCCCAATAGTGACCCGACACCCGCCAAAAAGGGCGAAAGAGGCCGCATTTTTTCATCTCGTCCTCCCCGGAACCGGTGACCATGACATGGCAACCAGTGACAGCCGTTTAAGGTAAATAAAATATAGAAACAGGGCCACCGAAAACAGGCAAAAGCGGGATATGGTCAACCGATGGAGCGCCCCTGTGGCAACTGTGCCGCCATCTCACTCGACACGGCGTTGCCATTAACAGGGAGTGTGACATTTCGCAGATGTCAACACCGAGCTGAAATATGGCACAGGGCATGCTAATTACAAGGGTAGGGCAGGAGCAACAAATGACGATACAAACCGATCAGATAATCACCGACATTACACTATGCATTACCTCCAATCTCGACATTGCCACGGGACTAAAGGAAACGCGGCACATTCTGTCTCAAAGTCTCCCGCTCAGCGAACTGATTCTGTTTTCTGTAAACAGACAAAATCGAAGACTTCAGTTTCTGATTCGAGTGGGAGAGACAACTGCATCAAACAATGAAAATCTCTCGTCGTTTCTTTTGCAGACGCCCGATGAAGTCGCCCTGAGAGAGAAAATGACACAACAATCCGGAACGCTGCACACATACCGCCGGGCCACTCTCGAAAAAGAATTTAAAATACAAATCGACAAGTATCTCATCGAAGCCGGAGCGCTCCCCAGCGCCGACCTGCTGATGCTGTTCGACAGCAGCCTGCACACAGGCCTCATTGCCATTGCCCTGGGAAATCACGCCTTTACCGACGCGCACCATGACCTTTTTGAACGACTGAAAATGCCCTTCAGAGCCGCAATGGTAAATGCGTTGCAGTACAGCAAAGCTGCGCATATGCGCGATGCGCTGGCCGACGACAATCTGCTGTTTCGCGAGGCCACCATTCGCCTGACCGGCGAAACCGACATTCCCGAGGCGTTTCACAGCACCTTTGAATTTTTAAAACAAACGGTCGATTTACAGCAAATGCTGCTCATCACAATGAACGAAGACCTCCAGGAACAGCGGATTCTTCTCAGGGTGGATGACACCGGTCCCAGCACCGTCACAGAATCGCTGGAGCTGTTTAAGGTGGGAGAAAAATACGCCGGAGATGTCAGTACGGTTCGAAAAGAGCTCGAACAGAAACTGCCCAATGTATTTATTTCGAATTTGCGCGATACCGTTTGGCAGGCCAACCTGAAGTATTTCAGTTTTTTTGATCGCCTTGAGGAGCTGGGGATATCACCGGACGCCACCACCATTGTTCTTGGGGCTAAAAACATCCGTTCCGGCGTACTGTTTGTTTTTAAACCGTCCGTTTCAACGCAGCGATGCCTGCACGTGATTGAGACGCTGAAAGAACCATTTGTCATTTCGCTTCGCAACGCTATTCGCCTGTATACCCTCGAAGCGCAGCGCAATCGCCTTGCAGAGGAAAACCGGGCGCTGCTGTATGAAATGCAGCAGGAGGTGGGAGACAGAGTCATTGGCATGCACGGCGGTCTGCGAGTTGTGATGACCCTTGTAACACAGGTCGCCAAAAGGCCCAGTCCTGTTTTGATTGTCGGTGAAACCGGCACCGGAAAAGAAGTGATTGCCTCGGCCATTCATCGTCTTTCGGAGCGCAGCGCAGCGCCGTTTATCAGCATTAACTGCGGCGCGATTCCGGAAACACTGGTGGACAGCGAGCTTTTTGGACACGAAAAAGGCGCATTTACCGGCGCCAACGAACGCAAGCGGGGACGCTTCGAACGGGCGGACGGCGGTACGCTCTTTTTAGATGAAATCGGTGAACTGCCGGCCTCGGCACAGGTGAAACTGCTTAGGGTGCTCCAGGAAAAAGAGTTCGAGCGCGTGGGTGGCAGTCAGATTATTCGTGCCAATGCCCGACTGATTGCGGCGACCAACCGGGATTTGCCACAGATGGTGCGGGATGGGCAATTCAGAGAAGATTTGTTTTTTCGACTGAATGTGTTCCCGATTCATATCCCCCCATTGCGACACCGGCTGCAGGATATTCCAACCCTCGCCTACTATTTTATCGAAAGCAAAATCCGTCAGCTGAACCTGCCCTTTCGACCGGCGCTGCCTCCTGCAGAGCTGCAAAAACTCATTGAATACAGCTGGCCAGGCAACGTGCGCGAGCTTCAAAACGCCATCGAGCGGGCGCTGATTCTAAGTCGCGGCGAACCCCTGCATTTTTCGCTGCTGACCGACTACCACAACGCACCGTCATCAGATGCAAAATCCCCATGCAGCGCCCCTGCAGAGGCGGAGTCCGAGGATTTTCCCTCATATCGGGATTCGCAAAAAGCGTATTTTAAAAAGCTGTTAAAAAAAACAAACGGAAAAATTGCCGGTCAAGGTGGCGCCGCCGACATTTCAGGCATGAACCCAAGCACACTCAGATCTAAACTAAAAAAGCTGAAACTCGACCATAACGGTGACTGATTGGCGTATTCCAAACATTGACTGTGCATCGCCATAAGCAACAAGGTAATTGCCATAAGGATACGTTACAGCGGTTATTCCCAGTTGTTTGCAGGCGTCAATAATGGTTGTGCCTGTTTCTATTTCCAAACCCGGCAGCGGAAATGTATGTAATCTATTCATCATTTTTTTGGATCATATCTCATAAATCGTCGATACGCATCCTGTGTCAATGCATCATAAGAAGGAGCATTCGCAGGCGTTTCATACCAAACTCAGATTCAAGACATTCTCGCGGGCTTAATCCACCCAAATCCTGCATTTCTTTATTATCCAACCATTTGGAATAATTTTCTCCCACAAAGTGCTGAACCGCCATGGCAAGGAGCGCGTCCTGGTTGAGGGCAGTGAGCCGTT
Organism: Deltaproteobacteria bacterium; assembly: GCA_016935665.1. Taxonomy (GTDB): domain Bacteria; phylum Myxococcota_A; class Polyangia; order JAAYKL01; family JAAYKL01; genus JAFGXQ01. The sequence goes on along the minus strand of JAFGQN010000234.1, from coordinate 761 downwards.
CTGATTTGTACGGACACGTATCCGGTTTTAAATACTGTTGAGCGCCATCAATCCTGAGTATCGTCCGGCACGTATATCCTGTCAAAACAGTTGCCGCGATATATTTGAAATGAGTATGGGGACTGAGTATGGGGACGAAGCACCAAAGAGTATGGGGAGCACCAATCGGTGAGCTGTACTCATTGTTGGTAGCGAGGGAATTAGTCGGCGGAAAATACCGAATTTGCTCGCGGTGTGGCGCCCCTATCTGCAGTGCTGCGTCCCCAAAGGTTCCTGCGTCCCCAAAGGTTGTTCCGGGTCCCCCGAATGTTTTGAAAAATTTTCCTGTTTCTCCTTGAATCCATGCTTGACACATATTCCGTTTTGCCTGTAATCTGTTTCGCATACAAATCATTAAGTCAGCCAACGTATTTGCAAGGAGGTTAGGTAAATGCCTGCAATATCAAGCGAAGAAGCCTATGCGCAGCTGTTCGATGCGTTTATGGCGCTTCAAGAGAATGACATAAAATACTGCAATATGCCGTCCGAAGTGGCCACTGCCGAGGCGTGGGAGCTGGCGGAAGCGGCCATGCAGGACAGAGCGTCGATACTGTCGCTCAATGTCAATCCGGAGTATGTGGACACCCTCGCCATGAGGGCTGCGGCGTTCACACATGCCGTTGCACAGTATGACGCCACCATCGCCGGAGATCCGGAGGCGGAGGCCAGACTAAAGGCGCTTATTCCCAAAGGGTATAAGCTGCAAAAATATCTCGATAAGT
>JAFGQN010000233.1 GCA_016935665.1 Deltaproteobacteria bacterium | reverse complement strand
TCTTTGAAAATTGGGGTGGTAGTTAAGTTGGTTATAACGTCGGCCTGTCACGCCGAAGGCCGCGGGTTCGAGTCCCGTCCACCCCGCTTGAAAAAGCCTCGATGCAATGCATCGGGGCTTTTTCATTTTCAAGCACTCCGGCAGCTTCCTCTTTTTACTGTGGCGGCAGACTATCCGTGGCCATGTTGCTTTTCGAACAGACAACACCCGGGGATGGCAATTGGGGAATCGAGAATGAATTTTTTTCGCCTTGCGCCCAGAGTTTGACTATCGGACCGCCCGGGGCTTGCGTATCCAGTCACCGCTACTTAATATACACCGTATAAGCGGTTCCAATGAGCACCGCGGGACCCGGATTACCCCGGAGGGAAGGAGGCATATATATGGTACAGATATTTCGTTTATATGTACTGATGATGCTTCTTATGGGGGTTCGCCTGTTGGCGCATCACATATCCACAAGTGATACGATACAGTTTAATGCTTCTGAGGCATCCATTCAAGCGGCGCCCGACAATAGTCCAATCCATCAGGAGCCGGCCGACCTGCCCTCCGGATTTGAGAACCAATTTTGCAGCGCGGAACTGCCCACCAGCACAGTGCTACCGATGCAACTGCTCAGCAAAATGACAACGCCCAGACGGATTTTGGATAATCGGGGAATCCAGTTATCAAAAAGACTGTACAAACCACCTCAAATCGTTCTTCGCCAATCCATCTAATTTTACCAATTGGAAGCCTGACGGATCTACCGATGAACTGGCCGTCAGCCCAAAGGCATCGTTTTGCCAGAATTCGGCAACGGCGCCGCTACAAAAAAGGCAGGAGTGATTAAATGACAACTAACGATAACAACACTAAAGACGCAACGAAAAACCCCGAAAGAAACTGGATGGAAAAAAATGGCCCTCTCATTTATGGTGTCGCCGTATTCGTTGCGCTGGCCGCCATCGGTCTATTGCACAACCTTGTCACCGTCTGATCTCATTGACTACCCTTTTGCGAATGGTTCCATAAAAAAACGGATTGCCCATTGATTCAGTTAATCAGAAGACGCATTGTTATGCATGGCGCGTATTTCATTCATGTGTCGAATTCGCGCTTCGGAAGACGCCGATAAAAGTTCCAGAACCTGAGGGTGGGTCATAATTAATTCATTGAACTGTTCTCTGGGCAGTACCAGCACCCGAGTCTGTTCCTCTGCCCGCACCGTGGCCACCGCGCGCTGATGAGACAACAGACACACTTCCCCAAAAATATCATTTCCCTTTAAGTGCTCAACAACAATATCTTCCCCGTGATCACCACGCATGACAACACACACGTGACCGATAACAATGAGGTATAATCCGTTTGCATGCTCCCCCTCCTGTATAATCACGGTCCCTGCATCAATTAAATAGGGTTCAAATTTTTCCATAAGCGACTGTCGGTCGGCATCACAAAACGGGGCGAACAGCGGGGACGTTTTAAGGAGGTTGTTCAACAGTCTTTCTTCGGCAAATTCCAGCAATCGCTGTCCAACGCGCGGATACCGGTGCATCAACTCTTCCAGTTGTGAATTGGATACTTCAAAAAGTTCACAGGGCTCCGTGGTTACCACGGTTGCCTGTCTGGGTCCGGGAAAAAGCATTGCCATCTCGCCAAAAAAAGCGCCCTCTTCCAATGTTGCAATGCTCTCGCCCCCTTTAAAGATTTCGACACTCCCAGAAACAATAATAAAAAAGGAGTCCCCGTATTCCCCCTCCTCCACCACAGTTTCTACAGCATCGAATTTCCGCAGCGGCAGTTCATTGACCAAATCGAAAAACGCCATTTCATTCATACTCGAAAACAACGGAATCGTGGGCAGCACTGCAGGTGGCGGAGCGGGCTTGGAAATGGTCAGCACCAGATTTCGCTGGGCGGCGGGACGCCCGTGTTCGCCTGGACGATGACCTCTTTCTTCCTCCACATCATCTGTGAGCCCTTCGGCCTGCAGCTCAGCCAGATATTCATCGAGGTCCGCCTGTTCGTAAACGGCAGAAGGCTCCTCGTCGTCCTGAAAAATCTGTGTGAAGTCAAGCCGCAGGGGACCCGTTGATTTGCGGGCAGGACGGTCTTCAGCACCCTCCTGTGCTGTTTCGTTCTCATAGATGTTGTCCGCCTCATTCAGCACCGTATCTTCTCTGCTCACCGGGATGGTTATTGCAGTTCGCGGCGAAACATCTGCATTCGATTCAGACGACTGATAATCCTCGTCAGGTAAAAAAACCGGAACCTCCGGAATGTCCGACTCCGGTGCGGGAATATCGACAACAGGAGGCGTTACTGGTGTTGGCAAGGAGACGGGAGTCGAGATTTTTTCAATCACGGGACGCGGCGGTTTGATACGACTCTGAGTTGTTGGTCGAACAGGTTGGACACCTCGCTCGACAATCGGTCTAATCGGCCTCAATGCCTCTTCCGCAATGGGCGTCATTCGTGTAACCGGTGGTGGTGTTTCCGGGGTGGGCAAAGGTGCACCTGCACATGCATCCGCCACCGTCGCACCGGCATTGGCCTGTTCTTCTGAAGCGACTACTGCACCAGCGGCAAACCTGTTGGCCATCTGCCGTTTTACGTGCCTGGCTGCCAGTTGTATTCGCGCAATCCGAGCCTGCTGAGTCTCGGGTTGCTCTACCCCTTTTTGCAAATCGCCTTCGTTTAGATTGATTGATTTTTCGGGAGCCTTTTCCGGTTGCTCTCTCGATTCGGGTGTGAGTACGCCCGACGTTTCCGAAGACCCGTATTTTTGCGCATACAGTGCGGCGAGTTTCTTCTGAGTGGCACTGTGTGAATTGTCAATTTCCAGAATTAAACGACAGACAGCGATGGCCTGAAGCAATCGACCCGTTTGTGCATGGTGTTCTGCAGCGGTGCTGTATACGGCAACCGCCTCCGGAATCATTTTCAGTTTTTTGCAGAGATCCCCAATTTTGAGCATAATGGTTGTATCCTGGGGAAACGCTTCCAGAATGTCCCGATAGATAGCCAGCGCCTTCTCATACTTTCCCTTTTCGATGAGATCGCTGGCTTTATCTTTGTACTTCCGTAGTTTGGATTCTTTAAAAAACCTGCTTTTTTTCATACCGATTCCTGTTTCACTATTCGAGCAGCGCGTTCGCGATAACTAATTTGCCTCTGGAAGATATCGACACATATACAAACTGACTTATGTTTTCAACATAACACGAATTACCACTTGTGGTATCAAAACTCGAACTCAAAATTAATTTAGCACAAAGAGATGGCATCGAAGAAATAACGAATATTATTTATAAAAGGTGCAATTTTTCTTTTGGCTATTAATCGAATCCGGCATTTCGGCGCTATATTAGACAGGAGCTGTGAACTACGGCTCATACAGGGAGCAACTGATGACAGAAAAAGTTATTTTTGTTGATGATGAAGAGATTTTCCTGAACTCACTGAAACGCTACTTTGAAAAAGTGGAAACCGGTTGGGACACCGATTTCTATCTGAATCAGAAACAGGCCCTTGATGAACTGAATCCCGGCGCCCCTGCCGTCGTTGTGGTGGATTGGTCAATGCCGGGCATGGACGGCATCGCCTGGTGCAAACGTGCAAGAGAAATCGCCGAAGAACATCAAACCCGCTACCACATCATCATGCTGACGGGACATGAAGGTGTGGAACACACCATTGATGCATTGGAAGGGGGCGCCGATGACTACATCACCAAGCCTGTCAATCTGCACGACCTAAAAACGCACATTGAGCTGGGATTTCACATTCTGCAGAGCTGACACGGATATCGCTTCGTTTGTGCTATTGCATCGCGAACTCCAAAACAACAGTAAATAATCGGAAAAATTTGTCGGCGTGCACAATTGCATTTATCATTTCAGTGCTTACCCTACTGGTAAGAAAACAATATCTGAACCATTTCAAGGATATAGAGGGGTAATTATGACAAAGAGACAGGAAGTATATAAATGTGAAGTATGTGGCAATGTGGTCCAGGTCGCTCATGCATCTGGTGGTACACTCGTGTGCTGCGGAAAAGAAATGACCCTGCTCACCGAAAAAACCGCTGATAAAACCACAGAAAAGCATGTTCCAATTATTGAGAAAACCGAAAACGGCGTAAAAGTTATCGTTGGCTCCACGGCGCATCCAATGACTGATGAACATTTTATCGAGTGGATTGAAGTTATCAACGGCGACTACATTCAGCGCAAATACTTAAAGCCAGGTGACCTGCCAGAAGCCGAATTTTTTGTTCCCTACAGTGAGAATCTCATCGCCAGAGAATACTGCAACCTGCACGGCAACTGGGCTTCCAAATAATACACGTCGACGTCGCTCATCAACATCATCCCATCCAGGGGGACACCCAATTCGGCATTAATGGTCCAACGGCGGTGGATCCAAATAGCCAATTTCCGGGAGATTGCGGTATTTGCCGGCAAAATCAAGCCCGTAGCCAATCACAAATTTATCGGGCACCTGAAACCCTTTATAGTCAATGGGCACATGCACTTTAGTGCGAGCGGGTTTGTGGAGTAGAGCGGCCAGTTTCATGGACGCGGGATTTCTCGTAGACAGATTTTTCATTAGATATTCGAGAGTCAATCCGGTATCCACGATGTCTTCCACAATCAGTACATCCTCACCCGCCAACGGATGCTTGACATCCAGAGTGATTTCCACGACGCCAGAGGTATTGATGCGATCGCCGTATGACCGCAGACCAATAAACTCCACGTTCATTGGTAAATCAATGGCGCGAATCAAATCCGCCGCGAATACGAAACTACCTTTGAGAACCACCAGAACAGTGAGCGACCTGTCATGGTAATCCGCACGTATTTCCCGGCCCAGACTCGCAATTCGCGCGTCAATTTCTGTACGGGAAAACAGGGTGTGATAATTGGGGCCCATCCAGTTCAAATTGCTCCCCTTTCACTGCCGCCTACAGGGCCATATTTCGGGCCAATCTCGCGTTGGGCTCTTCTGTGTTCGGGACGAATGCTTCGCCGGTTATCTGCTCGCATGCGGCAATATAACGTCGTGCGGCTTCCACTTTCACGTCATCCGGAATATGCGGCAGAGGACCATCCCCCATAAAATTCTTTTCGGTTTTCAACCACACGCGCACGTACTCCTTATCGAGCCCCTGCGGGTTTTGCCCTGCCTCAAAATGCGCCTGATAGGTATCTGCCTGCCAGAATCGGGATGAATCGGGCGTATGTACTTCGTCGATGACCACTATCCGTCCGTCCGCTGTTTTCCCAAATTCATACTTGGTATCCACCAGTATCAATCCCTGCTTCGCACAGTGCGCCTGCCCAAATGCAAACAAATCGAGACTCATTTTAGCCATGGTATCAAAATCTTCTGCAGAAATACGCCCCATCGCCAAAATCTCTTCGCGGGACACAGAGATGTCGTGATCGCCCTGCTCTGCCTTGGTAGAAGGCGTCAAAATGGCTGTTTCCAGTTTTTGATGTTTGCGTAGCCCTTTGGGCAATGGATTCCCGCAAAAATTGCGCACACCATTCTCGTAGTGCGTCCAGATGGACGTGGAGGTGGAACCGGTAATGTAGGCTCTGACCACCATCTCCACCGGCATTGGAGTGCAATCCAAAACAGTCATTACCGCCGGGTCTGGCGTTCCAACGAGATGATTGGGAACCAACTGCCGTGTTTGTTCAAACCAGAACGCCGCCACGCGATTGAGCACCTGCCCTTTATAGGGAATGGTTCCCAGAACGCGATCGAATGCGGAGATGCGATCACTGGTCACGATATATCGTTTCCCGTCTTTCACATAGGAGTTCCGAACTTTACCCTTCTGGGCATCGCCATACCCCTCCAGGGAGGGATCATCCAATGTATTGAGAAGCCCCTGTTTCAATATCTCTTCACTTACCATATTGTCTCCCAAAATATCTGATAGAATCAAAAATCACAGCCGCGACATTCTCAGGGATATGGCGGCATTCGCTTAAATTGGCCATTAAATACCACAAAATTTGCTTTTCATCGCGGTTTTTGTGGTAATGGGGTTTTATTCTTTATAAATTCAAGTCGATGAAATGATAAGCGCTGCGAGCAACAATTCAACAATAAATCCGAGTTTTTCTCGTGTTCGCGTTATTCTTTGCGCACGCCTTGCCGCCGTTCTTTTGACAATGGCCATTGTCTTTATATCTTTTAACGCCCAGGCAAATCGGAGCCCGGGAACCCGTGTTCTTATCGCCAGAGACACCGAAATGTCCGGATTCGAATATCGCATCAAGGCCGAGCTGGAAGCAGCCGGATTCACTGTTGAATTGGTTATGATGGATTTTCGGGAGGACATTCAGAGACTTCTCGATTTAAAAGCCCATGCGCGCAATGCCGCTGCAGCCATTATCTGCAGACAGGCGGCAGGAGTCGTGGAAATCTGGATTACCGACAAAGTAACCAACAAAAGTGTGTTGCGTCGGGTCACCATCCCCGATGAAGAGGATGCCGAGTCTTTTGTGGCCATCAGCACCATGGAATTGTTGCGCGCCAGTCTACTCGAAATTCACACAGTGGCCCAACTCCAGGGCACTGTGCAGCCGACACCGGAAATCGAGCAGCTGATTTCGCCAGGAGAGGGAGACCGACGTTCCCTGGACAGACTCGCCCGAAAAGGAATCGATCAATTCAGTGTTCAGATAAATCCGGCGCTGATGTTCATTCGAATTAGTGGAAATCCAATGCTCAATCTCCAGATTGGGGCCAGCTACATTATCACCGGCCATTTTGAATTCAAACTGATGGGACAAACCCCCATAATTCCTCACGCCATAGAAACGCAACAGGGCGACATTTTCGTTCATTCCGGGTATGCGCAGGCGGGGTTCAACTGGATTCTGGTACATCCCAAACACATGGCCAGCGGTGATATTGGACTGGGAATGGCCGTGGTCACATATCGGATTACCGGCCAGGCACTGGAGGGAAATATCGGCGATCAGCGAACGTTTGTCACTGGCGCTCCAATGCTGACGTTCGGCATGGATGGCCGACTCGTGGGCCGGTTGCGCGTGCGTCTGGAAACCGCAGCGGGATGGCCAATGTCAAAAATTTCCATTACCGTCGATAAGGAACGGGTGGCGCTGCTGGAACACTTCTTTTTCAGTATTGGGCTGGGACTGATGTTTATGATTTGAAACCGGAAAATCAGGGGAATCGAATACCAACCATGAACTCGAGTCCGATGCCTCTGCCAAACTGAATGACTTTAGACATCTGATCTTCGACCATTTTGCTCACAATCGCTTCCGCTTCCGCGCTGGTCATTGTGGGACTGGTAATTCCCAAATCGCTGGCAACTTTTTGCCTATCCGCAGGATTTTCCATATTGACAGACTCCCACGGATAATCCTCCACCTGTTGCTGGTCGACGCCGTATTCGCTCTCCAAATCCGCATACAGTTCTTTGGTATCGGGCACTTTCCGCCGTATCCCTGTGGCGCCTATCATGAACGCAAACTCCACAACGAGTCCCAGATGTTTGGCAAAATACCACGTAAACCCAGCTGGAATGCGGCCATAAATATCTGCGCCGTATTCGATTTCGTCTCCATACAGATAGGATCCGTGAAAGCCAATGCCCAGATGCGGGAAAAAGCTTCCCCAGGAACCGCGGAACATCAGATTCATCTGGCCGCCCACGGCCAAAAGACTTCCAGCCACACCATCGCTCAAATCCGCGCCGAAACTGGTAATATCGCCACCAATTTTCTGATATGCCAGGCTGGGAACCAATTCAAACGCCAAACCATCCCCGCCCAAATCCAGGTGAAGTTTTAAAACGAACGCGTTTCGTTTATCAACGTGGAACTTCAGACCATTATATTCGAAATCGGATTTGGGAAAATAGGCATATCCTATCTGAGGTGAAAACGAGAACGCGGCAAACTTCTGTTCATCGTCGTCCATCGGTGCAGGAGGATACGCGGGTGGTGGCGAGGCGCCTGTATCGGTCTGAGCAGAAGCCCCCGCCGCCACACCAGAGGGTGGCTCTGTCATTAGCGAATCATCGGTCCGGGATGTTGCTTCGCTGGGCGCCGCCGCATCGGTTGCTTCTTCGGGCAATGGTTCTTCAAGCGGTTTGGCCGGGACAGTAGTGATTCCAGTGAGATTGGATGGCGCGCCCGTTGCCGCACCGGCGGAAGGTTGTGGTGCCCCTTCCCCGGAAATCGGTTCCGAAAGCGATGGCGGCGAAGCGTTATCTGCGGGTGGCGGTGTATCCGCCGGTGGTTCTTGTTCAGTGGGAATATCCGAGGGAGGTTCGTCCGCTGGCGGTACCACGTCGTCTGAGGATGGCGCCTGCAACGCGTCTCCAGCGTCAGCTGAGCCCATGGACTCATCCGCAACAGCGCTGGAACCATATCCCGCCATGAAGAATATTATCAACGAGACGATGGCAATTCTATCGGTAACTTTCATACAGGCTCCTTTGGAAAACTTTTCTTACTGGACAAACAGATAATTCTTCAACTAAGTTTACCTTAGCACAAAATCTGCTGTTTCAAACGAACAAGAAGGAGCTGGTCCATGGAAATTTCAGAAAAAATTCAAATTTGCGAACTGGTGGCACAGGCTATACTCGCAGATGGTCAGATTACGGACGATGAACGTGCGTTTATTTCCGCTCTGATGGATAAATATGAATTAAGCGATGAACAGAAGCAAAAAGTCATGCAGCGCAATATAGATGACGACCCGGCCAAACTGGTCGAGGGCATCACAGCATTTGAATCCAAAAATCAACTGATTGTAGAAGTGGTAATGGCCGTGGCAGCGGACAACAAGCTCACAAAAACGGAACAGGAATTGTTGAGCACCGTGGCAACGGCTATTGGAATTGAACAATCCGACATGGATATGCTGGTGAAAAACGCGTTAATGTAAAATTTTCGCACACCGCTGAATTCCTGCGCCCCATCACTGCCAGTTCTACTTTATAGTATTGATATCTATGCCTGAATTTGTTTGTCAAATGCAGTCAGATTGTATAAGATTGCGCAGATTTTCAACTGCAAACGTTTACTGAAAGGTACCTTTGATGCCGAAAAAGTTCCGCAGCGTAGTAATAGTTCTGTTGTTTATTTTAGTGATCCCCGGGGGTCTTTTCGCGGCTCCGCTGGTCCGAAACGGCCAGGGTATGGCGCAGTCTCTATATGACCCGGCGATCGATACCAAGGGACATATAACCATGGACGGCAGTCCCGTTCTGCCACACCTCCGTTTTTCACTGGGGCTTTTACTGGATTTTGGCTTTAATTCCTGGTTTGCAGTGGAACAGGACAAAGTCCAAATAGAGGAAGGGATTCCCATCGCGGACAGCATGGAACTCACCATTGATGGCTACAATCACATCATGATGGAGAGGATGATTGCTGCACGCTTTCAGGCCAACTTTGGTTTGTTCAATCGTCTGGCAATCGGCTTTCAGATTCCGATTATGGTCCCCACTGGCCAATTGTATAAGTACGACGCCGAAGGATTCGAAGAACATGATCACTGGTCCACAAATGGATTTGGCGACATTTCGCTGCATATCAAAGGTGCATTGCTCCGCTCGGATTGGCATCCCATTGGTATCGCCTTTATCGCGCAGTACTTTTTACCCACAGGCAAATCCGAATATCTGACAGGAGAGCCCGGTGGCGGTGCATTCGCCTTCAAAGCAATTCTCGATGCTGAGCCATTCTCCTGGTATCGGATTGGTTTCAACGCCGGAATTCGATTGCCTTTGGGCGCCAAATCAAACAACTACCTGAGCTGGGACCGTGAGAACAATGATAATAATGAACATCAAAACCAGTGTACAGGCGATTGCGTAGACAACGAACCGCGCAATCTGTTTAAATATGGATCATCATTTTACTTTGGCGTTGGTCAAAGTTTCCGGATATTCCCGGAAATAATGGACCTGGTTCTCGAATTATATGGAAATCAATTGCTGTCCGAAGCAGGTAATTCCAATTACCTTTCGATGGAGGGCACAGTGGGTCTGAAATTCTTCATCGAAGAAAGCTCCTTCCTGATGGCCGGATATGCCCATGGTCTCCCCACTGCGGACAACCAGTCCGGGTACGGGTACCAAAGCATGGAACACCGGGCATTTCTTGGATTCTGTTATGAGCCGTCCATGGACATTCTCATTCGTGAAGAAGACATGGACAGAGACGGCGACGGGATTCCCGATAAGAACGATGCGTGTCCAGACGATCCGGAGGACTTGAATGGCATTGACGACGAAGACGGATGTCCTGAAAATGACATGGATGGCGACGGCATAAAAGACCAGGTGGACAAATGTCCGTTGGTCCCCGAAGACAAAGATGGTGACAGAGATGACGATGGCTGCCCCGAATCCAACGAATATGTGGGCGCCGCCACCGCTTCTCAGACATCCGATCGAGATATGGACAGAATCGTGGACATCAACGACAAATGTCCCGACGAGCCAGAGACATACAACGGTCGTGACGATGAAGATGGTTGCCCCGATGAAGGTGATGTCATTGTAACCAGTGGCGAGATTCAGATTTTGAAAAAAATCTATTTCGAATACAATTCCGCAAAAATCAAGCCTATCTCTTTCCAGATTCTGAACGAAGTTGCGGCAACCATCGTGAACAACCCCCAAATTGACAAAATTGAGATTCAGGGCCATGCCGATGAACGCGGCAAAGACAGTTACAACCTGAAACTCACCAAGCGGCGTGCAAAATCGGTTCGCGATTATCTGACGAAAAAAGGAGTCCCCCCAGGCAAACTGCAGTCTCAGGGGTACGGGGAATATTGCCCAATTAACTCAGCCAGCAACGAACAGGCATGGGAAGAAAACCGCCGAGTGGAGTTCAAAGTGGTCGCTCTGAACGGTAGTTCCACTGGAATCAAATTGGGTTGCGCTCTGGCCGATCAGAAGGGCATTAAATAAGATACCTGGTTTTCCGGTCCCTCCTTTCGTTTTTTCCAGATAATGAATTACAACCAGTCAATTCCTCCAATGGGGAAGTTATCTCGGAATCACATTCAAAGTCCACCCCGACATAAAATTAAGATTTCCAGCATTTATAAACTGTCTCTTTATCGTATCTCCATCGCGTACAGATCTAGTCCATTCCCCGCGTCCACGAGGAACGCGGTCAGGATAACAGTATCCGTTCAGCGGGTCACCTTTGATTTGAATCCTTGAATTCATTGATTTGCGTGCTGACTTCAAGGAGATGTGAAAATGAAGCAGGCAAGAAGGGATTGCCCTTGCGCGGGCGTATCAGAGCAGTGATTTGTCACGTCGCGAATTAGAAAAAGGGATCTCGGGCTGAACAGCTACTTTTAAACCGACCGTTGTTTGGTCTGAACCAACTCAAGCAACGGCATATTGCCCAAAAAGAGCATTGAACTGTTCAGGAGTGTTCCTATCGTGATTGACCATCGGCAGTGCCATAATCCTTGAAATTCAGTCCCAATTAGGCCATTGGCTGTCTATCCGTCTCCGAACTCATACACCATGTTGTTGTCCCTAAAAAAACTGATTTAAAATTTCGATGGATACGAATCGGGTAGAGTCTTCTGGCGTATTTGATACACTACAGATTGCTGAACAGAAAGAAAGGATTGTCTGACAAATGACGAGACGCGTTTGCTATGTCATAGGTGCAGTTGCTGTATTTGGTTGTCAATCTTTGATGCCGGAAATGGTTTTCAGGAAGGATTCTGATTTCGGAACGACTGAGCCGTCATTCACAACGTCTGTTGACTCGGATACAAATAGCGACAACGAGATTGAGACTGGCACGGGAACCGGCGAGTCAAAAGAAACAGACACTGAATCGGGAAGAAACTTTGACACTGATATACACGAGTTGGCGACTGACATCGGCACCGACGAGATTGCAGATACGTTCACCGATACAGGGACGGATGTGACAGATGATCCCTGAGAAGTAAATCAGTGCTGAAAAAGTACACTTCGAGATATCTTTCTGCGATTTGATGTGCGATCCTGGGTTCATGTTC
>JAFGQN010000232.1 GCA_016935665.1 Deltaproteobacteria bacterium | reverse complement strand
CCTCTTCATCCCGCTTGAGCTGGGCCGCTCGAGGTGTTATGAAGTCGAAGCCATTCTGGTGATGCTCAATAAAATATCCGATTTCAATTGGCAAAACTCTTGACACTGTGGTGCGCTGAGTGTAACGACTGGGGAGCTATTTTAAGTCCTTGCAACCCAATTTGTTGCAAGGCCTATTCTGCAAGAGCAGTTCTATATATTCAGAAGCCTCGTTGTTTTTCAGCGGGGCTTTTGTCGTTTAAGGGTGGAAGCAAAAATTTTCGCTTCCCATCTTTGACAATTGGGGTGGTAGTTAAGTTGGTTATAACGTCGGCCTGTCACGCCGAAGGCCGCGGGTTCGAGTCCCGTCCACCCCGCAAAGCTAAGCCTTGGATATTCCGAGGCTTTTTTTGCTTCTGGCTTTTAATAATTCACTCTCCTTTGCCCTTTCTCATCTGTCGAATTTTCAAAACCGCGCCAAAGCTCGCCCCTGCGAGCGACGGCGGGCAACGACAATCAGCGCTCGTAAATCGGATCCATCCCGCCCGGCAAAAGAGGCGACCGGCGTTGGTTGAAAAGCGGTCCTCGACCAAAAATCACGTCAGTATTCCTGCTCTCTGGTTAACAGAATCCGCCATTTTTACCCCCAAAATCACTCTATTCTCTACTCTCAGGGGAGAGAGTCAGTGTCGCGTGGGGACAAGTGGTTGACAGAGGACGGTTGAGAGTGGGGACAGGTGGTTGACATAGAAAATTGATTTTTAAAATCCACAGTTCCTCTGGTTGAATGAAGTGACATCCGAAACGACCAGTCGAAACTATTCAGGTACAACGATTCGTCGAAATTTGGATAAAGGTGAAGCAAAGAGGTAAAAGAAACAGTACAATCGTACATGGAATCATTTAGGTTAAAAGATTTGTTGAACGTTTAAAATGTGGTAATGAAACGACAACAACGGTTTGAAAAACCATTATTGATTATTATTCTTATATACTGTTTACTGGACTCATTCAGAAATAGTCGTTGATAATTGCAGGAGAAAATCATGTCTGAGTCACGAGCATATAGCAACCAACGTGTTGTTGATTCTCTGGAAAAAGCTTTTGCCAGTCAAAAGCCTCAAACCATAACGGTAGAACCGAAGTATAGAGATGCTGTTCAAAAATACGTCGAAGACATGCAGGATGCTTACGACAAAACCAAACAGCACTCCCAGCAATTTGATTAGAGTCAATCCGTGACATTGTCTCGCCTTGCAAACGGCACTTCATGTCGATTTGTTTCGCTCAAACGGCCGTTCTCAAATTATGATTTTATTGATAGTGAATTCCGGGTTGGCCAGGACTTTATATCTGCCCGCAGAATCTTCTCACAGGCGCGCATTCATACCTGCCAGACGTTGGTTATCGAAAACATCGAGGCTGCTGGCGCCGTGCAGGATGAAAATGAGCAACTCAGAAAATTGGATTCGAAGCATCGTTCTCTATATTTGTTAAGGCTAACCTTTTGGTCACAGGAAATAACTGATGAGAGTGAATTTGAGGAAATCGACAGCAAAGCCTTAAAGGGATACGCAATACTGAAAGCTGATGAGCTGCCCGGATCAGGAAAACGCGTCAGTACTGTTTTTGAATCTGTGTTTCAAAAATTCCCACATCGGCACAATTGTGTCCCCGGTGAAGCCCAATTTTCATTGCAATGCTGCGGCTTTTCTTTTGGTATTTCCGGAGTGATGTACTGCCAGCAGAACAATATCACCAAAGCCTGTGCTCAGGTTGGCCTTCGTTCACTGCTAACTATGCAGAATCCGGATAATGATTTCGTATATTCAGAAATACAGGGTGCGGCCACTTCTGCCGGACCACACACACTTCCCGCAAATGGGCTGACGTCCGCACAGATGCGAAGTGTAATGGAATATTATACCATTCCGTATGACGATTTGGATTACGAGGCAGCTAAAGCTGGTGACCGGGAGAAGTTCCCTTACTGTAAGTTCCTGTACTCCGCAATCGAGTCCGGTGCTGCAGGGCTTCTTGGATTTGATTTGTCCGGCCGTGCAATAAATCCGGGTGAAGAAAAACACATTGTTCCCTTTTTTGGGCATACGTTCAATCAGGATACGTGGGTGCCACGAGCCGAAAATGCCTATTTTCATGTTGGCGATGATTTACGGTATATTCCAAGCGATAAATGGTTGAGCAGTTTTATTGGGCACGATGACAATTTTGGTTCCAACTTTTGTGTGCCGCGTAAATATCTTGAGCCAACGCAGGTTCAATACATTCTCACAATTCGACCGACAGGAATCGGATACAACGGTACTCTGGCAGAAACGCTTGCCAGCGCGGCACTGTATTCCATTTTGCCCATTGCTCTGCGTAGTGAATGCGGCTCGTTGAGCTGGATGCAACGTTTAGCGCATTATTTTATGGGAATGGATATTGTTTTTCGTGCAGTGGCGATTGCCCGAGACAATTACATTTCGCACCTTTCCGTGCTTGATGATTGGGACAATTTCGCCGAAGACCGCCGAATACCATCAACGTTGGCAGGTGTGTTACCGGAACATCTTTGGATGGTGGAATTTTCAGTGCCGGACTTGTTTTCAGCCAATTATCGCAAACTGGGAGAACTGCTTTTCGATGGTTCCGTTCCCGCGAATCAACTGTCAACAATGAACCCGTTCGTTCTCGCCCGGTTGCCTGGTACATATTTTATTCCGCGAGACGGAAATGAGTTCATGCTGATTCCCAGCACTATTCAAAATCATACGCCTTTGTTTCGGTATAATGGATTGCCGCTGGAATAGGAAAACAGCAGCATACTTTCCCCAAAAAAGAGCTGACGTTTTCCGAAAAGTTTCGTTGAAATGTATAAGTGAACATCCGTAATTGGAATATTAACCGGGAAGTATTTTACTGTTTGAAGATTTGACCTACAAAGCCCAAAGGCATCATAAATACGATGCAGCTCCTTTCACTAACCCGTCGATTTCTCTCTTGCTCAACACTCTGCGAGCGTAATATTTAAGACCGTATTGTTCGATCGTTGCATTGGGACAGATAAACAATCCTTTGCCGGGGCCAAACATATTTTGAATCCAAACCTGGAGACGTCGGGGAGACCGGCTGGAATACGCGGTTCGAAAAAGTGAAATGTCTCCAATAAACTTGCCGAATACTACCCAGCAGTGTCCATTCCAGGAGGGGTCTGTTATATCAACCCCTCGATCCCAGGATGTCGTATCTGGAGACGACCCGCCAAAGATAAGTTCGCCTTCCAGTTCGAGGTCTCCACACACTGCGAAAATTGGATATTGTGTATTGTCATTAAGGATAGCGGTCCAAATAGCGCTCATTACCGCACACGCTCCGGGAATATCCGGAAACCGGCGAAGTACTTCAAGCGCCGCTTCCCGAATTTCTGTCATTGCGGCGGCATCCGGCTCAAATTCTTGTGCGAGCCGGGCGGCATCAAATGAAATTGCAGTAGCAATTAATTCTTTTATATCGGACATGCGGACTCCTTTTTATCTATCGAAAAATTTGTCAACCGGAATGCAATTTCAGTGATAATCTCTCCGCTTCAAAAGCATGTTTAAACTGAAAAACTTCAATGTCGCCATGAGATACGCTGTTTCGTATCTGTTTAAGTTCCTCAAATGTATCTATGTCGAGATCTTTTAAATGCTTCCACACAAATATAAAGCACCACAGAAACCGGCGTGTCGGATTCTTTATTTCAGATAGAGGCATTTGAGTTATCTCTAACAATTTTTCCTTAACATCGTCGGTGAAACCGAATTCTCTTCTTTTTAAATCGTCACTGCGATACATGCGAAATGTCTTATGGATTGCAATCTCAATGGACGTGTAGAGGAAAAGAAATTTTTTTAGTTTATCGTCCTCTTCCAAAGCCATCGATATTAGTTTTGAGACGCTTGCATGGAACTCGCCTGCCTTTTCCAGAGCCAACTGCATTGATTGATTTACAAATTGCTTGGATACAGGTTTCACCACATATGCATTGGCGTGAAATTCCAGCCGAAAATCCATGACAATTTTGTTGTTGGCCGTCAATGCAAACAGCTTGTTCTCGATACGTCGAAAACGGACAGGAGTTTGTTCAGAAAAAAATGCGCAGTTCAGTCCTGCTATTGTTCTGGAAACGATGGGAGATATTTGAGCTGGAACTTGTCGTCGAATTTCATTGAAGCAATCGTATGTGGATAGGTTGTCATCAATTTCCTTAATCCATCCGTCGGTGAACTCCTGATACTTGTTCGAACTTACATGGATGATGATAAATGGTGGCCCACAGCTATTCGTTTTTTTCCATTCGTCATATTCATCAGCTGGTGTGTACGCATGACCTATCAATTGTTGCGTTATTTCATTCAGATTATCGCCACACGCTGCGACAATGTTAAGATCTCCTATTTTTGTCCGATGTAGCAAAGATCGCGTATCTTGTGGCGTCGCTTCTTCAATATTGAACCCCTGAACTTGCATTACACAAAAATAATGAATAACCACGTTGAGCGGATCTGTGCTGCTTATCTTCATATAGCCCATGGATTTTAATGCATGTTCAGTCAATTGAGCCATTCTAAATTCAACCTCCTGCTAAAGCTGGTAAGAAAACTTCAAGGGAGATTCAAATGATTACACAGCGTTTTTGTCCACAGATATTAACATTGTTAAAAAAAGGTTGGCTCAAGGACATGTTCAGTATTGGAAAAGAATAACTAATCTTTTTGCAATGGGAGTTTGCTTCAACGTTGCACTGGCAAGGATGCGTAGCATTTCCTCTGCTCCCCCCAACTCTCCACCGCCACCACCTTCCTCAACGCCCGCTCACTCGTCGGCTCGATCCCATCCACTCGCTCCAAAAACAGAATCTTCTCCTGAATATCCGGCGCGAGCATCAGCAGATCGAGCAGTTGAGAAATCCTCGCGCGGGTGAGGCCCAGCTTTCGGGCGGCGTCGGCGCGGTCAATGTACTCGCCGTTGTTGATGGCTTCTTCCAGGGAATGGGCGAAGGCAAGCATGAGGGCGACGCGGGCGGGTTTACGGACGGGGACTCGGGGAGTGGGGTTTGGGGGTGCGGTCGTAGTTATCGCGTGGCCGTTGCCGCGGCGGAGTCGGTGGAAGGCGCTTTTGAATACAACCGTTCCGGTTTGAACTGTTTCTGGAGTGCTGTCGCTCATACCATTGCCTCCATGACTGCGCCCCTGTGCTGATTAACCGTGGACACATCACCATTTTCGGTATCGTCGCTTTCATCTGTATTCAGCAAGTCAGTCATTTCCACGGTGACGGTATCTGTCTTCTCATCAATGACCACCGATTTCACCAGAATGGTAATGAGCCGCACGCGATTCATTGGAGTCATTGCTTCCCACACCACATTGAAGTTGGCGGTGGATTCGGCCAGCCATTTGCCTTCGAGTTCTACGCCTGCCAATTCATGGATGGCCTGTTCAACCTGTTGAAGTCGGCTTTCGGCCTGGTTGAGCGCTTCACTCACCTGATTGATTCGATCCTCAACTAATTTTGCCGTGGCGCCCTCGGTGTTGGCCAGTTTGTCCACCAGTTGCCGGGCTTCATCAGAGAGTTTGGCGATTCGACGGGGCAGCTTTGTCCGGTCGTCATTCAGCTGTTTTCGTTTTGTTTCGACTCGGGTCTTCAGCGATTCAGCTACCTGTCTGGCGAGTGCGCCATCGATGGCGGCGTTGCGGATGCGCTCCACCACAAAGTCCTCAATGGCGCCAGCCGGAATTGAGGAGGTATCACATTGCTTGTTATTGCGTTTGTCCCGATTGATGCATCGATAATATCGATAGACCATGCCTTTTTTACGGGTGGAAGACGGTGTCATTGCGCAGTCGCAGGTACCGCATCGGAGGATCCCTCGCAGCAAATAGTCGGGATTGTTGCCGTAACGGCGTCCGCATTTCTGATTCTGCTCCAGGGATTTGCCAATTCGGGTGAAGCGTTGCTTATCGATAATCGCCACATGTTCGCCGTCGTGCAGTTCATCGCCATAAGGCATAAAACCGGCGTAGACACCGTTTTTCAGCACGCGCAACACAGCGTTTTTATTCCATGGCTTGCCCCCGCTGTTTTTACTGTTCTTCGAGGTGGCCTGTTTCGTCAGGTGGCCCAATGCATTCAGCTGCTTCGCCACGGCAAGAGCGGATTGATATCGTTCGTACAGTTCAAATATCTGTTCCACCAATGCGGCTTCCACCTCGTTGACCACCAGCTTTTTGTCTTCCACATCATACCCCAGCGGCACCTGCCCGCCGGTCCATTTGCCCTTGCGTCTGGCGGCGGCAATCTTGTCCCGGGTTCGTTCGGCAATCATCTCACGCTCAAATTCGGCGAAGCTCATCAGCATGTTAAGGGTAAGCCGTCCCATGGCGTCCGCGGTGGAAAAATTCTGGGTGATGCTGACCAGGGCCACGCCCTTCTGGCTGAAGTGATCCATCACTTTGGCAAAGTCGAGAAGCGAGCGGGAAAGACGGTCCACTTTGTAAACCACCACCACATCCACTTTACCGGCGTCGATGTGGTCGAGCAGCTTTTGAAACGCAGGTCGCGCAATGTTGGCGCCAGTAAATCCGCCGTCGTCGTACCGCTCGGAAACAAGTTGCCAGCCGTCATGGGCGCGATTGCTGATATACTGCTCACACGCTTCCCGCTGCGCGTCCAGGGAGTTGAACTCCTGCTCCAATCCCATGGATGTTGATTTTCGGGTGTACACCGCGCATCGCCTGGGTTCGGGCTGGCTTCCTGAAGATTTGGCGTTCCGATTATTCATCCGTTGGTACTCCTGCTGATGCCGGTTCCCTGGACGACTTTTCGGGCTGTGAATGGTCAATCAATTGCTGCAGCAACACGTTCAGCTGTGAGAGCTGCCTCACCAGCTCGGGCATCGTATGGTCGAAAAAGGTCCTCCCCATGCGTGTTTGATAAAAAGGAGTGTCACTCATCAATTTACCTCGCTTTCGACTTCTTTGCTCCGTTTCTGCAGCCCGAAAAACAGAAAGCCATTCCAGTTGGTGCCGGTGATTTCCCGGGCGATCATTGAAAGGCTTTGATACCGTGTGCTCTGGTACTCAAATCCATCATCGAGCACGGTAACGTTGTGTGTTGTCCCTTTGTATATACGTGTAACGGTGACCCCCTCCTCAGGCAAGCGTGGGTCCCGTTTGGCTGCTGGTTTCTCCAAAAAGGGGATCACCTGTGACGCTCCTTGAGGTCTGCGCCATCGGGCGGGCGCTTCGGCTGCCAGCTTTGTTATCTGGTCTTTGGCCCTTGCTGAGAGTCCGCCCTCCGCCAGTTCCTGAATGCGCCAGGCGATTTTCTTTCGTAAATAATCCTTGTTGCGCGAACGGGTCGGTTCGTTGAACACCTCCAGGTAAGTCTCTCTCAGTTGCGACACCGTCTGTTCTTGAAGGGCGGCAAGTCGGGCAGTCACCTCGGCAAGCGCCTCTGTCGATATTGCTGTTTTCGCTGTTGCTGTTTGCATGGTTGGCCTCCGTGCAGTCTCTGAGTTTTGCTTTTGCGGGCTGTCAACCAGTCCGCTCTCAGAGTACATGGATGCGTTCTTTTTCAACGAAGACAAGCTAAATAGTACTTTGTTTTCAGTATGTTGCGTATTAATCATGTTGCCACCCCCAGTGACTGCTGAAGTCTCTTTCCGGCTCTTCCTGCGGGAAGTCATCCACCTCCAGCGTCCCCTTGGCAATGCCCAAATCCACCGTTACCGAACGACGGCGTTCCGTTCCAAACTGAATCCGTTCATCGAGTCCTTTGATGTACCCGCCCCTCCGTATGTTCTCCATCAGCTGACGCCTGAGCGCCTTGCGGTCGGGTACTTCCCCTTCAAAACCGGTGCGCCTGCAGTGTTCGGCAAAGGCGGCATGGCACGAGGGGAAATGCAGCGCCAACAGGCCGTCTTTGTATATGTAATGACGACCATGTTTGAGGGTCCCGGCCACGGCCATCACCGACAGCTCTTCAATGAAGTAGTCAAGGCCGGTCTTCACTGCGGTGCCGCCGCTTTCCAGGAGGTCTTCCAGCAGACCATTCACTGCGCGGTCCACCTGCAGTTCCGGCAAAGAAATGCCCAGACTGGCGGCGTATTCTTCAAAACAATGGAGTCCCAGCACCATTACGGTGATGTTGTCCCGCACTCTAAAAGGCACCTCTTTGCTATCGAGCAGACGATTGGTCACCTGAGTGGCCAGCTCCAAATCCGCCTCAGTATTTCTCCCCAGCAAAAAGCGAACAATGCCTGCCGACAACAGCGACGGATTCACCGACCGCACCCGCTTGAATGCCTGAGCGTGAGCAGGATTTCTCATCAGCTGATCTTTGTCGGGGTTGGATGTGAGAATGCGCTCCACCAGCGCCGGTTCAATGGGGCGGGTTTCTCCGGCAACACAAAGTGGCGCGCCAAGTCTGTAGGTGACAACGCTTTGATCGGCCCGGCCCCGTTCTTCCACTTCGCCAGTGTACAACCGTCGCATGTAACGATGCAGGGTGTTGCGCCGGTATCTGGGCATATCGAACGGTTTGTATTCATCAATGAACACCGGCACCGAGTTGGTGGCCGACAGCAGTTTCAACAATGCAAATTCAGTCTCTGTGGCGCTGTAGGGTTCTGCGGATTGCACCCCCAACATTGGCCAGAACACCTCCATTACCAGAGTG
This sequence comes from Deltaproteobacteria bacterium, assembly GCA_016935665.1. Lineage (GTDB taxonomy): Bacteria > Myxococcota_A > Polyangia > JAAYKL01 > JAAYKL01 > JAFGXQ01. Next base: position 3,964 of record JAFGQN010000232.1, on the reverse strand, counting down.
GATTTGCCGCTGCCCTGCGTGCCCCACACCATCAGAATGGGAAAATGCCCTAACTGGCGGGCGATGCGCTGCTTGATGGGCGCCGCGAAAAACCACCCCAGCACCGGGAGCACCACTTCGGGCGTGTTCAAATCCAGCAACGCCGGAAGAATCACGGCCGCCGCCGATGACTCCACCGCCGGGTCCTTCGGCGGCTTGTAATTCACCCGATTTGAGAGAGACGCCCCCGAGGGCACATACACAAGGTCTTCGTCCGCAATATTGCCCTCAGGCGCAAGCACGCCATCCGGTGTAATCCATCTGGGTCCTTTGTCGGTATCGAGATACCCCAGATTGCGGGTGCCGCGCAGCATCGGAACCGTACGGGATGCCACCAGCCTGAGCACCCCCTGAATATTCTCGTCCGACCCGGTCCACTGCAAATCCACCGGGCTGAGCACTTTTAGAAAGCTGCGTTTGGCGTTCCATGCCTCCCTGGGAAACCGCAGCTCTCTATGAATCATCCCGCGGTCTGTGGTGACATCGGCGTCTATGATTTCGCCATCCTCCACGCGAATGCGCCGAGTAGGCTCAATCTGAAACGATGAAATCACCACCGGCTCTCCCCGTCGCCCCTGAATATAGTAGTGATCAGTATCCTCAAACACCTCGCCTTTGCGGGAGTCCTGCGAGAATACATCGTTTGAGTCAGCATCGGTGTCGCTGTCATCCCGATTCGCCGGACGCATCAGCGCTTTCACTGTGGCGCTTTTCAGTTTGAACCGGGTGCGCAGCAAATCGGCGTAGGCTTCCTGCACCAGGGGGTCTGACGAGCGGATGGTTTCCAGCACCGGTTTCAGCTTTTCGCCAAGGTCTGATTTAGGCGTATCGGCCGGGATGGCTTCCAGCTGGTGCTCAGGTAATCGCCTGGCTTTTTGAATGACAGCCTGTATTGCATCGGCGCCCTTTGTTGCCACAAGTTCATTCAAATCGATTTTATCGGTGCCTTCTGGCCGTGGAATCACCGCAATGCGCACATCACGACCCGCAGCATGCAGCGCCTGCGCGGTTTCGATGGCGCCTGATTCCCCTGCGCCGCTTTCCTCAGCATCATTGCAAATAACAATTCGCTCGCATCCCTTCGTCAGCTGCAGCAGCTTCTCATTGTCCTTTTTGCGAAATCGCACGGTGACCGGAGATATACACGCCACATCGGACTGCATGGCGCTGATACAGTCGGTGACGCCTTCGGTGATGAGCAGTTGTTTTGACTTTCGTGCGACATCTTCATTGTAAAAGGTATCGTTCAGCACATAGCGGGAAACATAGGGATGCTTTTCCGACCGCGTTAAAAGCTTCTTGTACTTGGCCTGTTCCCATGGCTCATCGCCGGTGTGTTCTGTGGCGCGGGCGATGAAGTAGACCACTCGACCGTGCTTCCAATAGGGGAACACCAGCCGGTCGCGAAAGAAGTCTTCTATCCGACCGTCTTTGAGTCGAACAAACAAACCTGTTTCCAGCGCCTCATCCTCAGTGGCGCCCAGCAGCCGAGTGAGATGCTCATACAAATGCCCGTCGGCCCAGCCCAAAAAGAGTTCGTCCACGGTTTCGTTTGTAAATCCATACTTCTCGTTCAGCCACGTCCGCCGAATCTTGCTGGGCAGCACACCATGATAATAGGCTGCTGCGGCAGTGAGCAAATCCTCCACCCGTCGTCGCTCTGATATGACTCGAAGTTCGTCGGCGATGCCGGGGTCATCCCCGCCGGGAACCTCAACGCCCACCTTTGCCGCCAGCAGGTGAAGCGCTTCAACAAATGACAAATTGTCGCGCCGCTGCACAAACTCAAAGCAATCGCCTCCAACGGAATCGCCGCCTGAGAAGTCACGCCACGTGCCCGTATGGGGCCAGACCACCAGCGACGGATTCTCATCCCGATTGAATGGAGAGCGTCCTTTCAGCACCGATCCCGCGGAGTGCAAATCAACTGTTTCACGAATCAGCGATTCAATATCCGTGTGTTCCCGAACCTCATCCACAAGCCTGCGGAAGGCGACATCGTCCATGAATTACCTGCTTCCAGTTGGGTATATCGGTTGGTTGGCCGGTGTTGATGGATCCCGCGAGCTCACTACGGCATGTGCACTGCACAATCCAGGCGCGTCCTTGCCGAGCACCTTTTTATATGCCCTGCGCCTTGCGGCCTGTTGCTTTCGGGTCATTGGCGCGCTGTCCACAAGATCATACAGAATTGGGGTCTCTTTCAATGGATGAGGACGCATCAAACGACCCAGTCGCTGAATCGTTCGGCCCTCCGCCTTTGCGGGCGTCGCCAGAATAAGTCGCTCCAGCCTTGAGACGTCGAGCCCCTCATCGGCAAGACTGGTGGCGCAAACGACCCTCAGGGCGCCTGATTTAAAGCGTTCAATAATGTCGGACCGTTTGGCTTTGGGCACTTTGCCGGTCAGCGCTTCGACCGAGACGCCTTTTGCTTTCAGCTTCTTCGCGAGCAATCCGCAGTGGTCCACGCGGCCCGACAGAATCAGGACTGATCTTCCCTGGTTTGCTTCATGAGCGGCCAGCGCCACGATTAACTCGTTGCGGGTGTGGTTTTTCACCAGTTCTGAAATGACGGCGGCATGGGTTTCTCCACTGGGCGCGCAACCGGTTTCAATGAATGCCACTTCTGGAATAATCAGATGCCCCCCATCGACAAGCTGCTGATGACCTATCTGAAACACCATGGGCCCAATGCACAACTCGAGCAGCACAGATAGTCCATCAGCCCGGTCCGGGGTGGCTGTCAATCCAAAGCGATACTTTCCGGCAAAGACAGACAGTATTGAACGAAACACCGTTGCAGGCGCGTGATGCGCCTCGTCCAGAATCACCACACCAAACCGCTGACCAATCTGTGTGAGCGCAGTTTCATCCAGATTTGTCAGGGTTTGAACCATTGCCACTGTGATATCTTCAAGTTGAACCTTGCCGTCCGCAATGGCGCCGGGCTCGATGCCAAACGCGTCGCGAATGGTGCTTTGCCATTGTTCGAGCAGGTCAGTTGTATGCACCAGAATAATGGCGGGTTGCCTCAGCTTCGCCATCACGCCCATGCCCACCACCGTCTTACCCCCGCCGCACGGAATCACCGCGCACCCCTGAACCTGACGCGCCAATCGGATCGCGGCGGTATTCTGATAATCCCGAAGTGTAAACGCCAGATTAAAATCAATGGGCGGATGCGACACCCGCTGGTCAACAAATGAAACCGTATCGCCTGCTACCGCGACCGCATCCTGCAGGAGGCGCACGGCGCCACGGGGAATGGACAGCACGTCGTTTCCATCCGATTCAATCAGGTAAATCTCCTCGGGAGTCGCCCCCACCCATTTTTTAAACCGCACGCGGTTGATGTATTCCGGGTTGGGGAAGGTCAGGTCTCGCCAGAGGCGCGCCATACTTTTGGGATGGAGGTCTTTGGCATAAAAACGAATCGCGCTGTCCACTGTGGCAATCACTGGGTGGGTCCTCATGCAAACGGATCAATTTCAGAATCGTCCTGAGGCGCGGTCAGTCTGGCGATGTACTTGCGGGCTTTGGCCTCATCGCTCGCCTGCAGGTCCCGAACCCGCTCCACCTTGAATTCCGCCAGAAATGTATCCACATCACTTCGGGGCAACGCCTTTAACTGCGCCACCAGTTCCCCAGCCACGCGGGGGTTAATACTGCCTGCTCTGGATTTCGCAGGCGCCTTTTCTTCTTCCTCACCATTGCCAATGTTGGCGAGGTCATGAAGCGCTGCCGCGGCGATGACTGCGCGCAGCTCGTCGTCGGTTTTCTCTTCAGGCAAAATACTGTAGGTGGTTTTGGGGTCTCCGGAGTCCCCGTGACGCTCAATTTCAAAGAGCCATTTGTCGAGGCCGTATTTGTCCCGCACTTTGATGACGTCTTTGAACCATGCGGTCCCGCCCTCAATCACTTTCAT
>JAFGQN010000035.1 GCA_016935665.1 Deltaproteobacteria bacterium | reverse complement strand
ACCTATGTGGCGACGGATGGGACATCTGCCAGAGACCGGGTTTGCGCCACGTGTCCCCATGACACCACCGCGATTGTGCCAAATGCCAGATTATGCACACGGCCCCCCAATGGCAATGGTATCGCGGCCAATGGGTATCACAGTTGCCAGGTGCGCGCCAATGGCAGCGGGAATGACTCTGTGACACACTGCTGGGGGTACAATATAGTGAATGAATCCATGCCGTTTGAGGACGTTGCATTATTGGAGATGGCATCCGGCTATTATCATTCCTGCGGCATCCGCGCGGTCGACGGTAAAACCATATGCTGGGGATATAACAACATGGGAGAGAGTGATCCTCCGGCTGACACCGTATTTGCGCAACTCGCGGCCGGCTATTTCCACACCTGTGGGATTCGCGCGGCCGACGGTAAGGTCGTGTGCTGGGGAAACATCGCGAATGGCCCAATTGATGCCCTCTCGGATATTGCATTTTTGCAGATTTCCGCCGGCTTTCGCCATACCTGTGGGATTCGTGCGGCCGATGGTGAGGTGATGTGCTGGGGTGACAATTCAGCAGGGCAATCCACCGCCCCGGAAAACGTGATCTTTTCACAGATTTCCGCCGGCTATCTTCACACCTGCGGCATCCGCGCGGCCGACGGTGAAGCCATATGCTGGGGCGAAAATATTCTGGGAGAATCCGAACCACCGCCAAATGTGGCGTTTTTGCAGATCGCCGCAGGCTACTATTTTAACTGCGGGGTTCGCGCTTCCGACAATCAGTTGCAGTGCTGGGGCAATGATGAATATGATCAATCAAGCCCGCCGGCAGGGGTTGAATTTTCGCGCATTTCAAGCGGTTTTTATCACAGCTGTGGCATTCGCCTGTCCGACGGGGGAGTGCAATGTTTTGGAAGCGATGCCCTGGGCCAGTCAACGCCGCCCACGGACCAGACTGTTTTACAAACGGCATCCAGTTATCTGTTTTCCTGCCATATTCGTTCTCTGGATGGGCAGGCGGTGTGCTGGGGAGACAACGCGCACGGGCAAACCAATGCGCCTGCCGCAGTTGCCTTCAAACAAATCGATGTGGGCAATACCCATGTCTGCGGCATACGGCAACTGGACGACGAAATTCAGTGCTGGGGAGATAATTTGGATGGACAGTCCACTGCGCCCGCCGGCATCCCCTTTTTGCAGGTTGCTGCCGGTGCCGACCATACATGCGGTATTCGCAGCGCGGACAATGAAGTTCAATGCTGGGGGGGAAATACACAGGGTCAATCCGCTCCGCCGGCCGGGATTGGGTTTTCTCAGATTACTTCTGGCCAGATGTACACCTGTGGCATATCCATAACAGACGGCGAGGTCCAGTGCTGGGGGGATGACTCATTGGGGCAGTCCACCCCGCCCGCTGGTGTTGCTTTCTCTCAAATTTCGGCAAGTGCCACCCAGGTATGTGGTATTCGGCAATCAGATGAAGAAATTCAATGCTGGGGGGCCTTTGACACAACTGGCCTGCTTACCCCTCCCATCGGCGTTGCCTTTACCCAGGTTGCCACAGGCTCCTCTCAAATTTGCGGCATCCGCAAGGCCGACAGTGAGGTGCTGTGCTGGGGTGTCATTAACGGCCTTCAAACCACCGCCCTGACGGGCATCCCGTTTGTCCAGATTTCTATGGACCCAGATGCTCGCTGGATGTGTGGCATCCGCGCCGATAATGGCACAGAAGTCTGCTGGGGCGAGGTGGCACGAAACCTGTGGCATCCCTGAAAACGCAATACCGGTTTGAACCGGCCATTGCCAACACCTCACTCGGGTTGCCAATACCCCACCCGGGTTATCCATGTCGCTTCCAAACGATCCCCTCCCATGTAGTCGCGTTTTTAATAACCGCTCTCAAAGTTACATTATTAACCGTGCTTTTAAAAAAATGGAGTGGACCCCAATAAAATCGTCAATTTTTGCCAGTCCGCTCTTTCGTTTTGCCAAAACCGTTTTGTTCAATGAGTCAATGTGCTGTTGGGTTTGTATACATTTTTTCTGCAGGATAAATCATCCACCGGATTTCGCTTGCGGTTTCAGTCGGGGCAGTACCTGATTTTCGCAGGTTCCATCAGCGCTAAACTGGCGAACATTGGCAAAGGTGGTATCTGCGATGTTCATCACCGCTTCCCGGGTAAAAAACGCCTGATGGGCGGTAATCAGCACATTGGGAAAAGTTTCCAGCCGGACAAACAGGTCATCCTGAATGACTTTTTCTGACAGGTCTTCAAAAAAAAGTGCCTCTTCTTCCTCATAGACATCCAGGCCCAGATAGCCCACTTTTCCTTTTTTCAGACCGCCAATAACTGCGTTGGTATCAACCAGTTTACCGCGGCTGGTGTTCACAATCATCACGCCTTCCTTCATGGCGCTGATAGCGAACTCGTTAATCATATGATAGGTCTCCTGGGTCAGTGGGCAGTGCAGCGAAATGATATCGCTCTGTTTGTACAGTTCCTCCAAATCCACATACTCAATTCCCCGGTCGATGAGCATCTGATTGGGATACTTGTCCGCCGCCAGAATCCGACATCCGAAACCGGACACCAGCTCTGAAAAAATCTGACCAATTTTTCCGGTGCCGATGATGCCAATGGTTTTGTCGTGTAAATCAAACCCCAGCAGACCATCGAGAGAAAAATTGCCATCCCGCACCCGGGTATACGCTTTATGATACTTTCGATTCAGCGTCAGAATCAGTCCCAACGTATGTTCCGCCACCGCATATGGCGAGTATGCCGGCACCCGTACCACCCCGATACCCAATTGCGCGGCCCGCTCCACATCCACATTGTTGAACCCTGCGCAGCGCAGCGCAATCAGCTTCACCCCGTTGGCCTTCAATCCATCTATCACCGGCGCGTCGAGTTCATCGTTGACAAATACACACACTGCGTCGAATCCCCCGGATAGGGGAACCGTCTGATGACACAGCCTCGTTTCCAGATAGGTTAAATCAAAATTGAATTGTTCGTTTACTGCATTAAACGTCTGACTGACCCAGCTTTTCGTGCTGAACACCGCCATACGGACCGGCTTCTGATTCTTTTTGTTCTGATGCGTCATCTGCAACTCTTTTCTTTTTTGTGCCCCATTTCCGGGCAGATTCCCGGACAATCCCGTGCCTTGCCTTTCGCAACCTTCATATCGCGCAATATAATACCGGATGGTCGCCAAATCACCGTAATCCGCTGGCAGCACGCTGCGAATGAGCGTCTCGGCAATGTCTCGGCTGCGACGTCTTCGCACGGTGAGACTCTATTTTGCGATTGCGTCAGGAAAGAATATTGTCCGCGCCGGTTTCAGGATAGCATTCGAAGGCTGTGGAAAATATTCCGGATTATGAGCCGATGATTGACTGAATAAGAGGATTGGATACATCGTAAATTCGCAAATCATCTGCGACGCCGGTGGCGACAATGGTGACGGAGGAGTGAACTTTGAAAACGTATGTTTAGTTTTCTTTGAAAAAATCCCATACAGCGTCTGCGGCGTCGATGTCCTGATTGCGGAAGCCAAAGGATTCATTTAGCCCATCGTCTGAATCTCCAATTGAAGAGGGCCAAAGGTGACCGCCCTGCACAAATTTGAGCAGACGCAACCGACCGGAACCATCGCCGGCACGCATGTCCAGTTGAGTTGCAGTACTGTTACGGGTGCGAAGTGCCACGGGGTTGTCGCCAGCGTAATCCGCTCCTTCATTGACCACATTGGGCAGCTGGACTACTGTTGGATTGCCAATAACATCCATTGGGAGGCCCATCGCCTTAGCGAAATCCGCTGGTAGAGAAGACAGAATGTCATCGTATTTGGCGCATCCCGAGGGTTCTGGGCAATTCAAGTGTTCCGAGTATACCGCGTTTAATACTGGATCGTGTTCGGATATGCCGATGATGATTCTATCGAGTCCAGTACCTGTCAAATCCGGGACGATGAAGGGTTCCCAGCCCACAAAGGGCATAAACGAGGCAATTCCCTTAAACATGTCTGGCCGTTTTGCAGCGGCTGTCAACACCATGCCGCCGCCATTGGACAATCCAACCAGGTATATGTCATTGTCGCCGGAAATGACGCCGCGGGATTTCATGTCGTTTAGAACCAACTCCAAATATGCGACATCATCCACCTGACCGTCATCATCAATAGAGGTACGCCATGTGTGGGCATTCAGAATATGGGGATCGGTGCTGCTGCGGGGGCCGGGGGCAGCGTTGCCGTAAACAGCAATAAACCCATTCTGCGTCGCCAGATCAACGAAACGCCCATGGGAGTAAAACCCCTCAAAAGACTCCGCATTGCCTTCGCTGCCATGCAATGCCATCACCACCGGGGCGCCGCTGCCTGCGGGTAAACTGGCAGGCACAAACTGAAAATAACGTCGTCGTATGGGGCCACATCGCGGTGTACCTTGATCAAAGGTATGCAGTGTCAACCCCGCTGGCAACGGCAACGGCCAATCCGTTTCTTCAGGGCGCGAATTTTCCGGAAGTGGCACCACGTCCATGGGACATTGTTGTTCGGCGGTTGTGGGGGTGCATCCTGCCGTGGCGAGTACCATTAGGGCGGTGGCAAAAAAATCAATAACGGACATACGCATGATAGACATATCCTTTCCCACAGGAGTGGTGTCGGGACTCACGGCAGGCATCATCATTTGTGGCCGTGGCTCAACTGTTTGTATTGTGGTACCTGCGTTTGTACGTTGGATGGGGAGAAAGATCAATCACCAATTTTCCACTGTGTCCCTTAGGAAAAATCGGGTATCCGGGGGGGCTCCCCCGGTCCCCACACCACCCGGCATGCGGGTGCGCACCGGGCGGTTCCCTGAAGTTATCGGGCCGTGGCCGGATAATGACTGTTCATCCATAATTCTTTGATAGAAAGCAATCCTTCGGATTTAAGCCATTTGTTTGTCATACCGGTTTGTGTGGCAGGGGCATGACGAATTGATAAAAAAGCTGGCGGCATTAGTACCCCTGCCACAACAAAATTTAGAGAGATATCATGGCGTGCTCGCTTCTCATTCCAAAATGCGGTCGGCAGTGGTTCCGAAGAAACCGGACGAAAGCGAAATGGAAAAAACGCGAGGCAAATCAAAGAATCGACTTTTATTGGCAGCACTCAGGAAAATTCTTTGGCCGTGCATTCCGCCACACATTCCCCGGAAATGCAGCGCCACGTCACTCTGCTGTCATGTCTGAATTCCCACCCGCAGCCTTCCAGACTCTGCGGCAGGCAAAGACAATCCGACGCTTTTTGGCAATTAAACAGCTGACTGGGATGACACTCGGTGCCGCCATCATACATGGCAAATGACTCGTTGATACATTTTAAATCCTCATTCGGACATTGAACCGCATAGATGCCGCCACACGTATCGCCACAACCTTCAATCATATTCCCTTCAGCATTCAAACACGATGACGGGCAAACGGGACACTGTTCCGTATCCCCGGCCTCACACGCAGCAATCGAGGCGTCAGTATCCATTGGCGCCGAGTCTGGCATGGTGTCTACTGTGGTCGCCGTGTCGGAATCCGCTTCGCTCGCCGTATCAGGTGTTGTGTTTGAATCCGCCATTGTTCCTGTTGCAGTTTCAGTCGATGTGGCCGAATCAATGCTGGTTCCGGTGTCGCCAGGAAAACTCTCTGTTGATTCCGCACATGCTGAAAAAATCAGGGAAAACACCAAAGAAGTGATAAGAATATTTCGCATAATTGGTACCTTTTGCAAGCTGTTCAATTGAAGAGTGAATTGACCTTTAGCCCAAATAAAAAATTAGTTTGCTTTTAACTTCCGTTGGGCACATGGCCGATTTTTCGTTCACGTTAGAGTTCATGATTACAAATGTAGCATTCCGCTAACGAAAGGTCCATCGGAAGTTGTAATTATTGTTTGGCAATGTCTCCAATAGCGCCGATCTTCTGTGCGATATGTTGCATTCTCTTTGTGTTCCAGGGAAAATGCGGAGATGACTGATAGTGACTTGTTTTCCTGTCGTCGTGGTGTTTCTATTTTGAGACGCCTTGTATTCAGGGCAGCCGTTGATGGCTGCATCGCGCCATGCAAACAAGGTTTGCGGTTTACGTGCACCGGGTTTGCGAACGTGTTAACTGCGCTGCCGGTTTGTGCAAATAAGGTAGCCGGATAGTGGCAACCAGCAACTCGGATATGCCAACCATGGTCCCGGTATGTTCTTTTGGGCAAAGCTGGAGCTCCGCGGTCCCGGGGAGTCGGTAGTGCTGCGTCCCCCTAATGGTTTTCAGCGCAAACCGCACCGATACCATTCTTTTCAATTTGTAGCCTGAAAATCGACATTTTCCTTAAACATGACAAGAAGCCGTATT
>JAFGQN010000231.1 GCA_016935665.1 Deltaproteobacteria bacterium | reverse complement strand
TGGGGCGCGGTGTCCTGGGGCGCGGTGTCCTGGGGCGCGGTGTCCTGGGGCGCGGTGTCATCCGGGGTGGAATCGGTCACTATATCCGTGGACGCATCCGAACCCGTGTCCGTCAGGGTATCCCCTTCATCCGTATCATCGAGGAGGGATGAAATATCTGCGCAACCCAATGCCAGGAGAACCACGGCGGACAAAATGGTAAAACTGATTTTCATGTGATGAATCCTTTCGCAATAATTCGTTTCTCCAGATGTGCAAAATGTAAACCATTTGCTGGATTGGGCACACGAAGTGAACTCTTCCACAATTTTTAATGGATTACACCGGTTGGCGGCCGGGTGGCCATGTGCCAGAGTGTGCCATGTGGACGTGGCAGATTGCACGGGATGCAACATGTTTACTGGTTCCAATAAATGGTATTTCGTTAATTATGCTTAATTATACTGAACAGATTTTCAAAATGACGCCGTTAGGCCAACGTTGGGATAAAAATGGTTGGAGGCGTGTTCCAGGACGCGAGTGGAATCCGGGACCCAGAAATAATACGTGGGCGTTCTCTGGTTGTAAACGTTGATAATTTCAAGGTAAACGGTCCAGTCGAAATGCGTCATATCAAAGCGCTTTTCAAATCGAATATCCAACTGATGAAACAGCGGCATCCGGCCCGAGTTCGGTTTGCCCCAAACGGGTTCATACCATTCATAGGTTCGTTGCTGCGCCGCCACATATTCAGATCTCTGAACAAAACGGACGATGGGGGTATACGGCCTGCCGGTGGCCAGTTGAAATTTGAATCCCAGTTCAAAGCCGCGATTGAAGGTGAAGTTGGCCACCGCGGTGAGGATGTGGCGCTGGTCAAAGCCGGCGGGAAGTTTGGGGGCGCCTTTGGGATGACTTGTGGCTTTCATGAGTGTGTACGAAATCCATCCGAAAAAGTGCGACGATGGAGTATGGCGCAGCATGGTTTCCAGTCCCAGCACCTGGCTTTGGCCGTCGTTGTCAAAATTTACCGGGCTGCCGTCTGGTCGAATTTCATCTGTTTGCACCACTCCATTGGATAGGTTGCGATAAAATCCCTCCATGTTTAGATGAATGTGCTCAAAGAATTGCTGCTCCACTCCCGCGCTGTAGTGAATGGCCCGTTGCATCTCCAGATTCTCGTTTCCGTAGTCCTTGTCCTGGTCTTCATCGGCGGGGGGCTGGTGAAAAATGCCGAAGCCCCCTTTAAACACTGTTCCTCTTTTAAACTGATAGCGCACCGCAAAGCGCGGGTCGACAGCCACCGTCATGATTCTGGGCGCCAGACTCACCCGAACGCCGCTAATGGTGGTGAGCTTTTTAACGGGATAATACTCCAGCTCCAGCCATGTGCCGGGAAAGGCGAATGGTGTTGATCCATCATATCTTTGGCCGCCAAAGTTGGTTACCTCCCACCATGCGTAGCCCAGCTTTGCATCCAGTCCGAGACGCAAACGGACGTTATCGCTCGCTGCGATGTGTAATTCGTCGCGCAAATAGAACGGCACCGCTTTTAAAATGAAGCGCTGATAGCCCAATAAATCCGGTTCCGTCCGTTGATATTCCAATGCCATTTGCAGCTGGTTGGTGACGTTGTCACCCCATTTTCGCTCCCTGGCCAATTGGATTTTATGAAACCCAAACTTTTTCTGGATATGTTGTTTATAGTCCAGTTCGGGAAACTCCACCTTGCTTTCAGATTCATCGTCGGTGCCAAATATGAACAGCGTGACCTTTCTTTTTCCCGGCTTGTGATATTGCAGAATGCTCTGATAATCGTAGAACCGATACGTGTATTCCGACGGATCATCGGGGTGAAACGCATCTCTGAAGGGTTTGTCAAAAATGCTGTAACTGTGCCTTCCGGCGCCGGCCCATTGCCAGTGTTTGCCAATAGGGCCTTCCACCGAAAACCCAGAGTATCGCAGATTTGAATCCAGTTGGGTGAGGTATTGATCGCTATCGAGTGTTTTAGGAGTAATATTGATAATGCCGCCCATGGCGTCGCCATACTGGACGGAAAAGTTGCCTGGATAAAATTCCATGGAGGCCAGCAGCTTTTCATTGAAAATGGAAGTGGCTGTCATATCTCCATGAAAGGTCAGTGGAATATTTATACCGTTCACATAGTAGCCTGTATCGGCCGGAGGACTGCCGCGAACAATCACGCCGGCTTCCCCGTCGAAGGTCTGCCCCACTCCCGGAAGTGTGGTCACCGATTTGACAATATCCCCCGACGTACCGGGAATCCGGGTGAATTCCTCCCGTGTCAGTTTGTGTGAAGTTGTCTCCTTTTTGAGGGGCGGCGCTTTCACTACCGTTTCGAAGCTGGCGGCCTCATCCATGGTAAACGCGTCATCGTCCATCCAGATGTCGTCATCCCCGTCCGATGGTGGTGTTTCGGTGAGGGGGACTTCCTCCTGCTCGCTGGCTAGCGCTGAAGATGTGGCGCAAATCAGCGCAATCGGAAAAAGCCGCCACGGGCTGCATTTGAAAACAAAGGGCCAAAAAAGATGTTTCATGGTGCGTGATACCTCATCATCGGGTAGATAATGCATACTATTTGGTTTACGACCTCTTAATGCAACGCACATGCCACAATCATGCAGTAATTGCCTTCGGGTAGAGAAAGTCATTGCATTGCAGATTAATCCAGAGGCAATGGCAATTGGAAGAGGCGGATTTAATGGGACACTTTTTGACATTTTTTCAATCCTGGAAACTCCGGGTGTAAAAATGTCAGAATTGGCCGACTCAAACAAATGGGTGAATCAGCCAATGGATGTAACGCATATCGCAGGTGCGCTCTCGCAACTCCAATGCGCCTGGAGGTCATTGGGATTAGATGTAATTGTATATCCAAATGGACCAATCGGTAATTGACTGAAGAAATGGGCCATTCTGGAGCCCGACATATTACGCTGAAATTGCATTATTTTATCCTGATTGACTTTTTACTGTTAAACAGCTGGACGAATCCGTATAATGGAGCGTTGTGATGAGCAGAAAAAATGACACCCTATTGTTGTTGTTTGTGGTTATTCTGGCGTCACAGGGTTGCGGTCGATTTGGCTTCGAATCAGAATTCCAGGAATCCAATACAGATTCTTCAAACACAGATGTAAACAGCACGGATAGCACTTCCAGTGATAAAGGAGCTGACGGAAGTGATTGGGATTCGGATACAGCGGATTCTGTAGCAACCCTGGACACCAATTTGGATGATACGGACAATGTTGGCGACACGGATATTCCCGCGGGATCAGATAGCGACAGCGATTCTGTGGTAGTGGATACAGTGTCTGACGCGGGAACCGCGATGGACTCGGACTCTGGAGTGGATACGGGCGCAGATAGCGGGATTGATACGACCTCTGATACGGGCATTGACACGAGTGCTGATACAGGAGCGGATACAGGCCTGGATACCCAATCGGATGGCGGTACGGATTCAACTGATACAGATACGGGCAGCGATACGAACAGTTACTCCAGCATAATGATCGTTGGAGATGGCACAGACGCCACTCACCCGACGTTGGCAGACGCCATCAACGACGCCAATCTCGACACAAATCACGATTTAATAACATTTCAACCCGCCTGGACCGAGTCGCTGACGGCAGATTTGCCGTGGATTGAAGGCAATGTCACCATTTTGGGGGATGGTACGCTAGTGGACGGTTCAGGGATATCCATCGATGCGTGTCTGAAAATCAGGGGAGGCAACGTCATTGTAACCGCGCTGTCTGTGGTCAATTGCAAAACCAGTGCAGTGCAGGTGAGTTACACAGGTGATGTTGTCATTTACAATAATTATTTCGAGAACAATTATTACGCGTATACGTGTTTCAACAATACCGCATCCACCAATCTGCTCTTTGGACCAGACAACGTCGTTGTAAACACCGTTTACGACGGCCTGTTTTCCACCTGTGATGGTCTGGAAATTGTTGAGAATCAGTTTTTCAACACCACCAACCGCGCCATTGTGGTGGAGGGCAGCGATGGCCGCATTGTCAGAAATCTGGCTGTCGGCACATCCAATGTGCATCCAAATGTGGACATTATCAACACCAGCACCAACTGGACCGTATGGCACAACACACTGGTGGGAGTATCCAGCAATGCCCTGAATGTCTCCGGTACGTCCACTGGACATAATATCAGCAACAATATTTTTGCGTTTGCCACTTACTGGGGCCTTTCCACGGGAGGAGCATCGGTCACCGCCGAAAACAATCTGTTTTACAACAACGGCTCATCTCCGCCCTGTGACAACGCATGCAGTTCCCAGTCCAATCCCATTATGCACACAGACGCGTTGGATGATACGGTTTTTGCAGATGTGGCCACCGACGATTATCATCTCATATCCGCAAGCCCGGCTGTGAATGCCGGTGTGGATTTGGGATTGAATGGATATGTCAATGCCGCCGACGTGGGCTGTTTCGAATCCGTCTACTGACAACCGTTATCTTTATGCACTTATTTATCCGTGACGTCGAGCGTTCAGACCTGGCAAAGCGTTAACTCGTTCTTTAATCATATTCTTTTGGTTTAAAATGTTCGGTTGTATGTGCTCAAAGATACTGGTAGCCTCTTGTTTTGGTTGGACGATGAGTGCCGACTGAATCAATTTACGGTTGTAAAAGGTCCTGTTTTTTTTCATGGTTTCATTTTTTTTAAAAAGCAGAAGGTTTCAGTGAAGCAAATGCGTGTACGATTACTTATTTGGAGTTTGGGTGCGATTTTCGTTTTTGCTGCGGTATGGCAGTTCACACGGCATCCATCGCCATTGCCCAAAGCAGAGCCCAACGTGCGGAAGATAAGTGTCATTACCATAGACTACCCGCTGCAGGGGACGGTTTTTCCGCCTGAATTCCCTCCCCCGGTCATGATGTGGCGAGATCCGGGGGGAGACGTATCGGCGTGGCGCATTGAGATTGGTTTTGGGGATGGCACTGCGCCTTTGCGGATTGAAGCAGAGGGTGCACCACTGAGTATTGGCAGGATAGACCCACGCACCGTCTCCAGTTCAAATAAAAAACCGGAATTGTCCGCAAAGCAGGCTGCTGCCCACACGTGGACGCCGACGGAAGACAATTGGTCTGCAATTAAGGCGCATTCTGTAGATAAACCCGCCACCATAGTGATTACGGGATATTCAGAAGATAAACCGGACAGAGTCATTTCTCGTGGAAAAGTATCGGTTCAGACATCAAAGGATTTGGTGGGCGCGCCTGTTTTTTATCGCGATGTGCCACTGATGCCGTCTGAAAATGAAAAAGGGGTCATCAAACCACTTGCGCCTGAAGCGACAAAACTCATCGCATGGAAGCTGCGCAATGTGGGCGAAAAGGAGAGTCGTCTGCTCATGGATGGCATTCATACCTGTGCCAATTGTCATTCGTTCTCGGCCAACGGCAAGACGCTTGGTATGGATATGGACGGTCCGCGCAACGACAAGGGTCTTTATGCGCTTGTTGATGTGGCGCCCCAAATGACCATCAGCAATGACAATCTTGTTACCTGGAGCACATTCCGAGGGAAACTCGGAAGCAGACTTCGGGTTGGATTTATGTCTCAGCTGTCGCCGGATGCTCAGCATGTCATCACCACAGTCAATGACCCAGGCATCGATCAGACGGATTTTCAGCGTCATGGGAACCCGGTGGACCTCATTCGCAATTACTATGTGGCCAATTTTAAAGACTACCGTTTTTTGCAGGTATTTTTTCCAACGCGGGGTGTGCTGGCCTGGTACAGTCGGGATTCGGGGCTTTTAAATTATCTGCCCGGCGCAGATGACACGCAATATGTTCACAATAATGCCGTATGGAGTCCCGATGGCACGTATCTGGTATTTGCCAGGGCAAAGGCTCGCGATGCGTATCCCGAAGGGGCAACACCCGCGCAATTTGCCGGGGATCCCAATGAGCATCAGTTGCAATATGATTTGTATCGAATCCCCTTCAATGACGGTAAAGGCGGTACGGCAACGAGAATTGAGGGGGCGTCGCAAAACGGGATGAGCAATTCGTTTCCGAAAATTTCGCCCGACGGTAAATGGATTGTGTTTGTTCAAAGTAAAAACGGAATGCTGATGCGCCCCGACAGCCAGCTGTTTATCGTTCCTGCAGAAGGCGGCGTCGCCCGTCGCATGAACTGCAATACGCCACTGATGAATTCGTGGCACAGTTTTTCTCCAAACAGCAAATGGCTTGTTTTTTCGTCAAAAAGTCGATCCCCGTATACCCAGCTGTATCTGACTCACATCGATGAAAAGGGCAATGATAGCCCTGCCATTCTGATTGAAAACACAACCGCGGCAAACCGAGCGGCAAATATTCCCGAATTTGTCAATATCCCCGGCGATGGCATGCTCAAAATAAATGCCCCGGCCGCGGAATATGCCGAACATCTGGATGGGGCCATCGCACTGATGAACAAAAAGGATTTCGAAGCCGCCATATCCGAATGGCAAAAAGCATTGGCGCTCGCACCCAACAAGTGGCACGCCCACAACAGCCTCGGTGTTGCCCTGATGGAAACCGGAAAAATTGACGATGCTATTGCCCATTATCAGGAAGCGCTGGCAATTGAACCGGAGTATCCCGAAGCCTGCAATAATCTTGGGGAAGCGTTTTTGCAGAAAGGCAAAATGGAGGATGCAATTGCCTGGTTTGGAAAGGCGGTAAAGCTGAACCCCAATTACGCCGTGGCGCATTCCAATCTTGGAACGGTACTGGCACAAAGCGGCAAGGAAGACGAAGCAATTGTGCACTTGAAAAAAACGGTGGAAATTTCACCGGATTCTGCCTCTGCCCACAGAAATCTCGGTCATGCGCTGGCCTCCGCCGGCTATTTGCGCGAAGCCACCGACGCACTGAGCACCTCAGTGAAACTGTCCGGCGGAAGAGATCCTCTGGCGCTTCACCTGCTTGGCCGCGTTCTCGCGGACATGGGGGACGTGCAGGGGGCAGTACTGACAGATCAGCAGGCGCTTCAGGTGGCATCCGCTCAAAACAATACCCCGCTCATACAGGCCATCAACGCTCATCTCATACCATTGTTGCAACAACAGTGATTATTCGCCAACGATGTTGTGATTTGATTTATTTTTGCGGGAATGTTTTTTTTCTTTAAATTAAAACTGAGAGATGAAGTCCCAGGTTTCCCCGGAAACCCATGTGTTGCCGCCACCGGGATTCCATGTGTGATCTCCGACAAAACTGCAG
>JAFGQN010000230.1 GCA_016935665.1 Deltaproteobacteria bacterium | reverse complement strand
TATTCTTTCATTGTCACACCTCCATTTCGGGCATGACTCTACACCATCAAAAAAATTTTCTCGCGCGCGTGTTCACAGGACGGATACGTCCCTGCGCATCATAGACCATTTCCACTTTTTGACCGCGTTCGTTTTCAGATTGCCACAGGCGGGGGTCAACACCTTTTTTGCTGTCGGTTCGGCTGACAAGGTTTCCTACAGGGGCATAGCCATACTTTCGCTCGGCCAGTTCGAATGAGGAGGTGTATACGTGCTGCCGAGTGAGCAAACCATCGGCGTTGTACTCGTAGTCCCGTTCGACGACCTCGCCGAGAATCTCTTTGACAGGGCGACCTTCCTTGTCGCTTTGGACCGTCATGGCGGGAGAATCATTGATTTTCAGGGACTCGACCTGCGAAATGGGCAGCCACGTCGCATCGCCTCATGATCCATACGACATCACTGGCCATCCCCGACCTGTATCATCATACCAACACGACCAAAATGAGCACAAAGCACATTGCGTTTCGATGCCATCCGGCCCGCCACATCGTATCGCTACAAAATTTTTACGATAAAAATGGCGACTATTTACAACGCCAATGTGGAAATCGGCTGAAAATCATATGACGGGAAAGTGGTGAGACTGTACGGTGTCAAATCGGCCAGTAACAGATACACCGACCCATGTTCATTCTTTATCCCCAGCAGCCTTTCCTCGGTATCATACGCAAACTGAACCGTAGTACCCGCCTCCTGGCGATAAGCCATTTTGCCCATGCCCTGATACCCGAATCGCACATCGTGATGCTGGTCTCTGGCGGCAACCACGTTCCCTTCAGCGTCATAGGCGAGACGCCGGATATTCCCGTCCGGCTCATGCACTTCGGTCACGTTGAACAGCAAATCAAACCGGCGGGTCTGAACGTTGCCTTTGGGATCGCTGAACGATACGGCTCGACCCAGTCTGTCAAATTCCCATTTGTGCGCCACACCATCCGGAGTGGTTAATGTGAGCAGGAGCCCGGTGCGTTAGCAGCGCTCGCCGGGATCTGTGCGGGGGGTGCCCTTCGGGGCATTCCTACCGCGACCCCCCTTGCGCTTTGACTGCTAACAGTTCACCAGCATCTGATTGTTCATAAACATGCACAAAATAACCGGTATGGTGGAAAAGAGTAACCATCCTTTTCTCTCGAACCAAAACAACAACATCGCTTCCTGCAAAAATGGACATCGGTAATTCATCTATAAACGCACTCAATGCTTTGAATTCACATTTAACAGGTAAAACACCGTGATTTGCGTTTTGAAGAAAATACACTTCCTGATCCATTGAATAATCTTTAAAAATTCTTTCCATCAGTTCATTTTCATCACAGTCAATGTCGTCGAATTCGTTTTCAACATTATCATCGACATTTTCGAAAACGCAATATAATCCGCTTTTCTGCGCTTCTCTCAAAAGGAGATCTATATTCAAAATGACCGAATTGGGATTTTGTTCCAGTTTTGCAATAGATGGGATTAGTTCGATTAGTGTGCGATAAAAATCGGTAATACTTATTTCTTTAACGCCTGTCATATCAAACATCTTTCTTGAAACTCTCATGGCCTTTCACTTTGTATTTTTTTGATGTATGCCATCCGGGTTTTTTGTGTCCAGGCTTGGTAGTGGACTCCATAACTTTTATGTGTGGCCCTTCTCCTTTTGGATTTCTTGGAGTGGGTTCATGCCCCTCACTAAACTCTATTCGACGTTTCTTATCCGCGCTTGTCCAATAGTTACCTCCAATATCTTCAAAATAGTCCTGGTCCGCAGTTTCCTTTTCCCAAACATCGAAAAGATCATCTTCCTTTTCAAGCAAAATTGTCTGTTTTTTCTTACCAGTTCTTGGATCAATCCACTCTGTTATTTCGCATTCCAGTCCTAACGGATCACTCCACCGCCAATGATTCGGTGCATAGAAATAGATATTTGGCCCGGGCACCAGTCGTAGAGGATCCTGGCTAACAAATGCACCTACATTGGGATCATAAAACCGAAAGCGATTAAAATTCAGTCCAATCTCTTCATCGTGATACTGCCCCTGAAATCTCAGCGGATTGTCTATCTGGTGCTCATATTGCTCCGCGATGGCTCCCAGAGGCGTGTAAGTTGCAGACCAGACGACATGTCCGCTTTCGCTGCAGACTTCGTGGGGGAGGCCGACGTTGTCGTTTTGATAATAATAAATATCTCCGTTGGAATCAATGTGGGCCAGTGGTTCGAAAGTGCGTGGGTAGTAGATGAATTCGCGATGGGCGCCATGTCCCTTGTCATCAGACAGCAGCTGGTCTCCGTCCCAGGTAAATCGCACTTCAACACCATCCACCGCTTTTGCGACACGACGTCCCTTGGCATCATAAGCCATTTCCACTGACTGACCGCGTTCGTTTATTACTCTTCCAAGTCGATCATTCCCATCCCATTCGAACGTGGCAATACCTTTCTCCGTCCGCCTTTCGACTAAATTTCCGGCCAGATCGAAGTAATAGTCCGTGTTGTTGTATGAAGATTTTCGACGCCAGGTTCCTTCGTCGAACTGATGGTTTGATTGCAGCAAATCTCCGGCCGGGTCGTGGAGAAACTTTTCAATTTTTCCTTTGGGATCAATGCACTGCTTCAGCCTCCCAATCGGATCGTATGAAAAATATGTGGTCCCCTTATGTGCATCAGTTCGACTAACAAGGTTGCCGACAGGATCATATTTATACTTTCTCTCCGCCAGTTCGAACGACGACGTGTAAATGTGTTGCCGGGTGAGCAGACCATCTGCGTTGTATTCATAATCCCGTTCAACAATACCGCCCAACACCTCTTTGACGGGGAGGCCATCTTTATCGTTGTACACCGTGATGGCGGAGGTATTGTTAATTGTGATCGATTCTAGCTCATTTAAAGCGTTGTAAGCATATTCGACCTTGTTACCATGAGATGTTTGGCGTGAAATCCGGTTGCCACGGATGTCGTACGAACTTTCAATCCAATCATCTCCCTGTTCCTCCCGGACCAAATGTCCCTCTGCATCAAACGCGCGCTTGCATTTAATGGCGTCATTTTGGTGAAAAATAAGGTTCCCGTTTGAATTATATTCGTATGACTCCCTTGTGCCATCATACAGAATTTCGGCAGTCAATCTGCCAAGGGCATCGCAGGTAAACTGACTCACGCGCCCCAATGGATTTACAGCCTCTATCAGGTGTTGCGCGGCGTCGTATTTGTACTTTCGAGTGCCACCCCAGTAGTCAATCTCCTCGATGACGTATCCGCGCTGATTGCGGTTCAGTGTGTATTTCTGCTTGCGTTCGTTGATAACGCCAATGAGCTGTTCTTCAGTGTCGTACTCATACTCAACCACGGTTCCATCGGGCTGTATCCTTCGGCGGATTTCTCCCAGACCGGCGTATTCAAGAGTCGTCACCGCGCCGTTCTCATCGCGATATTTCGTCAGGTTGTCTTCACCGTCCCAGATGCACGCAATGGATGTCCCGGACGGATTGACAATGCCGACAATG
>JAFGQN010000229.1 GCA_016935665.1 Deltaproteobacteria bacterium | reverse complement strand
TTTTTTCCGTACAGAATGTAGGGCCTTAAGTCCACATGGCGGCCTTCGATGCCGTCGTCGGTGACTGTGGGCACCCGGGACAGCTGTATTACCGGCTGGGCGATGTAGTTTCGGGGGGTGGCCGTGATTTTGTCGGCGAATTCAGACAATTCCCTTTGGGTGGCGGCGGGGCCAATCAGCATGCCGTAACCCCCGGATGCGTCGGTCTGTTTGACCACAAGGTCCCCGAGGTTTTCGAGTACATGCTGCCTTGCCTTTTTCTCCGCGCAAATAAAAGTGTCTACATTGGAAAGGCGCATGTCCTCTCCCAGATAGTATTTGATGATTTTGGGGACGTAGGCGTAAACGGCTTTGTCATCGGCCACCCCCGTGCCCGGGGCGTTCACCAGCACCACGTTGCCCTTTCGATACGCTTCAAAAATGCCGCGAACCCCAAGCAGCGAATCGGCGCGAAACACGGATGGATCCATGAAGTCGTCATCCACCCGGCGATAAATGACATCGACGCGTTGCAGCCCAAGGGTGGTTACCATGTACACCACGTCGTCCTGCACCACCAAATCCTGTCCCTCCACCAGTTCCGCCCCCATTTGCTGGGCGAGGTACGAATGCTCGAAGTATGCCGAATTGTGGCTGCCAGGAGTCAGCACGGCAATGGTGGCCGGATTTCGAGGGGAAAGAGATTCCAGCATGTCCCGCAGCAGATGGGTGTAGTTTGCCACCGGTCGCACATTCAGTTTTTCGAACATCTCCGGAAAGGTTCGCTTCAGGATTTCGCGGTTTTCAAGCATGTAGGAAACCCCGGAGGGGCATCGAAGATTGTCTTCCAGCACATGGAACGCTCCGTCGTGACCTCGAATGATGTCGGTGCCGGTAATGTGACACCATATGCCTTTGGGCGGTTTCAGTGCGCGGCACTGCTTGAGATATGTGGCGCTGGACAGGATGAGATCTGCCGGCACAACTTTATCTTTGAGGATTTTCTGCTCTCCGTAGATGTCCTGAATGAACATGTTGAGGGCAGTGATGCGCTGGGTGAGTCCTGTCTCGATGTGGTCCCATGCGGCGGCAGTGATAATTCGCGGAATGATGTCCAGATGTAAAATTCGTTCAACCCCCTGATTGTCGCTGTAAACATTAAAAGTCATTCCCTGGGACAGCTGGGCCCGGTCCGTGGAATGTTGGAGGGAACTCAGCTTCTTCCAGCCCATTTGCTGCAGTCGTTCCATAAACATCTGATACTGGGGGCGAATCGAGAGGTCCTTGTCCACCATTTCATCGAAAAAGTGTTCGGTGATATAATTTTCGAGGGTCAGTTTCGGCATTGAACTCCATCTCCTCCTGGACTCTGTTTCTTTTGCAGATATGACTTTTAAGAAACCCACACCAGGAAATTTTTATAAAGTCGATACCACATTTTGCCCTGAATCACAAACGGTCCCTGTTATGCGCTATTCGAGGTTTGCCTGGGAACAAACGGGACGTAGTCAGGGGAACAAACGGGAGGTAGTCAGGAACGTAGAGTTAATGCAAGTCCACTTTATATGCCACAGTTAAATCCTTGCCTTTGTAACCACCGGTTGAAGCGGACATTTTTGATATGTTCAGGTATCTGCCCACTGCCGCTGCAGACAGTCCGATTTTCTCCACCCCAAAATAACACACCGCCTGACAGGCCTGTACAACAGGTTTTCGGCGGCTGCCACCAGTCAATTCTGTTTTGAGTATGCCGCTCTGTTCGCACACCTGGTTTGTCACCGATTCGAGGCGTGCGTATCTTTCGTGCTCACAAACCGGGTTTGTCACTGCGTCCCCTTCGGTTTGCTGCAGTATCGATTCCACAAAAGAGCCAGTCCCGAGAATGCGATCATCGTGGGCCCATTTCTCCGTGTATTGCTTCATTCTTCAGATAAAACCGGGCAGCATGGCAGGTGACATCGGTATGCCCGGCTCAAAATGATGACAGCCTTTTGACATGACTGCGCAGCTTTTCAGTGAAATGGGGCAGCCTGGCGCCCGCAATGGGTATGCCTGGCGCCAAATACCGGCAACTTTTTACCGGATATGCGCCGCTTTTGGGCAAAACCGGGCAGCCCTCTTTGGGGAATGTGCAGCCTTTTGCTCAAACCGGGGCGGTAGTGACAGTTCGTTGAAGGGCGAAATTTTACGCCATGGGCTGTTTTGGCGTGTCAAATCTGGAACGGATACTTGATAACCAGCCTTTCGCTGTTGAAAACAGGCAGCTGAACCGAGCGAACCACCTTCGATACGCATAAACCCGCGGGAGTGCCCTTAAAATTGTTGTCCACCGCCTCAGATGAAATGACGCGTCCGGTTTTTCCCGACACGACCAGTTTTACCACCACTTTTCCGGAACGATCAAATTTGCAGCCCTGCACATACGGGGCAATGTCTGCCATTACTTTTTTCACAACGGAACGGGACGGTTTAAGGGGTATCAAACTATCTGAACCATGTGGCAAAGCCTGATTTGTTGTGTGCGATGTCTCCAGATGGATAGGAGAGGTCTCACGTTCAGCGGCGGCTTTGGGCACGCGATTTGGCGTATTGACAGAAGAACTGCCTGTTGCCGCAGTGATGGCGGCGGATGACGCGAAGAATTGCGATTGCGCGCTGTTTTTGCGATTTCTGCCATTTCGGCGGCGCTTTTGAGGCGTGTCCTGTCGGTGTTGCGGCTGGGTGTTTGAAACCGTTGACGCTTCCGATTGTGTCGCACTTGCGCCGTCGCCTGCGGCCATCAATGAAACAAGGCCTTTTTTCGCCAATCCTGTTTCGGATATGGAAGGCGCACATCGACCGGTCTTCGAAATGGGCGACGCGACAGACGCCACAGACGGTTCCAGGGACCGTCCCGAGCCATTGGACAACACATCTTTACCCAGGACAATAACTGCTGCAAAAACCATCAATGCCGCTGTTGCCACCATGGCAACAGGAACCCAGTACGCGGGCACTCTGCCATATGGCACAGGCGATAGGGTCACGGGTGCCCCGATTACTGATGTTTGTCCCCCAATTTTCCCCGAAGAATCCTCTTTGTCGCATCGACACCTGAATTCGGGCCGTATTTCCAGCGTGACACAGCTATTGTCCGCGCGCTCAAAACAGGATTGTATAGAGGTGTCCAAAGGAGGTGGTGGCACATCGCTGGGCCTCACTTTGGCAAACGGTATATCGGTGGCGCCTTTAGCACCACCCGCTTTTTTCTTTCCAGCCTCCTGCAAAGACAGCTGTCGGGCGCGAACGCGCGATGCTTCACTGCGCATGGTATCCCCATACGCCAGCGGCATCACAGAGTCTCCCCTGCCCGCTTCAAACTGTTCGGGAACCACCTTTATCTGTGGCGTCGTTTTCACCGACGGCGGAGGCGCGGGTGTAATGGACCATTTGGACACATCGGGTATGTCGTCACTTGTTGTCCCATTGGCATATGCCGAATATCCGCCGGCAAACGGATAGGGAGTGACTGCTGCGCTCTGATTTGAACAGCGGCCAGGACAATGCCCCAAACAGGGAGTGTTCGCTTTCACCCGAATGTGCAATGCACCGTGGCTGCCATATTGAACGGTGATGGACTCCGTTACCGAATCCCGTGGCGGCACTGTTTCACTGCTCACACTGGGGCCAGCGTTGATGCCATCAAAATGGTACGACCCGTTTCCATTTTCCCTCTGAAATGCGCCACTGCTATTTTGAACATTTTCCCTTGCGGACACAGCAAAACCCCAATTCGCGATAAAGATACAATACTATCTGTGAACTATTTAAAATTATTGAAATTAATTCATCCCAGAATGCCAAACCAATAATTACCTCTACATCAAACGTCAACTTTTTTTCGAGTTTTTTTGGGGTTGACGAGATTACCAACCAAGTGAATCTTCAATTTCGCTCACAACCGGGTCCCGAATTCAATTTGCAGTATCCTGTTCTACAGGCAAAAACTCTATTAAACCCCGATTGTTCGATTCGCGGGGAGTGCCATTCAAAAAGGAAAAGAATTACCTTCTTAATTTGAGGAAGGCAATCCCGGAATCGTACTTCTTTCCGGAAAGGACTCCAATCTGTTGTGCGCCGAAGCCATCCTTGTTTTCAGACAAAACACAACCGAGACCTTTCGACGAATTGTGTTCATTCCACATACTTCAAATGTACTTAAACGATTGCGGGATGAAATACGGCGGTTCCGTGTGGGCATCAACGTTTGGGGGATGGCTATATTTGATCATGATCACATTTCTCACGATTCGAATTTTCGAACATAATGAACGGGTTCACATTGAGTTGGAAGACAACGGTCCCGGTTTTTCTCCTGCAGTTGCGCGCCGAATCTTTCAACCTTTTTTTTCCACGAAAAAGAAGGGGGCCGGAACGGAACCTGGTCTTTCGATTTGCTATTCTATTGTCACCAGCGAACATCATGGCACATTGCGCGCAAAAAACGCGCCCGGCGGCGGCGCAAGGTTCATTATCGAGTTCCCCTGAAATTCAGTTTACGTATCACGCATCGGGCCAGCGCTGGTGGATTTGCAGGAATTCATCGAAATGGCGCAGCAGCAAATCGGCCATCTGCGGATCAAAATGCTCGCCGCGCTCTTTCTCGATAATGTGCCGTACATCGTCCGGCGGCCAGGGTTCCTTGTAACAGCGTCTGCATATCAGCGCATCAAAAACATCCACAATACCGATGATGCGACCGAACATGTGAATCGCGTTCTCCTTGAGACCCAGAGGATATCCCTGCCCATTCCATTTTTCGTGATGCTGATGCGCGATGATACCGGCCGCCTGCATAATGGGTCTGGTGGAATGCTGAAATATGTAGCGCCCGATTTCAGAATGGGTTTTCATTACATCGTATTCATCGCTGGTCAGTTTGGCAGGTTTGTGCAGTATGGCGTCGGGAATACCGATTTTGCCCACATCGTGCATGGGCGCGGCCATATGAATCAGTTCGATGTCACTTGAATCCAACCCCAGTTTCCGGGCCAGGAGACGGGCATATTCCGCCACCCGCTTCACGTGATTGGCCGATTCCTTGCTTCGGCTTTCCACTACTTCTCCCAGTGTGAGAATGACTTCGCGCTGGGTATCCACCAGTTCCTGGTTGAGGCTGAAATTTTCGAAAGCGATAGCCATGTTGGCCGAAAAAATTTGAATCAGATCCTTGTCCAGACTACTCAGTTTTTTTTGCCCGTGGAGAAATAAAAGGGTTTCATCTCCAATATGCGACCGGAAATATCCGGCGTAACAATCCCCACCAAATACGGTATTATTGGCTTTGCCTTCATTACGGGCAGCAATCGCAGCGGCGGCATGTTCGGGTGTTAATGTGGCGCTCACCATTTTGCCTTCGCTGCCCTCGTACTTTCCGGTGGCGGCCGCAACAATAAAGTCATCATCTCCCGGGGTCGCCGACAGACTGGACGTTTGCATGTACAACGAATCTTCATCAAGTCTCAAAATCGAGGTCAACTGTTCCAGCAGGCCACGGGCGAGTTTCTCCTGACTTTTTAAATCAAACAGATTTTTGGACGCATCTATGATTTTTTCCAATCCCTGACGATTTCGCTCGATGGTCCTCAAATCCTGAAAAGATCGCAATGCCGTGGTAACGGTGGTGAACAGTTTGCTGGCGGTGAGCTCCGTCTTTTCCTTATAGTCGTTGATGTCATAGTCCACAATGACACGACTTTCCGGTGCGCTTCCCGGCTGGCCTGTACGTAAAATAATGCGGATAAATCTGTTGTGCAAAACCTCGCGGATTTCTTTTGCCACCTGAAGACCCGCGTCGTCTGTCTCCATGACCACGTCCAGTAGCACAACGGCAAAATCCCCGTTGGTTGTCAACTTTTCAATGGCTTCCTGCCTTGAATATGCACTGTGAAATTCAATGTATCGATTCAAAAAGCGATAGTCAGCCAACACCAGTCGTGTCAACTTGTGAATTTCATCTTCGTCGTCCACAATGAGCACCTTCCAGGGCTGGCCCATTGTGTTCATCATCAGTGGCGTGTCATCGCCCTGTTTTTTTCTGGCGGAGCCACTCAGCTTCAAGGGTATCGGCGTTGTCATTGGACGGGTCCTTCCTCATGGGGAAACGAAATCACAAAACGGGTTCCTTTGTCCGGCTCACTTTCACAGCGGATTTCCCCGCCCAGTGTTTGGGTCACCAGGTTGAACACCATGTGCATTCCCAGCCCCGAGCCACCTGTTCCGCGCTTTGTGGTAAAAAAGGGTTCAAATACGTTATCGGCAACTTCCTCTGGCATCCCTTTTCCGTTGTCAGTGCACACCAGTATTATATTCGGCGTCTCCTTCGAAATCCGAATATCAATCGTTCCATTATTTTTATTTTCAAAACCATGTATTAAAGCGTTCATCACAAGGTTGGTGATAATCTGCGAAAGCGCCCCGGGATACGAGCGAATCTTCAAGTCTTCGGGACACGCCAATTCAATGCGGTGACCGGTTCGTTTCATGCGCGGTTTCAGGCTCAACAGAATGTCCTCCATATACTCCCGCAGTTTGAATTCGCGTGGCGACTCACTGGACTGATCCACTGCCACCTGCTTGAAACTTCGAATCAACTGCGCTGCCCGGGAAAGATTTCCCAGAATCATGCGCGCCGTCTCATCCATGGTGTTTAAAAAACGCTCAAGGTCGTCGTGACTGGCATCGCCCGCCTCGTAACATTTTTTAAACGCCGAGATGTTCTCACTCAGATGCGACGCCGCCGTCACGCCTATTCCCACAGGTGTGTTGATTTCATGAGCCACACCCGCCACCAGTTTCCCAAGGGACGCCATTTTTTCGGATTCCACTAATTGTTTCTGCATGGTTTGCAGGCGGGTAATCGTGGTTTCAAGTCCCTGCTGGTATTCCCGGTTTTCTTCGATGAGCCGTTGCCGTTCGAGCGCATCGTTTATTTTGGTTATTAAATGGGAAAGGCTCCACACGGGCTTGTTGAGAAAACCTGTGGCGCCGGCCTGGAGCGCATCCACCACGTCGCTGGCCGCACCTGTGCCCGATATAACGATCACGGGGGTTTCCGAAGAGGTGGCGCGCACGGTACGCAGCACTTCAAACCCGTCCACTCGTGGCATGCGCAAATCCACCATCACCAAATCCGGACTGTGCTCCAGAAATTGATCTATGCCCTCCTGACCATCCCGCCCGGTAATGACGCGATACCCGTTATCTTCGAGATACAGCGCAAAGCTCTCACGAATTGCGTCTTCATCGTCGATGATCAATATCTGCGGCTGCTGACCGTCTTTTTTTTTGAACAGTTCCCCCACCCATAAAATGTAAGGAATCCACTGTTTGGCGCAAGTGGTGCGATAGGAAAAAATCCGGGGCCTATGTAAGTATCAGACCCCCCACTCCAATCCCAGGGAGAACATAATATTCATGTGACGATATGTGCGATCTTCATTTATCATCTCCCGCGCCTCTTCCGACAACTCGTCGTCCTGATGAAAATTAAGCATATCCATTTCCCACAAAACGGCCGGGACAATGAACAATGAACCAGCGGGAATGGCAAATCCCATGGTGACGCGAGGAAGGATATTTACCCGGCGCACGCCATCCCAATCCTCAACAGTATCGGAGCCACTTTCGTCGCCCCATGAGTAATCTACCTTTCCCGAGAGGACAATACTGGTCACGACATCCAGACCGAGGCGGAATCCCGACAGGTTAAACAACACACCAAACGGTATTTCCATATTTAAAAAGGCCATGCGGACCGTGATGTCGCCAAATGGAGACGATGATTCCGCACGATAGCCCTTTCCCATGATACCAAATCCGAAATTCAATGCCACTGTACGGCTGAAATAATGATTCACAGCAAACTCCGTGCCCCCGGCCAGGCGTGGCTTCGGATCGTCGGCCTCCAGATCTCCAACGCCTCCGTCGATCAATGCCGTTGCCCCGCCCAGCATCAGTCTCGCGGCCAGAACATTCGGTTTATACGAATCCGACTCCTGCGTTGCGGCGTTCACACTCACAAAAAAACAAACCAGCAAACAAACAACTGAGAATACATTTTTCACGTCATACTCCTTTTTTGAAAATCCGACCTGATACAGTTAGCGATGTCATCAGTGCTTCATCCTGTGTTTCGTAACCAAAAGAAAAACACATTAACACACGAAACACAAGATATAAGTACACAGAACAAATACACAAATACGGATATCATCAGCGGCCTGTCGCTGTCGAGGGTTCCGAAGCGGCTGTTGAAACCGGTGTAATTTTTTCATCAATACTGCCGTTACTACGAATGTAAGGGCCCCGGTTTGCACAAGCGCGGCCAGGGAGATGCATCCCGGATGGGAGGCAAAAAATGCATGTAGTCGGTTCTGTCATTGCGAGGCTGGGCAGTAAGCGACTGACGTACAAAAACATGCTTCCGTTTGCGGGCAAGCCATTGCTCGGTCTGGGAATTGAAATTCTGCGCAACGCCAAAAGTGTCAACCAGGTGGTTATCTCCACTGAAAGCGAGCTACTGGCGCGCATCGCCCTGGATTTTCACGGCACTGTCATTTACCGACCGCCGGCACTCGCCCGGGACAGCGTAAAGTCCATTCCCGTATTTCAACACATCGTCGCCCAGTGTCCCTGCGATGTTCATGTGAATTTCAACATTAATTTTCCCATGTGCGAATCGGCGGTCATCGACCGGGCCGTGGAAAAGGCGATTATAGAGGGCGAAGCACTCTCATTTCCTTACGCCGTCTGGGCACAGACTGCAGAATGTCTGGCCAACTATGGTAACCCGGCCATTATCACCGGTCTCAAACACCTTTTCAAAGACGAGCGCACCGGACCACGTGACATCCATTCTCTCGATGATCTGCTGGACACCTATCGCGCGCATCAGGGCCTGCATCCCATAGGGCTTCCCGAAGCGTTTCTTACATCGTTCTAGCCTCCCCCAAAAAAAACACATCGAAAAAAAATTTTTTTACAAAAATTCTTCCCAAACGTGTTTCAACCGGAGATAGCTTTTGAAATTTGAATGGCTATACTCTTCGTAATTTTTAAGGAGGTTCTATGAGAGCATTTACTCTGGCGAGACTATTGTGTCTGCCGATTGTGATTATAATGGCATCCAATATGGCCCTGGCCGAAGACGATGCCGGCGCGACAACAGCTAACGCCCAGGGCGACAAGACGGAAGCAACAGATGGCAGCACATCGCCAGATGAGGCTGCTGAAGACGATGCAAAAGACGGGGCGTCCCTTCCCGTATTTGATATGACAGGAAATGCGGCCGCAGAAGGCGCCTCAGATACAAAAGCGCCCACAGCATCCCAGTCGCAGTCCGCGGATGGCGCGAATCCGGCAGATAGCTCGCAGTCTTCGCCAGAACCAGCCACTGTGGTTCCCCCTGCAACCGATACAAAGGTCCCTGAAAAAGCGCGTCCGACCAATGCCCCCTTCAAATTCGGCATTGGTTTCGCGCCAGGCGGCGAACATGGTGTTGGACTGGTCACCCGCTTTAGAACCGAGCATATCTCCTTCGATTTTTCATATGGCGTCTTCCCTGTTTTCTCGTCGACAACCCTGGAAAAAGGCGATGATTCCGAAGCAAAGTTCGACTTTGAGATAGCCAAAGTGCATGCGGACGGTGGTTTGGCAATCTTTTTTGGCGACCGCGCCAAAGGTTTTCAGGACGGCATTCGCACCCAGGGCATTTACGACAGCATCATGGGATGGGGCGGCGGATTGGGATGGACCCGGGAGCGGCAATGCTCACGCTTTAAAAACAAATGCTGGAAACATTTTGTTCTGGGAGTGGGTTCGGGAATCAAGGTGTATCCCCAATACCAGGACAGAGTAAGAGACTATTTTGACTTCAGCTCAAACGTGAAGGTGTCTAAGGTAAATATTGTTCAGATGTACCTTGGCATCACTCTGATGTGGTATCCGTAACGCGCTTCTTTGGCCGCGGTGATATCACGCGCGGTTGAGGGCACAGAGCAATGCCCGGGCCGACGCGATGGCAATATCGGTGTCCACGCCTGCTCCCATACTGACACGACCGTCTGCCATCTGAATACCAATATATGCCGCAGCCTGCGCATTGGATCCCGCATCCAGGGCGTGCTCGTCAAACGACGTTACTTTAAAATCCAGACCGAGGGTGCGCAAAGCGGACGACAGCGCA
Organism: Deltaproteobacteria bacterium; assembly: GCA_016935665.1. Lineage (GTDB taxonomy): Bacteria > Myxococcota_A > Polyangia > JAAYKL01 > JAAYKL01 > JAFGXQ01. The sequence goes on along the minus strand of JAFGQN010000229.1, from coordinate 39,560 downwards.
TCGATGATCCCGTCGCCGCTGGCATCACAGTTGTGTTCCACCTCGCCGATTTTCAGTGTGGCGTCAATTCGTGTTCGATGTTTGGCGTTGGGTTCTTTCAGATTTCGATTCACCTGCAGATTCACCAATGCATACTTTTGCTCACGATTGACAAATTCATCTGTAAACAGTTTTTCGATTTCCACAGGCTCCAGCTCCTCCCCGGTTCTGTCGGCCGCCTCCTGAACATGTTGACTGAACAGAATCTGAAGGGCCCGAGGTAAGGCATATCCCGCCTGAGCCTCCAGAACATAGGCCACACCTCCTTTTCCAGACTGGCTGTTTATGCGCACAATGGCTTCATACGATCGCTTCACATCGATGGGGTCGATGGGCAGGTATGGAACATCCCAAACCACGCGATGTTCGCTGCGCCTGGCTTTGAGTCCCTTTGAGATGGCATCCTGATGAGAGCCGGAAAACGCCGTATAGACCAGTTCCCCCGCATAGGGATGTCTCGGATGCACTGTCATTCCTGTTTCCCGCTGATAAATGCTTTTCAACCGGTCCACATCGTACAGATTGAGTTGCGGATCCACGCCCTGCGTGTACATGTTTAACGCCATTGTCACTAAATCGGTGTTGCCCGTCCGCTCGCCGTTGCCAAACAGGGTTCCCTCGACGCGATCGGCGCCCGCCAGCAACGCCAATTCCGATGCCGCCACCGCGCATCCCCTGTCGTTGTGCGCATGCACACTGACAATCACATGTTCACGCTGTTCGATGTGACGACACATCCATTCAATCTGATCGGCATGTATATTGGGCGTGGACACCTCCACCGTGGCAGGCAGGTTCAAAATCATCTTTCCATTTACAACGGGGTTCCATGCGCCAATCACTGCGTTGGCAATATCCTTTGAAAACGCCAGCTCTGTGCTCGAAAAACTCTCCGGCGAATACTCCAGGCGGTATTGACCTTTGGTCACCTGCGCCATCTCCTTTTTTATCATCTCCACACCACTCACGGCGATTTTAACTATATCTTCTTTTTCCATGCCAAACACGTCGCGTCGTTGCGCCGGAGATGTGGAATTGTACAAATGCACAATGACATTCTGTGCCCCGTCGAGCGCTTCAAATGTGCGTTTGACCAGTTCCTCTCGCGCCTGCACCAGCACCTGAATGGTGACATCTCCGGGGATTCTGCCGCTGCTAATCAGCAGACGTGTAAAATCGAAATCCGTCTGGGAAGCAGCTGGAAATCCAATCTCGATTTCTTTAAATCCCACCCGAACCAGTTCATCGAAAAACGCCATTTTCTGCTCAATACTCATGGGATTAAAAAGCGCCTGGTTCCCGTCGCGCAGATCAACGCTGCACCACATGGGGGCCTTCTCGATTTGCCGATTTGGCCAGGTTCTATCTTCAATCTGCACCGGGGGAAACGGCCGGTACTTGCCTTCTGTTATGTTCTTTTTATGATATTGTGCTTTTGTCATAACCTGTTCGTTTCCTTTTCACGCCATTTGCCCAAAAAAAAAGCCACTCGGCTTGAGTGGCTTTAACTGAAAATTTAAAAAGCAACACACTCGCCGGTTGAATCAACCCTCCCCGAGTAGTAGCAGGAACAGCGCGCTGATGTTGCTCAAATAGTTCATAAAAATTCCTTCTGCACAATGCAGGGCAGAATGTTTTCCGGGCAAATATAACACAGTGATTTTATTTCGCTGCATTTTTGTACAAAAAAAATTCACGCGGACGAAATGGAAAAAGCGGGGTCACAGGGGTTTGACGGGCAGGCAAATATCCACAACGTATTTATTCTCGGGATGAGAGCCGGGATCCTGCGCGTACAATTCATATGGTGGTCTGTCGTCTGGCTGAAAACCGCTTTGGGGTAAAAATCCAGCCATCATTGCGTTCCAGGCATCGGAAAACTGATCACTGGATATTTCAAAATGCCCCACCGCGCATTTGCCGCCGGGGATGACCGTTTTTCCAATATCGCCGCTCACATCAACCTCTTTGTCGATCCTTAAACAGACATCCAGACGAAGCTTGTCATCATCGGTGATGTTGGGGTCATCGTGATACACCATTAGAATGGGACTATTGGCGCCAATCAGTCCACGGGGGCCGGCCCAGTCGCACAGTTTGCCTATAAGACGGCCAAAGAGCGCATCATCTCCCTTGTACGCGCCCACATGGCGCACATAAACCACCGACATCTGCGGCATCTCCTTTACTTCAATATGGGCGTCCAGTCTGTTTTTGCTGTTTGCGTTCATTTGAATCCTCCATGTTGGGGTTGTTGATTGCCACCCATCTTCCCCCATGGAGAGTTCAAATGCTTTTCCAGCATTGCCATTCGCTTTGCAGATATTGCTTTCCGTTTGCAAAATATTGCTTTTGGCGCCGCCCCCGTTACGCCATTCGCTGGCACTCATCCCGAGAATCTCCTTAAACGCCCTGGCAAATGCCGCCGAACTCGAAAAGCCGCAGTCCAACGCAATTTCCGTCACAGATTTTGTGGGGTTTCCCGTCAGGTGAAAGGCCGCCCGCTCCACCCGAATTCGCTTTACAAAATGATTGAGCGTCTCGCCGCAAAAGCTGCTGAAAATCCGATGAAAATGAAACCTGGAAAATCCCGCTGCCCGGGATACGGCCTCCAGCGACAATTCCTCGGACAAGTGGGCCTGAATATAATCCATGGCGCGATTTATACGACCCACATATTCCTGCTGTTGTTGTGTCTGTCTGATTTGCACGGTATTTTCACCTCAATGGTTGATAAATCAGTTGGCCGATGCCCATGGCCGCTGACTTTGAAAAGCTAGTTCATTACCAGATTTTCCGGTTCCGCCGCAATTCCCCTTTACAATCAATTTTTCGCGTTTAATAAAGAGGCGGATTTGAAGAGTGAACTTAAAATATCGGGAGAAATCAAAATGATCACGTTACTCGACTATGGCGCCGGAAATGTTAGAAGTGTTGTTAATTCAATTGGAAAACTGGGCCATCAGGTCAAAATGGTTTCAACCCCTAAGGATATTCTGGACGCGGAACGTCTCATCTTCCCGGGGGTGGGATCGTTTGGAAGCATGATGCGCATTCTCGAACAGCGCGGCTATGTGGCGCCACTTAAAGAGTATCTGGCACAGAATCGCCCATTCCTTGGGATATGTCTGGGAATGCAGGCGCTGCTGGAAGGAAGCGAGGAATCCCCTGGCGTTCCGGGCCTCGGATATATCAAAGGGAATGTGAAGCGATTCCAGGTGGAACTCGCCGTGCCCCACATCGGCTGGAACGGCATTTTGCCCAGACAGGAATCCATTCTGTTTAAAGGTCTTGAAGGAAGTGAAAAATTTTATTTCGTCCACTCTTTTTACATTGATCCAGAGGATGAAACAGTCGTCCTGACCCGCACAGACTACGGTCAGAACTTTGTGAGCGCAGTGCAAAAAGGCAATGTGATTGGCACCCAGTTTCACCCGGAAAAAAGTGGCGACACGGGTCTCGCCGTATTGAAAAACTTTATTGAGAACAGGGAAAAGGCCATGCCCGCCACAGTTGTGCAGCGGGAGACCCGGTTGGCCAAACGCATCATCGCCTGTCTCGATGTCCGCAGCAACGACGATGGCGACCTGGTGGTGACCAAGGGCGATCAATACGATGTGCGCGAGGAAGGCGAAGTACGCAATCTGGGCGCCCCTGTGGAATTGGCGCAAAGATATTACAACGAGGGCGCGGATGAAATTACGTTTTTAAATATCACTGGGTTTCGGGACTTTCCCCTCAAAGACATGCCCATGCTCGAAGTGCTCAAACGCACCTCCGAAAATGTTTTTGTGCCGCTCACCATCGGCGGAGGCATCCGCGACTACACCGATGAAACCGGCAGAAAATGGTCGGCTCTCGAAGTGGCGTCCGAATATTTCCGTTCGGGCGCGGACAAAGTGTCCATTGGCAGTGATGCGGTCTACGTGGCTCTGGCCTATTTGAAATCGGGCCAAAAAACAGGCGCCAGCCCCATTGAAACCATTTCAGAGGTGTACGGCTCTCAGGCAGTGGTCATCTCCGTCGATCCGCGCAGAGTGTATGTGTCGTCTCCCAAAGATGTGCCCCATCAGGTCATTGAGACAGCGTTCCCTGGCCCCAATGGCGAAAAATACTGCTGGTATGAATGTACGGTAAAAGGCGGCCGCGAAGGCGCCCCCATCGACGCCATCACCCTCTCGCAGGTGACCGAAAAACTGGGCGCCGGTGAAATTCTGCTCAATTGCATCGACAAGGACGGAACAAATTCGGGCTTTGATATTGAACTTATCAGCGCCGTAAAAAAAGCCGTAACCATTCCGGTAATCGCCTCCAGTGGTGCGGGGGAAGTGGCTCATTTTACAGAGGTATTTGAAAAAACCAACGTGGAATCAGCACTCGCGGCCGGCATTTTCCACCGCCGGGAAGTTCCCATCGAAGCGGTTAAAGAGCACCTTGGCACATCTGTGGAAATCCGCAAGTAATGCCAACAGTGATACGTATTTCATTTATTCCATATTTGTTATTACTGTCATATCTCTCCCATATTCTCATGAGCCTTTATTCAGGATTTGACCTACTTGCATAATGTTAGTAAGGTGCGCTCTAACAAACATCCGTAAGTTTATTTAGAGGAATGACATCTTTAAAGAAGAAGGAAGTCCAATGAAGAAAATGAAAAAACTATTAAAACTCGGCCTTGTGGCCACTATGGTAGGTGCCTGTGGCGGCACCCCCACCGGTAATCAGAACAAACAGACTCAGGTCGCAACTGTTGATTTGGGCAGCGTTCAGACTGTTGCCAAAACCAATCCCGCACAGCCGGGTGTCAATGTTCCTGTCATTAAGGTAAATACTGTTGGGTACGCTCTTGACTGGAGCAAGATGGTGATTTTCAATGTGGATCCCACTGGTGCCGTTGTGAAGGATGAAGCCGGAAATGTTGCGCTGAAAATCACAGCGGACAAAATATCCAAATACGGTCTGGATAAAGTGAGCCAGGATGAAGTATGGCATGTGGATATTTCCGACCTTAATAAAAAGGGCACTTACTACGTTGAAGCCGCTGATGTGAAAAATGAGTGGTATAAAAGCGACAAGTTTGTTGTGGACGACTACTGGAAAGTTCAGTCTCATGCGGTTCAGACGCTGATTAAGAGCTTTTACTTTCAGCGCACCCGCACCAATATCGTAGAGCCGTATGCCAAATGGAACGGCCACAGCTACATTCGCGAGGGCGTTTCCCATACTTACGAAGATGTGGGCTGGGACTGGCAGTTCTATCCCGAGAAAAAAGAAAAATGGCAAAACAGTACAGATAAAAAATGGTGGCCCGGTGAGCAAATCAAAAAAGGCTGGTTCGATGCCGGAAACTTCGACATGTATATCGATTCCACCGGTATTTCTGCGCAGATTCTGTTGACGGCATATACGCTGGCCCCCGATCTATTCAAAGACAGTGAGCAGAATATTCCCGAGTCCGGAAACAAAGTTCCAGACCTGTTGGATGAAGTTACCTGGGCACTCGACTGGATTATGTCCATGCAGCAAAAAGACGGCGGATTCCGTGCCTTTGAAGCTGTTCAGGGCTGGACCGGTCCCATGGCTGCGGACGAGGACAAAACTGTGCGCTGGATTCGCCCGGAGAGTACCTCTGCCACTGCTAAAGCCACTGCGGTACTCGCAATGGCTTCGGTTATCTACAAAGAGTTCGCCGAATACAAAGCAATGGCCAAAAAATATGAGGAAGCCGCCAAACTGGGATGGCAGTGGATGAAAAAACATCCCCAGCAGATGCGCTGGAATCCCATCGACAGCCCTCAGCCTGCCTGGGATGACCGCAACAGCCACGACAAGGGCGAAAAAGAGCAGGTCATTGATGGCGAAACAGGCGAATATCTCTACAACGACATCGGCGCCCGATGGGCCGCAGCCTCTGAAATGTGGATTCGATTCCGCGACAAAGATGCGCTGGGTATTCTCATGGGCATGTACAAAATTGATAAACTGCCACAGGTTCAAGACGTAAAGAAAATCACTACCGGCTCCTGGCCCAATGTTGCCCGTTATGGTCTCATCGAACTGGCACTTGACGAAGGGACACCCGATGAAGTACGTCAATTTGCCAAAGACAAAATAGTACAATGCGCCGATGAGTGGCTGATTCCCAGATGGGAAAACGATGCCCATAAAGTCGTTGCTGTGGATTGGGAATATTACTGGGGATTCAGCGCCAACACCGCCGAAAAAGTGCACATGCTGGCCATGGCGGCAAAACTGACTGGCGACAAAAAATACATGGAAGCCGCACGGGACAGCTGGCATTGGCTGATGGGACGCAATCCCAACGGTTACTCCATGGCCACTGGTGTGGGCAGCAAAGCGCCCACCAAGTTTTACCATCTGGAATGGGGTCCTTACGCGGATTCGCTTGATATTCCTCCGGCACCCGGTTTTGCACTGGGCGGCCCCAACTTTACAGACCTGCCCGCGTTGGCGCCCAATGCTCCGGCCAAGGCATTGTTGTGGGACAATCTGGAGCCCACTCGTATTGGTGGCAAACCCCATCAGATGTGGCACTGGAAACAGGAAGAATTGTGGGATGGTGGTTTCGAACCCGAGGGGGGCTGGAACAAAGGCTGGTGGTGTGTGGTTGAAACAGACCTGCTTTACAGCGCTGATTTCACTCTGGCCGGTATTGCTGTTCGCAATATGGACAAACCCACTGGTAAATTCAGAGGCGCCAAAAAGAACCCAGGAAATCTGGATGCGCTCATGAAAAAATACGAACCGCGCACTGGCAAAATCACCATCGCCAAAAACAGCCCCGGAGGCGAAGCCGGTTATCAGGAAGCCGTAGACAAAGGCCAAATCATGACGGCTAAAGAAACGGTTGGCGCCGGCGCTAAATAACGCGCCTTCCCTCCCCCATCCCTTCATTTTTTTTTTCACCCATCTAATGAACCGGACAGAGTAAAAGCGATTACCACTGCATTCGACGCCAAAAACGCGGGCAAAAAATATAGAAAATGCGCGGTTCCTCTTGAAACCAGGCAGCGGAGCCTGTATAAGCGGACAGACAACCGTTCGATTAACGAACCTGAACATTGACTATTTGAAAAAATAGAGAGGGAAATATGGCTAAAGCAGAAAAAATGAATCGTGGTGTGAGTTCCAAGCAACAGCGTGGTGGCGGTACCGAAATTAAACTTCCCGAAGGTGTACACTCCATCGACAGTCATGGCAATGTATACGCATCCATTCCTGAAATGAGCCGTATCCAGCCCAAATATTTTACGATGGATCAGTTGAAAACAGCATTGGCTGCCGGACAGCTCACCACCTTGACCGAAGACGGCATCAAAGAGCTCGAGGCGACCATCGCTCGCACAAAATAGTGCCCCAACAATCTCAGTCCAAAAATCTCAAGAGTGTTGCCATTGATGCCCACGGGCGTCTGGACGAATGTCTGAAAAAAGAACTGCGTCAACTCTACGAGGAACTTGCAACAGAGCAAAACACCGTTACCGTCCACTGTCATCAGTGCGGCGCGTGTTGCAACTTTAAAGCGTTTGACCACCAGCTGTGGGCCACTTCTCTCGAACTGGATTACCTTGCAGATACGGACGGACTAAAGCCCGTATCCATAAACGGAGTTTGCCCCTATATGGAAAACAACCAGTGCACCGCACGGATAGGTCGAACGTTGGGATGCCGTGTTTTTCTGTGTCGGCAGGACGCGTTGGAAATGGAACTGTTGCACGAAAAGTATATTAATAAACTGCGTTTACTTGCGGAAAAATACGATATCGAACTGGAGTACAACGAGTTTCTGGCGAGCCTGCAGGAACTATAGACGCGTTGTCGTCACTCCCCCCCTGGCCCAACACTATCTGAAAAGCAACGTTATCCGACGGCTTTTTCCTCTTCGAATTGATCCGGTGAAAAGCCGTGTACGAATCCGTAGAATGCCACCTGATTTTTATTGGGTCTCATAATATCGACCACCGCAGAGGTCCGCACCAGCATCTGTTTTTCGTGGCTGTAGAATTCGAGCGTCCTGCCAAGGTACCCGGAACCAGGTGGGATAGCTCTCAGCCGCAGCCCCACAGCCTTGTGACCGGCAATCCACACCGAACTCTTTCTGTCTCTAACAGCCATGCACACCCCCGCGCATACATGATATTCCCTGTTATGTGTGACAAAGCATGTGTGCTTGCGTCTCTCTTCGCCCTCGTATTGAGTCATTAATGCCTCCATAAAAACGCCGGCATTACCCGAGTTTTTAACCAGCTTATATGCAATTGTTTATTCAGGTCAAATTATTGAACAGATTAGCAGTGAAATGTCAATTATTGTTCGTCCGAAATGCGTGCCGCCTCCATCAACAGTCCCTGCATGGACATATGAATCTGATCCGCGTCGTGTACTTCCTGGGGGCTAAATTCAAACTGTCCGGTGGTCCAGGATAATATTTTCACCATCATCTCCACCTGAGTAACGCTCTTTGTTGCCCCTTCCATCTCAATGGCGATGGGATATCCTTCTCGAATGAACAAACGTGCAACCGTCGCGCTAACCACGAGGCATACACCCGTTTTTTTGTCCATCTCCAAAAGGGAGAGCACCGTGGGTAGCGATACCTGTTCCAAATCGCCTCTCAACGCCTTGGTATCCCGACGCTGCTCCTGATCGCGTCTGGTTCGCTCGACAAGTCGATTAATTCGAGCGATGAGTTCAGTGGTCGTATACGGTTTGGCAATGTAATCGTCCACACCCAGCTGGTAACCAAACAATCTGTCCTTTTCATCTTTCAGTGAGGTTTGGAATACCACCAGCGTGGCGTTCAGTGACGAACGGGCCCGAACTGTTTTCAACAAATTCCACCCATCCATCTTGGGCATCTGCACATCAGACAGAATTAAATCCGGCGGATCCTGCAAACAGGTAGCCAGCCCTGAAAGACCATCGGGCGCGGTTCGAACATCGTGTCCCTGTGCGGCCAGTGCCCTGCTGGCGCGCTCTCGAACAGTCTTGTCATCATCCACCACCACAATGGAGAGGGGAACAACCGTTTCCTCTTTCTTATGCAGCCGTATTTTCTGTGTGGATAAATCAGAAATATAATTCTCAATAAACATGCGATGCTCAACAGACATATCCCGAAAAACAATGGCCATTCCAGATGGAATTTCGTCGTCATCACTTTTCTGCTTGTGCACTCGCGCCACTTGTCCAATACATTCAATTTCAGGACCATCGTGAGGCATCACCAGCTTGATTCGAACGACAGTATTCTCTGGCAAAAGATTGCTGGTACGGATGAAAATTCCGCCTTTGGAAATATTTTCCGTATATGCAGAAACCAGACTATCCAGTGTTTTGTATCTGACCTGAAATGTCGCGCGCACCCGACTGGAGGTACGTCGGTTGGACTCGTTGCTGACCACATCATCAGTAGTTATGTTTTCGTTCTTCGGCATACAACTCTTTCGTCTCCGCCTGCATGACAGAAAATAATTGTAATTTGCCAAATACATTATTCAAATAAAAATATCGAAATAACTACGAAATCCCCAAAAACCACCTGCGAAAGGAGGCACAATTACAATTCATCAACCTTTGCGTATTCAAGGGACATCTTAGGGAATGGATGCAATCGACAGCCGCCACGGCGATGCGAACCGGCATGGGGCATTACTTGCGAAAACCTATCTCCAGTTCATAAAAATCGGGGTTCAAACTGGCAAGGGGTCCCCTCAGTTTTTCCAATTCTTTCCTGGGGCCATGTATCTCAAAACGGCTCAATTCAGAAATCTCCAATGCCTGCTGAAGCAGTTCTCCCACATTTTCCAGATGGGCCAACACCCCTTCCGCATCGGCATATCCCTCGCGGCAATGTGCGATACCGCCATGAAAAGAGAATCCGTAAAACAGGCATTTCTCCTCGTCCTGCGTTTTTTCAACAAACTTTTCTCCAAGTGCCTTGAAGTCATCGATATGCCCCATAGCCACGTTGAAATACGGTACGATGGTACAACAATTATCATTTAATTTCATGTTTCCCCCAATTCTCCGAAAAAATATATTTCATTGCGAAACTATTGTGCAGCTGTTTTGTATGGCATTCATTAAACCCCAAACGCAAAAACAAGACAATCATATTTCTATGGAATTTATTTGCAAATGAAATATATCGGGTTAAAAAAAGGGCAGTTCCGTTTAGTCCGACTCCGGATGCATCCATTTTTTAAGCAACGGCACAAGAAGAAAGCACAACACCGAAGACACAATGGCAGTCAATGCAATTGTTCCAAATGTGCTCCCATACACATGAACTGTTTCACTGGGCGGAGGAATCATCGCCGCCTCCCCTTCCCCACGGGACACACCGGTGAAACCTGCAATCATTCCGGCCAGATAATTGGAAAAGGCAGAGGCGAGAAACCATGCGCCCATCACGGACGCCACAATGCTGGACGGCGACAATTTGGTAACCATGGACAAGCCAACCGGGGACAGACACAGCTCCCCGGTGGTATGAAGCAGATATCCCAACAAAAGCCAGTGAATCGCCACCATACCACGTGCATCCGCCTGTTGGGCGCCATACCACAGCGCCACAAATCCAAGACCCAGCTGCAGCAGTCCAAGTGCGAACTTGGCCGGCGTGCTGGGCTCCAGTGAGTATTTGCCTAAGAAGGTCCAAAGAGCCGTAAATACCAGGCCAAACAGCAGAATAAAAATGGGATTGGTCGCCTGAAACAGTGACGCCGGAACCTCAGAGCCACCAAGACCCATCCCCACGTGAGACTCCTGAACAGTCCAGTCCATCACGACCGTATCCTTCTGTTGCAACCGGGCTTTCTCTTTTTCGCTGTCCAAATCAGTGAGAGTCATCACGCTGTCCCCATGAAGATGCCCCAGCTGCTCTTGAGTTACAGCGATGGGAAGCGTTTTTCCAACCATATCTGCCGTTACCACCGCTTCCTCGAATACTCTGTCCACGTTGCGATCGGTAAAATTGTTAATCGAACTGCCTGCCTGCTCGAAAAACGACCAGAAAAGCATGTAAAAAACATGAGCACCAAAATGACAGAAAGACGATGCCGCGCCACGACAGGCGAAAGCACCGCCTGCACAATCAGCCAGATAAACGCCATGGCCCCAAAAACCAGCAAAACCCAGCCGGTAAAGGCGTTCTTATCCACCAGAAGCATAAACAGCGGAATCGACAGGGCAATTCCGAGATACACCGCCACGTCATTGCGAATGGGTCCAATGCGTTTTTGGGCTACCAATTCCGGATTTTTGGGCGCCCCTGCATCATGTGGCAGGCCCCCTCTGCCGAGCGCCACAAAAGAAATGCCCCCCGCTGTCAGCAAACTGACCGCCACCAGCGAATTCACCACCAGCTGAAACGAGTTGCTCTGCAGTGACATCAACAGACCCGCAGTGGCGAATGAGAAAATCAGAATAACGAATTGCGCTGCGCGAGTGGGTAACGTGAAAACCGCCAATCCAAGAAGCATACCGGCTGTGGCCAATCCAAATCCAAAGTGCCACCCAAACGTTTCTCCCACGTAACCGCATATAAGTGGAGACATGGCGGCACCAAGGTTAATTCCCATATAAAATAACGTGAAGCCGCTGTCGCGCCGAGAGGGTATGCGCATATACAACTGCCCCACAATCGTAGAAATATTGGGTTTAAAAAACCCATTGCCGGCGATGAGAAACGCAAGGCCCGCCATAAAAACCCACTTCATTTCCACCGTCATCAGCAGGTGTCCCATCGACATCAAAACCGCGCCGATGACCACTGCCTTTCGCGCTCCCAACAGTCTGTCCGCCAACATCCCACCGATAAACGGCGTGGCATACACCAATGCTGTATACGCCCCGTAAATGGAATAGGCGTCGGTGTCCCTGAAGCTCAAAAAGCCTTTTATCATGTAAAAGACCAGCAGCGATCGCATGCCGTAATACGAAAACCGCTCCCACATCTCCGCAAAAAAGAGGGTGAATAGTCCACTTGGGTGACCGAAAATGGTGCCCTGCTGTTGATTTGGCGAATTCATTCAGTACTCCTTGTTTCAGATTGCAGCATAACTGAAAGCGCACAGCAATCTACATATATCGCCGATGTCTTATCACAAAAATCCGCCCTGTTGGAACTTTCGGCGTCATTACACACACATCCACACACACATCTTTTTTTAAAGTATCTGTGCATTTTTAACATGGAGAAGGAAGTTTGAGGCCTCTTGTGTGCTATTTTTTTTGTTGGCCGAAATTGTCCCCGAACCTGGACAATATGAGAGAGAGGACTTGTGATGAAATTTATTTGGATAATACCTGCCATTTTAATGGTTGCCGCATGTGATGACGACAAAACGAAATCCGGCAACTCTGGTACAGATTCAGACAGCAATTCGGATTCTGCCACGGTTTCAGGGACAGACTCCATATCCGATACGTCATCAACAGGGATCACCGACTCTGACAGCAGTTCAAGTACGGACAGCACCACAATCAACGACAGCGACAGCGGCTCTGATATTGATCAGTGTGTGGACCTGGATTGGGAAGTCGCCCTCAAATCAGTGAACATTCTTGTTCTGCTCGATCGCTCCGGTTCGATGTTGAGTTGGAAAATGCCCGCCGGGACAGGAGACAGTTATGCCAGCGTGGTGGAGCAGGCCGTCAACTACATAGTGGAACAGAACACCGCTGCAGGCACCGTTAACTTTGCCCTGAATGCGTTCCCGGACGCACAGTCCTGTATTTCCCAAACCGATACCGATAAAGATCAATGTGCACCAGCAAGCAATTTTGTTTCAACCTCGGACGGCACAGATCCGGCCGCAGCGCCGCTGGTCGATTTCTATCGCGATACAGACAGCGAATTGATGGTGAGCACCACCACTCCAACATTGATTCAAAGCACTCTGGGAACAATTGGACAATGTGGCGGTACGCCCATCTCCAAATCTCTGGCATGGGCTGCCAGCTATTTGGCGGAACAACAACTTCCCCCGCAGGATACATACGTCATTCTGGCCACAGACGGTGCACCCAACTGCAATGCTCCCGCCGCTTCCGATTCAGACAGCAATCTCGATCCGGAAACCTGTGAAACAACGGACGGCAGCATAGCCGTATCTCCACTACAGTGCCTCGACGATGTTGCCTCATATAATCAGGCTAAAGCGTTGCGCGCAGCGGGCTACAAAATGTTTGTCATTGGCGTCAACGATCCCAATCAGGCCAGCGTTGATACGGATAGTTCATCGCAACCGGATCCGGCCATGTTTAAGGATGTAATGAATGGATTGGCGTATTACGGTGCTGCAGCTACACCCGAAGCCTCGGTTCCCCCTCTCACTACCGGCACGTACTATTACGCTGCGGAAACGCCGGAAACTCTGGACGCAGCGTTGGAACACATCACCAACGAGGTCATTGATTGCGAATATGAGGTGGATTGGCTGGCGGTTCCCGACACTTTCATGGACGCGGATTCCGATACACTGCCCGTGAACAAAAACTGTTCTGATGTTCGTTTATTTGGCGTTGCTGCTGCCGACTCAACTGAAGAGGAAGTGGGGTATACCGAGAATTGTGACCTGATTGCCCCGGGTTCTCTGGCGTGGAACTGGGTTGAAAGTCCGGGAACAACGCTGGATGTATTGAAAACATTCAACGCAGACTACACCAAATGCACTACTATTCGGCTTTGCCCTGGCACATGCGACAAACTCAAATCCCAAAGCAGTCAGGCACGGGAATGGTCACAGGTTTCGGCCAAATTTGGCTGCGAACCCAAAGAGATTCCCATCGTTGTCGAATAATACTCGTTTCTTCTGCCCAGGGGCCTTCGCCGTCGCGATTGCTTCCACGATATCCGCACTGTTTTAAAAACGGAAGAATTCCCGTTCAACGGCAGTCTAAAAGTTCATTTGTGATGGTGCATCCCCTGCTGCATTCTTAAAAACCGCCACACATAACATCTCTATGTACAGATACAATCCGATTTGGCGAAACAACTGTTTGAAAACGAACAATACCCAGAGGCATCCGCCAAATTCCGCAAGGCATATGAGTTGAAACCGTCATGGAAAATTCTGGTTAGCATTGGTCAGTGCGAAGCGACAGCCAAGAATCGCGGTGGCATGAACGTCGTTGGTGATGTGGCCCCCCCTCTGCCCGATATTGGGGCATACGAATTTCAGACTATGTTTTGAACTGCCGTCCCAATGCCGCTAAGTTGTTTCCGATTCTGAAACATTGCATTTTTTGTTGGCGTACCCTATATCTGAACTACACTAATTAGCTATTAAAAAGATCAAGAGCAGACAATTCCAAAGGAAGGAGCAGCGTGCGTCAATGTATTGCCATTCATCCATTCGTTTTTTAGTCGGTATCACGTTCTTTTCATTTCTCATTGCAATCATTTGGGGGGGGACTGCTCTGGCGCAGGATACGGCCATGCGGGACGCGGCAGCACGGGAAGCGTATGCGGACGCCAAAAATCTTTTTGAAAATGAAAAATATGAGGACGCCGCTTCCAGATTCAGGGAAGCCTACGCGCTGAAGCCATCCTGGAAGATATTGTACAACATCGGTCAATGTGAGGCGGCCGCCAAGAATCATGGACTGGCCCTTGAAGCATTTGAACGGTACCTCTCCGAAGGTGGCGATGATATTTTTACCGAACGCCGGGAAAAAGTAATTTCGGAGGTGGATCGTCTCAGGCGCATGGTGGGGTACGTTCAGGTGAAAGCACCTGACGGCACGATTATCTTTATTAATGACATAGAGCGCGGAACATCGCCCATTTTGATGGGATTGCCCGTATCCGCCGGCGTACAGCATAAAATAAGGGGCACATGGAACAACGAAGAACTGCCCGCCCAAAACTTTCGTGTTACAGGCGCCCAAACAGTTGTTGTGGAATTTTCATCGCCAACAGAGAACACAGACGCATCCGATGAGACAATCGTTCAGCCAGTCATCCCAGTGGACACATCTGTGGAAAAGGACCCCCCCACAGCAGCGCCTCCCGAAGAATCAATGACAACTGCCAAATCAGACAAATTCAGAAAAATGCGACTGGTGGGCTGGATACTTACCGGCGTGGGCGCCGGCACACTGATTGGCGGTGGCGTTCTCGGCGGAATGGCCATCTCCAAAAACAACGACCTGAAAAAAGAATGTGGAAATGACCCCTGCCCCGAAAAAGCCAATGATGTGGATTCCAACATAAAAATGGCCAACGCATCAACCGGTTTGCTCATCGGCGGCGGCGTCGTCGCAGCGGCGGGGACAGCGCTACTGATAGTTGGCATTAAAAAAGAAAAGCAACTGGCAAATTCATTCACATTTCTCCCCGCAGTTTCTACCCACGTGGTGGGTGCCGGTCTTGAATGGAGGTTTTAATCATGAAGTGCAGCGCGCAAATATTCATGCTGGCGGCCTTTGCCGCACTTTGCACCGTTTCCTGCAATAAGTTCCTTGATGACATAAACACTTCACAAATCGACACTGCAACCAATGCCGACACCAATACCGGCACAGGTAAAGGTACAGGCGCAGACAACGATACTGCAACATCAACCACAGGTGCGGATTCCGCCTCTTCCACCGGTTCGGAAAACGACAGTACATCCACGGACGATTCGTCCAGTTTGTCAGATAGCGAAGATTCCGCCAGCGCCACATCCGTTGATACCGACAGCGCCTCCGCAACTGAATCGGACAGTGCGTCTGACACCGCCGATACCGGTACGGACTCTGATACACGCTCAGCCATGGATAGATGTATGGAAACCTGTACCGACGAATGCATGAATTGCGATACAGACGCCAATTGCGTCGCGGTGGCGGAAAATCTGCCTGACCCGAAAAACATCTGCGACAACGAAGAGACCAACCCGTGCGGCACCAATGGTATGTGCAACGGCGCTGGGGGTTGCCAATATAAAATCAACAACGATACGACAGTGTGCAACGCCATATGCGACAGTGACGAAGAGACCCGCTTTACCTGCGATCTGGACGCGCACACATGTTCTGTTGAAGCAACGCAAACGTGTATCAACGGTTGCTCGAGTGATGGCAGTATTTGCAATAATCCGTGCGTATCGGATACAGACTGCGACATTGATGCCCAGTTCTGCTGTCAGAGTGCGGACGCTGGGATTACCGGCTGCACAGAGGGGGCCTGCGCCAACCGGATAGCGCGGGGGGGAGATGCTGAATGCAGTGCAGATCGCCACTGTAATTTGGAGAGCGTCTGTTCTGAGGACCACGTATGTTGCAACGAGGCCTGTATTGGTCCCTGTAACGTCTGTACGGGGATAGACACACCAGGTGCGACACGCGGTGCCTGCGACGCACCGTTTACGGATGCCCGCTGTGTGGATGTAAATAATTGCAACTCGCAATTCAGATATGAAATCACGGGCACAAACGATTTTGGCGAGTCGTCGGCATGCGAGCTGGCAACATATGAGAACCGCGCAACCGTTCCCTCTTGTCTCACTGCCTCCCGCGAATGTGAGCCATGGATTGACTGGTGCCTGGAAAAAGACCGAACTATAAAGGCAACCGCTGGACAATGTGCCAAATTCCGGGATGGATCCTGCGACGCTCAGGATACGTATGAATTCGACTACGCCGCCGTTGCCCACAGCTGCAATGACGGCTCATGGTGTTCAGGTGACAATGATCATTGCGAAGGCAACTCTGATGCGTGTATCGCCAATCCCGTATTTCATTCCTGCGGTATTGTGAACGTCACTTATACGGATTGCGTCGATAACGATACCGAAGGCATCAGCGGCACATGCACCTGTGTCAGTGACGAGTGGACAGGCGATAATTGCGATGTCCGCATATTCTATGTCGCGGCGGGGGGGTTAGGGACTGGCAGCAGCTGGGTGGATGCGATGGGCAGTATTCCCAATGCACTCACAGCCGCAAACGTCGCCCTCAACACACCTGGAGGGTCCGCGACCAGTTGCGAAATCCGTGTCGCAGCGGGCGTGTACCATATTTATCAGGGGTCCATTAATGACACCATTTCCATGAAGGCCAATGTGACGCTTCTGGGAGGGTTCCCCCCCACTGGCGGCGACCTCAGCCAGCGCGATCCCATGTTACCCAACAACTATACGATTCTGAGCGGTGAGCAAAGCGGTGTTCCCACCAACCGGGTAGCACATGTTGTTTCCTGCGTTGAAACAGGCGGATGCGGCGCCAATGCAGTGCTTGATGGATTCATTGTTGGCGGTGGCTTTGCTGCGGATCCGGTTACAAGCACAACAACCACAACCAACATCGGAGGTGGCATGCTCATATCGGGCAATGTCTCGCCCACTGTTCGAAAAGTCGTTTTCACGGACAATAACGCATATTTAAGAGGTGGCGCTGTGGCTATTTTTCAGGCGACAGGTGAAGCCCGATTTGAAAGATGCTTTTTTACAAATAATGCCGTCACCCATGCCGCCGCAATTGTTGATTCAGGCGGCGCCTTTTACGCCATAAATTCAGCTGGCGTATCGTTCGATTCAGTCGCATTTACGGGCAACAGCACATATTCATCAGGTGGCGCCATTTACCTCTATGGACTGGCATCGCCATCTTTAGTGAATAACTCTGTTTTGCTTGGAAATTATGCATATGGAAGTGAAAATGACTCCTATGGCGGTTCTGCGATAAGTGTCACAAATTCATCGATTCAAATCGATAACTCCACAATTGCTTATAATTTTGCAAACACTGCGCGCGCCACTGAACCAGGGGCGATTCTTGGGGTTGGCGCCGGCAGCATCATTAACCTGCAAAATACCATCGTCTCAAAAAATGAAACAATGGAATACGATATCACTCTGCGCCCATTAGCCGGCGCCACTGTCACACACAGCTTTGTGGACGATCAATGTGTATGTGCCACCACATGCGATGGCAACAACAGCACTTATACCAACTATTCTGTGGCCACGAATCTCAATGTTCTGACGTCGCCGACCTTTGAAACGGTGACAAATGAAACCGGCGCATGGTCCAGCATTGATACAGCGCCCATGTATCAAACCACACTGATTTATCCAAACAATGTCTGGGCGGCAGGTGAGTTGGCCGGCAAATATGTGCAGCCCGACGTCAATCATAAACTGGCTTTTTATATCGTGTCCAACACATCCAATTCCATCACTGTCTGGGGAGACATTGAGAGCTGGCTGGCAATCCCGAGCAACTTCAAAATCTGGAGTCTCGATCAAACGGCAGGGTCCAGTGTCATTAACGCTGCCAACGCTGCCAGTTCAACCGAATTTGATTTTAAAGGTCAACTGCGTGACGCCACTCCCGACATTGGCGCATACGAATATTAGGGCCAAAAATCCAAACAAAATACCGTACAGGAGGAGAAACAAAAATGGGACTACAGTATAGCATTTACTATTTATTTTCCGCTCAAAGCGGAGGAACCGTCCTGCAACAGCATCACCCCGTACTGTTTGAGGACTCCGTTCCTGTTCCGGGCAACAACTCTGCAAGATGGAACTGGTCCAATCCAACAGTGCTCATAGGAAATTTTGCAGTGGGGACAACATTCACTTCCAATGATGGTATTTTTGTCGACAACAATAATGATGGCATTGATGACAATGAACAGGGACAATACAATGAGCTGGTGTGTACTATCTCTGACTGGAAAGCATCCGGAGGTGCCAGCATTCAGGGAAGACTGCAGTTTTTGCTGACCGATTCAACCAATCCCGGTCACACAGCCACCAGAGAAATAGACATTCACCTGCGCGTCATCGACTTCACCAATTTTAATGTTTACAAAAATCAGACAGGGAGCGATCCCCTGCTGGCGGATGATGGCATCATTTTTTCACTGACATCCCCGGTAAACTCAATTTCGGAGCACCTGAACCTGGCTTTCACAAATCTGGGTTCTGTCACTGCCACGTATGATCCTGCCTATTTTTCATGGCCGTCTGCCGGCACGTCCAGCGGAACGTTTCAGCTGGTCATCACCGAATCTGCAGGTGCAAAATCCATCATTGACGGGCTGCATCTTCATCTGAAACCAATGATGGACTTTTCCGAAATCAACATATTTCAGGGACAAACCGGAACAGACCCGGTTGTACCCGATGAAGGTTTCACCTATTCATTTGCAGTATCAAACAGCTCTTTCCCCGCCGGGTTGACGATAAGCATGTCGCCATTGGGGGTTGTCACAGCAACAACAACCGGCTCATTCACCTGGCCTGTGGGCACCAGCAACGGCGCCATTGATTTTTCCATTTATGAAGCGGGGCATCCAAAATCACTTTTTGCAGGCACATCTGTTTCCCTGCGCCGGCTTGCGTCAACGCCGATTCGAATTTCACACGCAGGCTCAGGCGTCCTTTCCGTGGCCGACGCTGCCGGTGAACAATGGCAGTTTGAAATGACCGAAGACCTGCCGGTAACAGTATGCACCATTAATAATGGGGCTGCCGACAATCAGGCAACGATTGGCACCGTTGCCATCGAATATGGCGAGTACGGAACCGCATCCGTCACTGCTCAACACATGAATGCAGGTTCTGCACTGGCGCCCAAATGCTTTATGAACGTCCCTGTTTCTGTAGACATGGGACTCGCCGCACAGGGCGGCGGCACGACTCTACCCGCTGGACGCGAAAGAATGCGTTACATTGCGCAGCTGGTGGTAGACAGTTGGGTTGGCGCTGGAGATAGTGTGCTGGTTGAATTCAGTTATCCAGGAAGTTTGCCGTCAATTGCCGCAGCCATGGAATTTTTGCAGGATGGCGGTTCGGCACTGAACTGGACACTGCAAACCAAAGTATTGGGTACAGGAGATGTGTTGTACATTCCGGAAGGAACCAACGGCGGCAATGAAATCCGCGTTGTGGCAAAAAAATTCAACAGTGGTACGCTGGTTGCTCAAAGTGAAGTTGTCCCTTTCAGCATGAACGTGAGCGAGACCAAAGAAAATGTCAACGCCACCATTTTGCTGGACCGTTCGGGTTCAATGAATTGGGAGAATCGCTGGGAAGCAGCCGCCAGTGGTGCGGGTGCTTTTGCTGATATGGTGCAAGGCACCGCCAACAGCGATAAATACAAACTCGGCGTCTATTGGTTTGCCAGCGGAGGACCGGCAACGGATGTCCTTGGGGCGTACGAGCTTGGAAACGGAAATGCCAAATCGGACGGTACTGCCGTCGAAACAACATGCCTTGGTGTAGCGCCCAACGGCAACACGTCGCTGGGCAAGGGATTGCTCCTCTGTCGAGACAGACTCACAGACATTGGAGATTCGGAAGCGGAACGGGTGATTCTCACACTCACCGACGGTATGGAAAACATGCCTCCCGCAACGTCGGCTGTGTTTCACAACAGTGGACTGGGCGCCGACTACTGGTTCAACGGAGGAGACCCTGAAGTTCGAATATACCCAATGGCTCTTATGAGCGGTGGTTCCGCCTGGGTGGACGGGTTGAAAGATATCGTACATGATACGGGAGGCATTCCAGAAGTGGATTTCACCGAAATCGTGTCATGGTCCGGCGGCCCCAAAGCGGCGCCCATCCTGATTCACAACTGGTTTAACAATATATTTATGGGATTGTACGGTTACTCTGCAGGTATGATGACACCCGACCCCATTCTCTCAAAAGGCCAATCCGTAACGGAACCGGTGCAGATTCATTCGGGGCAAAGTCAGGTGGTGTTTTATCTCAACCACGATGATCCAACGCCATCCAACTGGAGGGTTGAAGTACTCCTGCCCCAAAAAGCAGGCACAATCAACAAAGAAATCGCCATGCGCACAGAGGGCATACGCTTTGCTGAAACCAGCTACAGCACGATGATTACCGTCAATTACCCCCTGCATATTTCCGGCGCTGAGCACTGCTGGAGTGGCCAGTGGCAATTGAAAGTCACTCGTACAGGTACCGGTAAGGGCGGATATGCCGTAGGTGCGCTCGTTAAAGAAGACATGAAGTTCAGAGTGGACCTGGTGAGCAAAGGCAAAGCGGCCCCCGGAAACAGGGTATGGGTGCGTGCATCCCTGAATGATGAGTCGGGCAAGGCAATTACCAATGCACGCATGACGGGACTCATCACCCAGCCGCCCTCCTGGGCTGGCGACAAACTCGCGCTGCTGTGTAAACGTTCAATTCAGCAGTATGACAAACTAACCAAAGAAAAGAATCCTGTTCTGGCAGATATTGAAAATCCCACCGACAAATATATCAGCCAGCTGGCAAACCGACTCAAACCCGTACCAGGGGCGGCCAAACGAATTGTTCTCAAACATATGGGCAAAGGTGAGTACGTGGGTTCCTTTATCCCTGATAGTCCCGGAGAATACCGCGTCGACGTCACATGTACAGGCGTTCGTATGGCCAAACCCACGGAAATTACAAAACGTAAAAATGAGCTGGCGAAAGTGCTCACCAAAACAGTGACCGTCGCCACTCAAAAATATACAGATGAATTCAATGCTAAAGCGCGGGCAGCTGCTAAACTACAAAAAGTTGTTCAATCGGCAAGTCGTTCCAAACGTTCGCGCACTGTGCCTGGAAAAGTCTCTATTGCGAAATCCGTCAACACACTAGTGGCGGTTCCGCAATTGAGTGCGACGGCAATCCGAAAATTTGAACAGACTTATCAGACCAAAGCGGTTCAGGCTCTTATTACTGCTTTGCGTCGTGAGCAGCGTTACACCCTTGAATATCGCGGTTCATGGAATGTTCCCTTTATACCTTCTGCCAAACACAGCGTGGTATTTGGATACATGGAAGATAAAAATACCATCTGTATGCACGTGGAACCCAAAGACAACAGCGCTCACCTGCTGGGTCCTGGTTTCGCCGACCGTATTTTCTTCACAACGCCTGCAGGACGTAACCACAGATGGCCAGCCAAAGACATGCTGGATGGCACCTATGAAGTGGAAATTCCATTCAAGGCAGGCGCCGCCAGACTGGATGTCAAACGCACCTGTCTGGTGTCAACGAGTATCACGCTGAAACACCCCACCTGCAAAACGCTGGTTCGTCTCAAACGTGACGAAATATGTCTGAAGGATTTCGCGGTGACCGTTATGGATGTCACCATGCCGGTGACTATTTTCGCCATGGCTGGAAACACCAAAACCAAACTCGTTCACCTGCTCAACTGCAAAAAGCTGGACAAACTGAATGATGCGGATTTAATCTGGTTTGAAGATATTAAAGACGTGACGAAACATCAATACATTCCCTGCCCGCAATGCATGATGCTCCCTGTTCAAAAGCCCATAAAACCGAGCGGGCCGGTTGTTCCATCCAAACCCGTAAAACCTCGAAAACCAGTCAGGGAAGCACCGTTGCGCAAGCCGGCTAAAAAGATGGTTAAACAATCTGTGGCCAAACCGGTTAGACGGCCCGTCGGTAGACGTATCACCAAAAAATAGTCTCCTCCCACAAGTCTATTGCCGGCATGAACGCATCGGCGGTCGGCGTCGATGCCGCCACGCATTTCGTTTAACAGCCGCTCATAGGTAAGATCTCTAGCTGGTCCATTGCAATCAGGCACAAATAGAAGTATTTCAGACACCAACGTAGCGCGCAGGTTTATCCTGTGCTGTAATGAGAGCCTGGCGGCAGATAACCGACCGCCCTACGTTTCTGCGTTCGGAGCCGGTCATTCCATTCTCACTACATTCTTCCCTGCCAAATCAGGCAATATGCTGCCTTTGCCTTTTCGGCTTAAAGACTAACCTATGAACAGCCGCCGTCATCAAATTTCTGCTGCGCTTTGTCTCGTTTCTTTTCATAGGCCTTCGCTTTACTCGCGTTGTTCTTCCTGTTGTACTGGTCTACTTTCGCGTCATAGTGCTCCACTTTTTTTTGCAGCTTTTTGCATTTGGGTGAAAGTGCTTTTCCAGAACTTTCGCCGGCAGCGTTCGCAAATGGATTTCCCGCCTGAATAGACGCAGCATCCACCTTGCTGGACGCCGACTCAGGTTCGGTCGCTGAGGACGCATTAGATGCAGCTGTTGGCTTCGGATCGTCGGCATCTGATTGGGCAGAAGGTGTGTTGGTTGCTGATGTCTTTGCAGTTTCCACCGCTTGAGGCGCCGGGGCGGGCGGCTGCAAAGAGGTTGCAGCGTTGCCGGCAGGTCGAATGGATGTTTTAAAATTGTGCGCCTCCATCAAATCAGTCAAAGGAGCGGAAATCTCTGCAAACAGCGAATCCGCATCCGCCTGCGCCAGATGTTTATACTGTTTTTCCAGTCGTTTCAGTCTTCGTTTACTTCTCGATTTGCTGCCGCGAATTTCTTTACTATCCAGTTCCTCTCTGAAATCTTCTGCAATCCATTTAACCGATGCCCGCAAAGGTGGCTCACACGCCTGCAGTGCAGACTGCACACTGGCTTCCATTTGGGAACCACTCGTTTGAGGCTGATAGATGGGCGCAGTTTGAGAGATTCGCCGCGTAATATCCTCCACAATCGCCATCGCCCGATTCGTTGTCAGTTTTTCCTGCCACCTGTCACAGGATTCTTTCAACTGCACCAGCGATTTCAGTCTATCACCTTCCTCGACGCGCTCTTCCAAAACAGACACCAGTTGCTTTGCTTCTGTCATGTGCGCACCGTCAATCGCCGGGTCACTGCACTCCTCTATAGTCTGTTTCAGCTGCGTCAGCGCGTCCGCACATGCCTGCTGCAAACAATCCTTTTGTGAGACCACATCCGCCACCTTATTTTCACACGCCCGTCTTTTGGGACCGTTCACCTGATCGATTTCGGTGCACTTTTGCGCTTTGGTCAGCTTGTCTCCCAATTGGTTCTGCTGAATCGGTGTAAATTCCGCATTGCAATCTTTTCGAAGGGCGAACACCTGCATCTCAAACTGCTCCAGCGCGGCAAAACCGCACGTCTTCTCTTCAGGTGTTGCAATGACATCCCTGAACACTTCCTGACAATCATAGCTGCCCGCGTCTTTTTCCTGGGCGCCCCCACACGCAAAAATCCAGACAGACGCAAAGACGACACCAATTGTGTTGATATGCTTCATGAATCCTATTCCCTAATTTCAATCCGATTGGCGATACAAAAAGTATCCTCCATCAAAGTGTAGACCCATTCCCGTACCTGTCAGGGACAACAGCCCGTTTTTCGACAAACAAAATGGCGGTTTCAATAAACGTGAAAAAACACTCAAAAAGATGAAATATATTGGAAATAACTGTTAAATACTTTGTGCTCGGACCGTACAGGAACGGTCCACGGGGCAGTCCGCTGGAATCATCCCAATAAAAAGGGGGGATTATTCCGTCTTTGGTGTTGCGGCATCAGCGCTGGCTTTTTCAGAATCGACTTCCTGTTCTTTTTTCTTTTCAACGTATTCGCGGATAAATTTCATGACCGCCATATCGCGTTCATATGCCGTGGGCGAAGATGCGTTGTCCGGAGAAAACGTTTCTTTGGCGACCAATGGTTTCAGTTCCTGTTGCACACCGACACGCTCAAAATCCGGTTCCCGACCTTCAATGTCGGCGGTCAGTTCTTCCTGCAGACGCAACAGCTCATTTTCCAAGTCGCTGCCTGAAATTTCAGTACCGGCTTTCACTCGCTCATCCCTAAGCAGCGCTTTTGCTTCATCTTCCGTCAGCCCCTCGCCCACAGCTTCCTCCGGCGCAGGCACAGCTACCTCTGCCTTAGCCGAATCCTTGTTTTCATCTTTGGGCTCAGCAGATTCCTTTTGCAGCAGATTACAGGCCGAACCACCAATACACATCACCAAAACAGTTAAAATAATTCCAATGCGTTTCATGTCACTTTCCCTCCTTGTCCCCTTGCTTCACATCCTGTTTCGCCTGTTTATGCAGTTCTACCATGACGTTTTCATGCCGCGTAATTTCCTGCTGAAGCAACGCATCAATCGTTTTAATTTTTTCGGCATCGTCAATATCCACTGCGAGTTCCCTAAGGCGTTCCAAACGGGCGATACGGCGGTAATGCTTGTGCTGCTCCGACATCTTCAATCCCTTTTTCTCGCCGATCTGTTTCATCAGTTGCTGATGCTTCTCATTGGTCCCTAAATATCTGCGATGCATCAGATAGCCCAACTCCCGACGACGGATGTCCCTTGCCTTCTCCTCATCTTCCTTGCCGGCGGAATCCGAATCCGTGGCGTCTGCTTCTGCCTTTTTCGCTTCGCCCAGGTGTTTGCCGGGATGCTCTGCTTCCCCTTTGGCCTTGTCACTGCCATTCGCTTTTCCGTTGTTGTCCCCGGCGTTTCCTTTTTTTTCCTCAGCTTCTTTATCCTTTTTCAGCTTGTCCTTCACTTCCTCGCTCTTTCCCTTCGCCTTTTCCAACTGCTTGCCCAGCGCTTCTTTGCCACTGGCCATCTTTTCGGAAGCGAGTTTCTTCATCTCATCCACATCGGTCTTGTCGGCTTTATCAACGTCCTTTTTCAGTTTTTCCATCGCCTCTTTGGCTTTTTGCTTTGCTTCCTCCACGGACGATGTCTTCTTTTCCTTGTCTTCGCCTCTGGCATCAAACGCCAATCCCGACGCCATCAGCAGCAAAAGTATCCAGACAGCTGCTATTCCCTTTTTCAATTTCGTTCCCTCTGACATTTGTTCACTCCTTGTGTTCTATGGTTGGCTCAATAACCCAAATGCCCACTTTTCTTAAAATTGTAAGGTGGTACAGTGTACAACCTTTTTGGTTGAAGTAACATAATCCCGTATCAAAAAAACCGAAAGAAAACAAAATGCGCAATCGAAACAAAACCGCAATGGTAATAGGAATTGCTGTTGTCGCCGCAGCTCTGGGTCTGGTGGCGCCCGATTTGGCCCGAACGGCATCCCAACAAACCGAGTGGAACGCACTGAAAAACGGTCGCGACATCTATATGACCGCCTGCGCCGCGTGTCATGGCGGCAATGGTCGGGGCAACTCCCAATCCTCGGTGGCCTTCGAAACGCCGCTACCCGATTTTTCAGACTGCAACTTCACCTCTCGCGAAGGCGCGGCGGACTGGTTTCAGATTGCCCGTCTGGGCGGCCCTGTGCGCGGTTTCCATCAAATGATGCCCGCGTTCGGCGAGGCGCTGACCGACGCCCAATTGAAGGCGGCCGTAGCACACATTAAACGGTTTTGCGCAGAAGACAAATGGCCCGACGGCATCCTCAATCTGCCCAAAGCATTGGTCACCGGCAAAGCGTACCCGGAAGATGAATACATGTTCACGTATTCGATGAACGGTGGTTCACCCTGGATGTTTGAGGGAAAGTTTGTTTTTGAAAAACGCATCGGCGCACGGCACCAGGTTGAAGTGGCCATACCAGTGGTGGTAAAAGAACTGGAGCGTCAGAAGGCCGATGGGACCACACAAACCCGCTTTGGCGAAGGCGTCGGGGATATTGCGCTGGGCTACAAATTCAATGTATTCCACAGTCTCAAGTCGCTCACCATTATGAGTCTGTCCACCGAAGTCATTTTGCCTTCCGGTGATGAAGCTGACCGAATCGGCAAAGGATTTTTCCGAATAGAACCCTTTTTAACTCTGGGGCAACTCATTCCCGCCCTGGGCTTTTTGCAGTTTCAGGCCGGAGCGGAACTTTCCACCAAACCGAATAAGGGCGCCCACGAGCTGTTCTGGCGCGGTGTGTTTGGTCATAGTTTTGCCAAAGGCGGATACGGCCGAACATGGTCTCCCATGATTGAAGTTCTGGGCGCCAAAGAGATGGAGGACGACACGAAAATTGAGTGGCAGGTGCTTCCGGAACTGCAGGTCACTTTGAATCAGCGCCAACACATCCGATTCTGTCTGGGCGCCCGAATTCCGGTGACGGACTTCGACAGGGATAATATTCAATACATGGCATATCTCCTGTGGGACTGGTTCGATGGCGGTTTCACAGATGGATGGCGGGGGGCGTTATGAGTGCGACGACTGTATCATTGCGCACAATAACTCTGGTTTTTATCACAGCCGCAGGTGTCCATTGCAGCTTCGCCCAGCAGGAGGTTCCCCCTTCCCGCCTGTTTTCCGCTTCCACCGATTGTCAGGCGTGCCACAACGGACTGGCGGATCGGAATGGCGATGCATCCATCGGCGTTCACTGGCGCGCGTCGGTCATGGCCAATGCCTCCAACGATCCCTACTGGCGCGCGTCTGTTCAGCGGGAAACCGTTGATCACCCCGATGCCTCGGCTGCCATTGAGGATAAATGCGCCACCTGTCATATGCCCATGGCCCGGATAATCCAACAACAGAATGGCACATCCGGTCAGGTGTTTGCCCATTTACCCAATGCGTTCGGACGCCTTGCGAATCCGGTAGCGCCATTCGCAAAAGATGGCGTATCGTGCACAGTGTGCCACCAGATTACCGACAAGCGTCTGGGGACGTCTCTGAGTTTTTCCGGGGGATTTCATGTGGATGTGACGCAACCTCCGGGCGCAAAGCGCGTCTTTGGTCCCTTTGATATTGAACCGGGCGTGGCGCATATCATGAACTCATCCACCGGATACACTCCCCAAAAGGGCAATCACATTCAGCAGGCGGAGTTTTGCGCCACCTGCCACACACTCTACACCCATGCGCTGGGCGAAAACAGCAGCGATATGGAACAGCTGGCAGAACAGGTGCCGTTTTTGGAATGGCGGCATAGCGATTATGCCGACGCATCGAGCTGCCAGGAATGCCACATGACCGCAGCCGACGGCGCCATGGCCATTTCCAGTGTGTTGGGAGCGCCCAGAGAGAATGTTCAAAAGCACATTTTTAAAGGGGGCAATTTCTTTTTGCTGTCCATGCTCAGTACGTTTTGCAACGATTTGTTTTTACAGGCCAACACTGCGGAATTGCAAAACGCGCGAATCGCCACCATCGAACAGTTGCAGAAGAATGCGGCCACCATCGCCGTTTCGGTGGGACCGGCGCAAACGGGCGACGGGCAGCTCTCGGCGATGG
This sequence comes from Deltaproteobacteria bacterium, assembly GCA_016935665.1. GTDB lineage: Bacteria > Myxococcota_A > Polyangia > JAAYKL01 > JAAYKL01 > JAFGXQ01. The sequence continues at coordinate 11,532 of JAFGQN010000229.1, read as the reverse complement.
TGACCGTGGAAAACCTGGCCGGTCATAAACTGCCCACAGCCTATCCCTCCAGACGCGTTTGGATTCATTTCACGGTGCAGGACGATGGGGGCACCATTTTTGAATCCGGCAGGCTCTACGACGGTAAAATTCGCGGCAACAACAATGACCGAGACGCCCGCAAATTCGAGCCTCACTATGATTCGATTAACAATGAGGAACAGGTGCAAATCTACGAAGCGATTCTGGCAGACAACTCGAACCGCGTGACCACCGGCCTTCTCAATGCCACCACTTATCTCAAAGACAACCGCATCACGCCTTCCGGCTTTGACAAAGAAACCGCCAACGGCGACATCGCAGTGAAAGGCGCTGCCAGAGAGGACATCAGTTTTGCCGACGGTGGCGACAAAATTAATTACATGGTTCCTATTGGCAATGCCGAAGGCCCCTTCCGCGTCACCGCCGAGCTGTGGTACCAACCCATTGGCTATCGCTGGGCGGCCAATCTGAATGGCGTTGCCGGAAAGCAAACGGCGCGATTTTCTCGCATGTACAAAAAAATGGATAAACGCCTTACTGCCATCCGACTCGCGACGGCCACTCAAAAAGTCACACTGCTGCCCAGTTTGCAAATCACTGCCGCTGAACGCGCCACCGCCGCCAGACTGGCCGCCGAAGACACCGATGACAACCGCCAAACACCCCACTGAAATATGCATCTGCATCTAGCCATAAATGAAAAAAAAATGTAAGCCAGTTCGTATGCATCCAGTACTCTTCACCATTCCTGGAATCAATCTACCCATTCACGCGTATGGGGTGATGCTGGGTATTTCTATTGTGGCGGGATGGTTTATGACCATGTACTTCGGCAAACAGTCACTGCCAGCGACTGAACTGAAGCGCCTGATTCTGGTCAGTGCCGCGTGCGCCCTTGTGGGGGCGAGATTGCTGGCGGTGATAACCGAATGGTCTCATTTGAACTTCGACCACCCACTCAAACTTCTCATTCCCGGACACACAGGACTGGTGGCCTACGGCGGTTTTATGGGGGGATTTCTGGGGGCATGGGTTTACACCCGAAAACACCCACTTTCTCTGGCGGACTTTGCCGATGCCGCCACACCGTCTCTTGCTCTGGGTCTTGGCATCACACGCATCGGATGCTTTTTATACGGTTGCGACTATGGACGCCCCATTTTTGACACTGCACCCACATGGCTTAAAACCCTGGGTATTCAGTTTCCCAACTGGGAAAGCCGATTCGCCAATGATGTTGCATTTGCCCATCATGCCGCCCTGCAAAAAGGCGCCCCGGCGTTCTGGCACCATGTCCACGATGGGCTTGTACAAAGTGACGCCACCACATCACTGCCGGTGTATCCCGCACAGCTCGTTTCATCACTCAATGGATTCATCCTCTTTGGGCTGCTCCTGCTGCTGAAAAACCGATTTTCAACAAAGGGCCATCTGTTCCTGTTTTTTGTGATGTACTATGGATTCACAAGAACTCTTATTGAGTTCATACGCGGCGACAGCGGCCGTGGCGTAATATTCAACCTGACCACATCCCAGTGGATTGGCATGCTCAGTTGTGTAGCGGCCGCGATAATTTTCCTCACATCCAAAAAACGTGCAACCTCCTAAAAGAGCGTCGAATTTATGGAGCCACATCCCGTTGATACCGACATCCACGCCGCGGGTAACGGTATTGCTGCGTTCGATGGATCTCAATGGCGCGAGGAAGCGTCACCGGGCCCATTATACACGCCATTGCCGGTGACACCATAGAAGATAGGCATGTGGTGGTTGCGGTTGGAGACGCGGGCGTCATCCACGTGAAAGGCTGACGTTTGCCAGCTGAATTTCGGCGCAAGCGGCAACTCTCCCATATCACCCCATATACAGCGGAATCTCGATGTCCCCGAAGTGCTTCAGCATCACCGCCGGGGGCAGCGCCACGTTCACATCCACGCCAAACCATCCCTCATCCCTGGTACTGTGGCGGACACACAAATACCCCTGCCCTTCTGAATACACGCCCCCGCACAGAGACGTGTGCAATCCTGGCCATGTGAAATCGCCAAATTCAATGCCCACTCCCAATTTTGCCCCGGCGGTCGGTTCGAAGATGTTGGCGAGGCGATATGTATGCACTGGCTGACCATAAACAGCCACGGTGGGCTGGATCACATGAAAAACATCTCCCCGCGAAAAAAACAGATTGTAGCTCAACCCCACCTCCATGGTCACACCGTCGTCCCGTATGTTGTTGTCCTCCATGTATTCGGCTCTGGAATCAAAGCCGAGTTTCATCTCAATACTCTGATCATTCTTAGTAGCCGCTATAGACGCCCACCGACCCACATTACCATAAACACCGGAGCGAACCACACGAGGGGTATCTCCCAGGGACTCGCGAAACCCAACGCCGCCGCTCAGACCGAAGCAGCCCATACACGTCACGGCCATCAACAGGCAAATGGCAAGTGATGTCAGCCTCCCATGGGCTAATAATTGCTGATAAAAACGGTTGAGTTCCAACACAGTGTTCATTCGTGCACTTCCTTTCAATGCTCCGGTTTCACGCGGGTTTTGCACAAAACAATAGCAATCCAAAGGCCAGGAGCATTGAAGCCGGCAAACCTCTAAAATTGCATATCTTTTTAAAACCCAACCAATCTCCCACCAGCAAAAGGTGCGCACATTCGCGACACCTGTCGCAAATGTGCGACCATATTTCGCCTTGCTGCTGCTGATGATGATGATATGCGTTATTAAACGAATGTGTTTCATCACTGTTTTCAACAGAGCCCAGGGAGTCCAATGCCGCCCGCTAACTATTATCTGAACTACTTTCTTGAGATGATTGACACGGTAGTGCAGCGATACGGCGATATTCTGCACGACGACGACTGGTCGTTTGTGAATCGCTTTAAAGATGCAAATGAACAGGCGCAGCGTCTGCTGGTGCGATTGCTGTTGCGCAAAGGCCCGCTGTTTCTTGTCGATACACTCCAGTACGCGGAGGTGCCCAGCATCGAAATGGCCCTTGTGGAATTGGAGACAAAGGGACTGCTGGAACGCAATCCGCCGGTGCGCGCATTTGATGTGATACACCTTTTGCCCGTAGCTCAGTCAAAGCCACTTTTTACAGACGGAGACCGCAATACGCGCAAACGGGATTTGCAAAGTTGCTTTGAGCCCGACACCGAAGAAAAACCACCCGCAGACTGGGGTTGTAGACGGGAGATCATCCGTCCCGCTTTTCGTGATGCGGTGCGGCGTCTCAACCTGTTGTACTTTGGCAACGAACACCAGAGTCTGACGGAATTTGTCCTCGAAGATATTGGCATGATGCGTTTTGAAACCGTGCCACTGTCGCCATCCAATCGCCTGTTTTCGGATGACAGGGAAGTATCTATGTACATTCATCTCAATGATTTGCGAGCGGCATTTCATCACATGACACAGTGCCGCCAGTTTGACTTTCTCCCTTCGCTGGCGGAGAGTCTCCTCGTCATTCACCAGGGCGAACTGCTTAAAAGCCGTTTTGCGAAAGTGGCCAACCAGGTGGCGTATCGACTGGAGCAGCTGGGAATGGTGGATTTAGCGGCAAGGTTGTTTGCCACCAACGACCTGCCTCCGTCCAGGGAGCGCCAATGCCGCATTGCGTTTAAGCAGCATCGCTTCAATGATGCACAGACCATCCTTGAAGCAATATTTAAAAGCCCGCTGTGCGCCGATGAGACCGCTTTTCACAGGCGATTCGCCCCACGGGTGTACAAAAAAACAAACCAACCTGTGCCACAGGTTCCCATCCTGAAAATCAAAGAACGTCACGAAACGTGGCAACAGGAAAGCGGCACTGTGGAGGAGGTGACCTGTGCGCATATCGACGGCGCCATCTGGCGGGAGAATCATCTGCCGCTGGGAATCTTTGGATTGATTTTCTGGTCGGTAATTTTTGCCGATGTGCAAGGTGTGTGGCACCATCGCTTTCAGTCTGCGCCATCGGATTTAAACGAGCCGTATTTTCGATACCGCCGCGCCTCCCTTATCGAAGACACCCTCAATCAATCGCACTCGGTCTGGCGCAACAGAATCGTTACCAACTGGAACAAAAAAAAAGGCATCCAAAACCCATTCGTCCACTGGAACACGCTGGCCATTGAGGAGCTGCTGTCCTGTTTCGATGCATTTTCACAGGCGCAGTGGCGCGGCGTATTCGCACATTTGCTCTCCGACATCCCCAACCATCGCAGCGGGTTCCCCGATCTCTTTGTGCGCGATGAAAACGGCGGTCGATTCATTGAGGTCAAAGGTCCCGGCGACCGCCTCCGGGACAATCAGAACCGCTGGCTGGAGGTATTTGAACAACTGGGAATCAAGGTGGAGGTCTGTATGGTGCATTTTGCGGAAAAATGCCCAACACCTGAAGGTTAATATCTGCCCCCTACAATCCCAGTTTTTTAATTTTTCGAAACAACGTGGCCTTGTGAATGCCCATAATTCTGGCACACTCGGTTTTATTGCCGCCTGATTTGGCCAGCATGGATTGAATATAGGCCGCTTCCAGCTCATCCATACCCGTCACACCTGCGGATACAGCTTCCATTGGCAGTGATGCCGGTCTGCCGTTTGCGTGCGCCAGCTCTTCAGGCAGGTGATTCAAATGGATTGTGGGCATGTTACAAAAGATAAACGCGTGTTCGATGATGTTCTCCAGCTCACGGATATTTCCAGGATAATTGTGTCGCAATAAAACATCCAGGGCCTCTTTGGATACTCCTTCAATTTCCTTGCTGAAACGACCATTGTATTTTTCAACAAAATGGTCGCACAGCAGCGGCACATCGGACAGTCGCTCTCTAAGGGGTGGCAGCGTCACTTTCAATACATTGATGCGATAAAACAAATCCTGACGAAACGCGCCGGTTTGCACCATTTGCGACAAATCCTTATTGGTGGCGGCCACCACCTTCACATCAACCTTTTCAGAGTGCGTCGCGCCCAAAGGCTCAGCCACTTTTTCCTGCAGCACCCGAAGCAACTTCACCTGCATGGCCTGTGAAATGTCGCCAATTTCATCCAGAAAAATAACCCCTCCATTGGCCTGCGTAAACTTGCCGGGTTTGTCTTTTTTGGCATCCGTAAACGCACCCGCCCTGTAACCAAAAAGTTCCGCCTCCAACAGCGTATCGGGAAGCGCGCCACAATTTATGGCCACAAAGGGTTTATTCGCCCGTGGCGATGATTTGTGGATGGCTCGCGCCACCAGTTCTTTGCCCGTACCGCTTTCGCCCACCACCAGCACAGTGGTGTCGGTCTGGGCCATCTGGGGTAGAAGGGCAAAAATCTTTTTCATGGCGTCACTCTGCGCCACCATATTTTCAAATGTCTGCTCTCTCAGCATTCTTGCTTTGAGCCGTGAGGCTTTTTCAACTGCATTCTTTGCAATTCGATTGGCCAAATCCAATTTTTCCTGCTGCTCTTTGACCCGCGCGGTCACATCCTGAATCTGAAACAGCAGCATGGCATCCGGATTTCCGTCAAACCGAAGTGGCGTAATTACCCAGTCGTACAGATTGTCTGTGTTTCCCTTAACATCGACATTCACAGATGACGCCTCGTTCCGAATCACCGCTCCGCGCTGCAACACGGCCCGTGCGGCGTCCGCCACCGTCACGACTGAAAACAGATTGAGCTGTTTGTTGGTTGCATTGTCTTTTGCGTTGCGACTGGAAGCGCTTCCCGCCCCCATCATCTGCTGATACGAAATGTTGCCTTCCACAAAAGTGCCGTCTCCTCTAAACAGCGCAACCCCGTTGGGGGACTGAAAAAAAATACGGCGAAACCGTTCTTCACTCTCCGCCAGACGCTGCTCGGCAAGCTTCTTTTCGGTCAAATCCCAAAGACAGGCACGCACGCCAATGACTTTTCCGTCGCGGAGTATTCGCGCAGCGCGCACCTGGTACCAGGCAAATGTCCCATCCCGTCTGGCCAGCCGATATTCGTTGGGCGCATCGAATTCTTCGTTCGATATTAACCGGGCAAAATTAGTCAGCGCCAACTCTCTATCCTCGGTTTCAAACATCTGCGATACATCAATACCGTTTTGATACTCTTTTGCCGAATACCGAAACGTATCCAGTCCCAGCTGATTCACCCAAATCAACCGCAACTCTGTATCCACTTCACACACAATGCACGGCAGCAGTTCCGCTGTGTCATCGAGCACCTGACGCCAACTGTTTTTGTTCTCTGAATTCATACGCATCACAATATTACACCACCGCCAAAGGGGCAATACATCCGAACAATTATTGAGCAATTCAGAACACCATTTGCGCCTCAAAGACGCATAATGTAAAATGCGCCTCTCCTATGATGCGTTCATCCCCGACTATCTGTCAAAAGACGGATTCGAAGGCAACGTGGAAAACCTGCACGCCTTCCTCAAAGAACACCACATCGACGAAATGTACTACAGCTGCGACAAAAGCGGAGACGACCTCATCCACTTCTTTGAGTCGGGCAAATTCACCCCACATGCGCGGCGCCGGCGTTTTATTGCAAATCCGTTTGAGTAGGGAAAGAAGATTCCCGTATGAGCTCGGTACTAATCTTGTCATCCGCGGCAAAGATAAATTTACTTTGGCGGGTCATTGTTTAGATTTTTAATTATCTTCAGTGAAACGATCAAAAGTGTCATCATGGCTAATGCGATGCCAAAAAGCAGGCCCACCCAGGTAAAGATAGGAGTGGTATTGAAATGGATGTCACATTGCTGTCCCAAAAAGAAGCCAAGTCCAATATAGATTCCCATTTCCGGCCCCAATATCGAAGCATTCATTACTTGCATGGCAGTGTCTTTCATAAGTTGCACCTGGTCATCCTTTCGACGGATATCGTTTCTTCCAATACTTGCCGATGAGTTCCCGAAAAATCGACACCATTATCTCCAACTTTTTTTGTTTGCTGTTCCATTTTACACTCCAGACACGGCATTAAAAGTATCTGAGCCATATGTATGCGGTTGAAATGAGTAACGCCTGAATCGTGAAGGCAAAGCCCCATTTAAAGAAGCGTTTGAAAGAAACCGGGCAATTGTTTCTTTCTGCGATACGTGCCATGACCACATTTGCAGAAGCACCAATCAGCGTGCCATTTCCGCCCAGACACGCGCCCAAAGCGAGAGACCACCAGATGGGTTGCGCAATCTCTGCATCAACAAACGCCACATCCCCTGCGCCATGGAGCGCCGCGAAGTGCGCAATAACCGTTTTAACCAGAGGCACCATGGCAATAACAAACGGGATATTGTCCAAAATAGCTGAAAAAATGGCTGAGCCCCACATGATTGCCATGCATGTGCCAAACAGATTGTTGCCCATCACATTCACCAGGTAGTTGCCAATTTGTGCGATGACACCATTTACTTCCAATGCCGCGACCAGCATAAACATCCCCACAAAAAACAGGATGACACCCCACTCCGCACTCTTCATCACTTCATCCCCGTCGGATTTACAGACAAGGAGCATGACCATACTGAAAAACAGTGCAATAACACCGGGCTCAATATGCAGCAGGCCATGAACAAAAAAACCGACAAACATCACCGCGAAAATAGCCAGAGAACGTCGCATGGTTTTTAAGTCCACAATGGCCAATGCCGGTTCGGCAAGGGTCAATCGGTCTTTGAGATGTTGGGGCACATTAAGACGTTTTTTTAATATCAATCCGACGGTGAGAAGAAAAAAGATCAGTACGATACCGATACCGGGAGCAAGGTTGGTCAGAAAATCCATGAACGTCAGATTGGCCTGAGATCCAATGACAATATTGGGGGGATCGCCAATTAGAGTTGCCGTCCCGCCAATATTGGAAGCGATGACTTCGCTGATCATAAAAACGTGCGGTTGAATTTCGAGTAGTTGCGAAATGAGTATTGTTACAGGCACAATAAGGATGATTGTTGTAACGTTGTCAAGAAACGCCGACAGCATGGCGGTCAAGGCGAACAGAAACAGCATAATGTTTAGCGGTTCTCCTTTGGTGGCACGCGCGATGTGAACGGCTATCCATTCAAAAAAACCTGTTGATGATAGGATATGTACCGAGATCATCATTCCGACGAGCAGGAAAATCACATTGAAATCAACCGCTTCGATTGCGGTATCAAACGAAACGAGGCCCATCGCGATAGCCACACCGGCACCCACAATGGCGACCACAGTTTTGTTCACCTTTTCTGTTGCGATGAAAATGTATGCGATAACAAATATGAGTATTGCGAGAATAGCTTTCATTTTAAGTTCCTCAGAAGAATAGAATTTTGTCAACGATACAGAACCTGTCGATCATGCCGACCAGACGCTCATGTCCGTTTGTTACAAATAGACGGTCTCTTTTTTTTACCGACATTTCAAAGATGACTTCCAACAGTGTGTGACTCCTTGACATTGGCTTCGCTGGACGAAGTGTCAAATCACAAACGCGAAGGTCGCCTCGGATGCGAAAGTACTGCTCAAACGGATCGATATGTCTCACAAAGGAGATGGTGGGCAGTTTGGAAAAATATTCGGGCATGCCAAATTGAAAAATGTCGTAGCAGGAGACCTCTCCACAAAATCTCTTTGCACTATCAACAACAGGGATGACGTCCAATCGCTTCGTGTGCATAAGATGAGCAACATGTTCAATCGATGTGTCCATCGTCACAGTGCAGGCAACCGGTCGCATTACATCACTGGCATAAATGATCGTTTCTTCGGACTTGTCATGAGTATCCAGAAGCGCCAGAATCTCCGAAACATCGTAATCCGTCGACGCGAAGTCCAGTTGCTTTAACGCGTGGATTATTGACGACATTTTCTTCAGAATAAGATACGGTTCTTCTCTGGATGAAATCATCAGGCACACCACGTGCACCGGACCATCATCGATACTGTTGAAGTTCAAGCCCTGCTTACTGATACCAATGGCAATTTCAAGGGGATGGGGCCATTCATCAATCCTCGCATGGGGAAAAGCAAATCCATGACCAACACCCGTGGACTGGGACGCCTCGCGTTCCAGCACAGCGGCACACAGCGATTCGACGCTGTCCTTTGGAATATTATCTGAATTTTTTACTATACGGGCAACCAGCTCACGAATGGCATCCTTTGGGGTCGTGGATGACAACGCCGCGATGTTGTCCGCATTCAGCGAGAGAATAAGGTTCATCTTGCCTCCTGTGACAATTCTAAAACAACAAAACCAGGTAAACGGATTCAGGCTACAGATGAGCCAGGGGCGGCGAAAGGCCTTTTAAATCGGATTTGTAAAATGGAATAAAAAGCAGGTTTGTTTGAAACAACCGCAACAAATAACCGCAGTCGAGATGAAAATTCGAAAAGTTGGTAATCGCATCAATAAAATGAAGGGACAGGGTATTCTCAAACAGGTTGGAGCCCTGGTCATTGACCTCGATTTCCAATTCCACTTCCGAGTCATTTTCGAGAATAGGCAGCTGAAAGGCAAGGAGTGTCAGGTTGACTGAGATTGCCAACGTAACCAGAATTGAAATAACCGTTTTAAGACGTTTATCCATTGCTCCCTTACCAATCCAGCATGTACCACTACTGGTATGAGAAAGCAAATCCAATTTCAAACTCTCCTGCCAGTCTGTTCAGGTCGGGGATGCAAACACCATCCTGATTTTTACACTGACTTCAATCCTGCTTTGAACGGATGGGAGATTGGCAAGGCCAGGGCATATGCAGAGGACGCGCTCTTACTCCTCCAGTTTGGGCAACACCGCTTTCTGACCTTTGTTGTCCACGGCTACAAAAATAACGTTGGTGGAAAAGACGAGCTCCTCGTCTCTGGAGGCGGGGTTGGAGGCATAGACGTTGACGGCGTAGGTGGCGGACGTGTTGCCTTGCTTAACACGGTTGGTATCAAATCGGAGAATAGCGCCGATGCGGACGCGTTTGGTGAACTGAATGTCGTCCATGGCGCGGGTAACCAGTATCTGGCCAGGGAAGTCGCGGGCCGCAGCGAGCCAAGCGTATTCATCAACCCACTTTAACAGGTTGCCGCCAAATAAGTATCCCTGATGACTCAAGTGCTCGGGCCGAACAAAACAAAATGCTTCCATACGAATTTCCTTTCTCAATCAGTGACGGGTAGTGTCAGTTTGCATTTCACCCCCTGCATAGTCACAAATCGGAAAATGTCTACCGAAATGGATGAAAATGAGGTTACGGACAGGCGATGGGGGCGGGACGGCCGGCGTTGGCGCCCACGTACAGGCTTGCCCAGGTGAGCATGGCGGCATCGGTAACCAGCACGTTGGTGTGCAGATTCAAACAATGGGCAGCGTTGGCAATGGCCACGGCCTGAAGGCATGCTGCCGGTGAATAAAAAGGGGCTTCATGCGCCATCAATGCCTCTGCTGACGAACAATCCGCGGCGAAGGGGTCTGTGGGCAACGTGGGAACATTGCAGAATGCGGCATCGCGCTGCCCCATGACAACCAGAACCGGCACAGAAATGCCTAACGATTTTGACGAAAAAAATTCTCCCTCCATGATGGCTCCAACGATTTCATCGATTGTACTTTCGGGATTGAACAGAACTGCAGGGTTCCCCAGTACCGCCGCTTCGCCGGTGGTTCCCGTTGATTTTACCGCTTCATCACGCATGACCACATCGTAATCCACGGTGGGCCATCCGAGTTCATTTACCTTATCCAGATAAAACGCGTCCAATCTGTTTTCCCATCCGTCGAGGGAGGTGAAATAGCTGGATATCCCGTACACGGAATCGCCCGGATAGGCATCATTGGGGCCCAGTTGCTGACTCTCATACAGAGCGGTGAAACCCGTGATATTTACTGCGTGTAAAAATCCCGTGAGGATAATTCCGTCCACCGCATTGGGATACGACGCCGGATCACTGGCCACTTCCACTGCCACAACGGACCCCAGCGAATGGGCCACCAGCATCACCCGTTCAAAGTGAACATCTTCAATATCGCCACCTTTGAGTGCTTCAATCACGCCGTACACCGCATCGGCATTGGCGCGCGGGGTCACCAGATCTCCGGGGGGGTGTGAACTCAATCCAGTGCCCAGTCGATCCATCGAAAACGTGGCAAATCCAGCGGCCGTGGCGATGCTCCCGTAACGATAGCGCCATGGTTGTCCCGCGTCTTCCCAGTAGTGGCGGTCATAGGTGCCACCATGCAGCAGAATCTGCACCGTACGTGTGCTGTTCAACGGTCCGCGCCAGCACAACGTGCCCGCTATCGTTGCGTCTATTCCCACCGACGGCAGAGTGACCGCAATGGTATGATCTGAACAATGCTGTGTAAACGAGTGTGCATTGACGGACAGCCCTGAAACTGTCGCAACGGTGATTAGAAACATCGCACCCGATAACGGAATCGTTGGCCATCTCTTCATGAGAACCTCCCATGAACAGGGTCCCCGTCAAGCATAAACGGGACCTGTCCCATTTTTTTGTCCGTCATTGAAAGCAAGGACGGCTCGTTAA
>JAFGQN010000004.1 GCA_016935665.1 Deltaproteobacteria bacterium | reverse complement strand
CCGAGATACACTTCCCGTCAAAGCAACGACATTTACGGATACTTCAGTCTGAAAACACTGCTTAATTCTCAGGGATCACTTTTTAAGACCGTCCCCGATTTTCTCCCAGTGGCAGCTCGATGGGCTACTTGTTGGCGCAGCATTTTTTGAATTTTTTATTGCTGCCGCATGGGCATGGGTCATTGCGACCGGTTTTAGGCGCCACTTTGGTGGGCAAAATGGGATTGCGTAAAATATCGAGCGCGCTGATGTCTTCGGGGGCATCCGCATCCAGCGTGATTTCAAAGGCCCATTTGTTTTCCCTGCAAATGGCCTCACACTCTGCCTTGCGCGCGTCCGTCTGCACTGTCAATTTTGCGGGATTCTTTTCTGTGCCCAGTTTGCCCGTTACTTTCCCGTCATATATCTTCGTCATGTATTTTTCCATCCATATAGGGGCTGGCGTAATCGCCAAGGTAGCTCATTAGGGCATTCTGTCTATGGGGTCAACCCAACAAGACAGAAATCGACTTGAAATAAATCGTGTTGTAATTGAAAATTGCTTATCGGATACAGTTTCTGTGCGGCTGCTGCGCGTTGCGTCCGTTTACGGCATCAGTTGTGTCATTTTTAAACGCGATTTGAAAGCTATTTTTCCGGTGTTGGGGAATTGATAGGGATTCCAATACAACCGGGGGCAGGTTTACCAGGTGGTAAAGGCGGCCCAGTCAAGACCGCCGTCTGTGGTGGTGATGCAATAGCCACCGTTTTGCGCTGTCGGAAGTGTCCAGTGCGTGTTCCAGTCGCACGCCATCTCAACACCGTTTACGAACAGTTTGCGCCCGCTTTCAAAATTGCCGCAAATGCCGCCGCTGAGATTCGTGCTGGTTTCGTGGCAGGTGGCGCTACTGCCCAGGTTGCCGGACTGATAACTGGCTGTGTCGTATACCACTGGATTGGCACAATAGAGAGCACAGGGATTGCTCCCGCAGCTGCCGTTGTCGGTGTTGACGCAGGCGCCCGTGCTGTTGCAGGTATCTGTGGTGCAGGGATTATTATCGTCACACTGTGCGTCTGTGGTACAGCCTGCGTGGGCATACACAGTAATGTCGTCCACAACAAATCCCGTTTGGGCGTTGTAATCTTTATCCGCAGCACCGTCGAGTCCAAACTGAAGTTGAATGGACACCGGTCCGGATTGTGGCATTAAATACGAGATGTCAATGCGTTCTTTTGTCCAGCTACTGGTTTGCTTCAGAGCCACGCCACCTTTATCCAGACTGGCTACGGTTTCAAATGGACCCCCATTGACCGATACTCTGACTTCAATGTCTTCGGGCACATCTGTTTCTGCATTTGTTTGTGTAAACAGATCGGTGCGCAGGTAATAGTTGAATCCAAGCAATACCTCGTCCGGATTGGACACGTTTATGACAGGGGATGTGGCGTTGTGCATTTCAAACATACCTGTGGAATAATTGCACCACGTATCTTTGCCACAATAAAGACTGCCTGCAGCGGAATGTCCAGGCAGCACATCCTGGCATGCAGTGGACCGATGCCAGAGATTGTACTCTGGTGTATTGGTGGTAAAGCCTTCCATGTCGTTGTCAAAATCAGCGATATAAATGGGGACTGGGGCGCCTACCCGGAGCGTTGCCTCAAAACTGTCAATAAGGTTGCCATTGGCCGCATCGAAAACGTCAATCGTTGCCTCGTAAGTGTCGTCGGACATGGATTGCGCCTGTGTTTCATCAATGGAAACGTTAATCGTCGCGCTTTGCCTGGCCTCTATCATTCCCAACGGATTTTCAACCGTTAGCCAATTTACATTGTCCCGTACCACAACGGCGTAGTACATGCTCTCCGACTGATTTTCGTTGTAAACTGTGTACGTTGTTTGTGCGGGGGCAAATGGCCCATTGCTCGGACCTTCGGCATGGAATGGCAAACCTTCAGCAATCAGCCCCGACTCCGTAAAGCCGGGACAGCTCATGCCGTGGGCTTCAAATGCGGCACAAATCTGATCTGCATGAGGCGTCCCGTTTTTGAGGGTGCCGTCGTCGTCATCAAGTGTCAGCATGTCTATGGCGATTGACGCATCGATACCATGGCCAATATGCAGCTGGATGGAGTTGAACGCAAGTTTAGCCAGAATGTGTTCAGCGTTGGCGATGCCTGCCTGAATCAGATTTTGCCAGATGTCCCACATGACGCCCGAGAGCAATCGTCCACAGCCGTGAATATCGCTGTATCCCCCACACGTGGAACATTCGTTCGCATCGTACATGCAATCATTGTTCGCATCACGTCTTGACACACTGCACTGATTTAATTCATAGCCATACCCAAGTCTGGAATCCTTTGAAAACAGCATAGCGGTTGTGTCTGCCATGCCTTCGCCATATTCGAGTGTGCCCCCATCCGCCATATCCACGATGAAGTGTCCGTATTCATGATGAACAATACTTGCGAACGCCGCATTGGTTACCCCGATTGCATCGTTGCGGCGACAAAGTGAAATCCGTTTGCTTCCGCTATGATAGAGCCCTCCGCCGGATTGGCTGCATGACATGTCCTGTGATGAAATGTTTACCCATATGGGCAACTGTTCGGTTCTTTGAAACACAGGATGTTCCGGTACATGCTCAAACAGATAATCGCGAATGTCATTGGCCGCTTTGTACGCCAGATACTGCGCCTGGGTTTCTTCGAAATTGCTGTAGCTGTTGCGATGTATAAAATGGGCAGTGCCATCTGTTGGAACAGACTGGGTCAACGCAGGCAGAGCGCCATAATAGTTGTTTATTGTAAAGTATTTTCCGGAAATTTCAGAGCTCAGTACTGCGGTGCCACCCCCTGCAACCGGGATGGTAAACGCGCCGTCTTTATCGGCAAAAAATGCCTCCGCATCGTCTCCCTCTCCCATCGTCACGCGCACATATGGCATCCCGGCGGTTGTCATGGTATTCATATCGCATTCCATTGACCTGAGGCCCATAATGACATCTGCTTTCACGGCGCCGTTAATCACCGCATGACTGTTGCTCTCCACGTTCAGAATATCGCCGGATTCCGCATCTGCGATGAACGTCCACTCTGCCTCGCTTTCAACTGCCTCTGCCGAAAACCGCATGGCCAGGCGGGGTGGCTGAGTTTCTGCTGCCGCACCGGCAAAAATGACTTTTTGAGGTGTGGTGAAATGAACGAGTACCTCTGGCGCCTGTTGTCCATTGATTAAGGCGTTGGCACGCGCTGCCTGCAATGTCTTTTCCTGGTTCACAGTAAATGCACCGGCATCGGCTTTTGCATTGAAATCCCCAATGGATTTCAGGTTCATTCCCGCCCATACCACCTGATTTTCATTGCCCAATCGAACCAGTGTTTTCAGGCCGGCGCCATACACCGGAACGCCATCCTGCTGCTGTTGATACCTGTACAACCGAAATTTATACTGACCGGTTTGCGGATCATACATCAGTCCGATACTGCTGTCTTCTGAGTCACTCGTCGTGCTCACGGGACTGTTTTTCGTGCCGTGCAGTCTGATAGCAGCGGTGTGTCTCCCGTTGGTTTTGCCAATTTTTTTTTGTCCATCTGCTACGAGTTTTGAAGCTGTAAGGCCAAACGCGGCGGCACTTTGATTTAAAAATTCGGTGGCAGCCGCCTGTGGCGTTTTACCCTTGGCCATTGGACCGTAAATTCGCTGCACATCTCTGTCGCGGGTTTCAACGTTTGCATTGGGCACAATAGTTTTAATGGTGTCGATTGCTGACAAACTGCCAGTGGAGTTGTTCGATTGTTGAAGGGGTTGCGCCGATTTGTTTTCTGTGACGCTGCATCCCATCAAACAACTCATTACCAGAAGGATGGTGTAAATTGTTTTGCGTTTCATTGGGGTATTCACTTTCTTTTGTGTGTTGTCGTGTCGACATGTTACCCTCGCGAATGCTCACGACGGTCAGGGTTTCCGATGACGTTTTGACAACACAAAATATGTGCCAGACGTGGTTCCATGAGGTGTCGCGAACGCAACTGCGACCATTGATGGCAGACTGCTATCTCAAGCAGACAAAATGAAGGATGTCGCACTCAAAACTGCCACGTGCAAGTGGCATTGCCAACTTTTTCAACCATTCGTTTCCTCTCTCTCCAGGAAAGGAGAGAACCCCGGCAATGATATTGGGGTCGATTTGCCTATGGTGACCATCTGTCTTTTTAGCCAGAGAATCTCACCCACAAAGAATTTAAAAACAGGGATATAAACATTGCCCCTGATTCACAGTCGCGGACACATTTAAAGTGATAGCCGCAGGCGCAGTATCCCTGCTGCCTGGTGATTTGAGCAATCGGATTAGCTCTAAATGGATTGTTATTGTGGAGAAAGGTCAATTTGGGAAGATGACAGGATGTAAATGTACAACAGCTGAAATGATAGTTACCTTCGTTGCACTCGTGATTGTGACGGTATTCTTTTTACCGGGGTGCTCTTCTGGAAACAAGAGCGGCAGTGGGGGCGGAAATGGCGATGCGGACGGAGATACGGACACCGACACCGACGGCGATACCGATAATGACGGCGATAGTGATACGGACGGCGATGGAGATGGGGACAGCGATTCGGATGGAGACAGCGACGCCGATGGAGATAGCGACAGCGACGGGGACAGCGACAGTGATACGGATACGGCCAGTGGTCCGGATACGGATTTGGGCGATACCGAGGGCTTCGGGAATGTGCGTTTTGATGGCGGCGGATTTGTGGCGGGTGTGTTGGCGTCTGCCAATGTGGAAAATTTATTCTATGTGCGTACCGATGTGGGCGGCGTGTATCGCTGGAACGATGCGCATGGCGTGTGGATACCCCTGATGGACTGGATTTCCGAAGACGATAAGGGGTTGTATGGCACCGAGAGCATGGCGCTGGATCCGAACAATCCGGAGCGGCTGTATATCCTTGCGGGGACGAAGTATTTCAGTGACGGTAAAACTGCCATTTTGCGTTCTGAGGATTACGGCGATACGTTTGAGGTGATTGATGTGACCGATAAGTGGGGCGCTCACGGCAATGGGATGGGTCGGCAGACCGGTGAAAAGCTGGCGGTGGACCCCAATAATCCCGATATTCTCTTTTGCGGCACCCGCGCGGCAGGATTGTTTAAAAGCACCGATACCGGAAAAACCTGGACCAATGTCAGCACCATTTCCGCTCAAGCGGGCGCCGACCTTGTGAACGCCAATGGCATCAGCTTTGTCCTGTTTGACGGAGAGTCCAAACTTACCGCCGACGGGGGGACCAGTGTTTTTTACATGGGAGTGTCCGATACGGAGAATCCGTTGTATGTGAGCAAGGATGGCGGCGCAACGTTTACGCCTATTGATGGCGCTCCTGCCGGTCAGTCTCCCAACCGGGCGGCGCTGGCGGAAGGCAATCTGTTCATTACGTTCAATAATGGACCAGGTCCTCACGGCATTACCGGTGGCTCTTTTTACAAGTACGATATTGGCGCTGATTCGTGGACCAATCTGACCCCTGCGTCGGACGATGGCACCGAGGTGATGGGGAGCGGTGGACAGTCTACGGCACACGGATTTGGCGGTGTGAGTGTGAATCCCAAAAACCTGAAACACATAATAATTTCGACTCTCAATTACTATGGCGGCCAGACACGATATGCCGATGGCGGCGAGGGATGGGGGGACCGCATTTACGTGACCACGGACGGCGGAAAAACATGGACGACGGATTTTTCATATAGTGAAACAATTGATGCAGACAGCGCCAACGCATCCGCCAATGACAATGCGTGGATTAGCGGTCAGGCCATCCACTGGGCCGGGGATTTAACATTCAATCCGTTCAATCCAGGCGAGGCATGGGTGGTTTCCGGCAACGGCGTTTTTCACACGAAAAATCTCGATGACAAACAAACCCTTTGGAAATTTGAGTCCCTGGGCATTGAGGAAACAGTGCCGCTCGACATTGTCAGTATTCCCGATGGCCCGTTGGTAACGGCAATTGGGGACTACGATGGCGCAGCATATACCGATATCAGCAAATCCATGCCCCGGCCCCATCCGTTCATCGGTACCACGCAATCGCTGGGGTACGCGCCACTGGCGGGCGCCTTTGTGCGCACTGGACACGTTACCGATTATTCCACGGGAACCGCTATTGAAAGCAACGTGATGTATTACTCTGATGACAAGGCCGCCACATGGACTGAACTGCCCGAACCCAAAGGCCCAAAGGGACTGGTTGTGCTCTCAGCTGATGGCGAAGTGATTTTGCATCGCCCGGAAAACGCTGGAAAAGTATACCGTTCGGACAATATGGGGGACAGTTGGACAGACGTCGCTGGACTGGACGGCCAGACTCAGTATGCCCGGATAGTGTGCGACCCGGTTGATGCGGATGTATTTTACATTCTGGACCAGCAGGGCAAGTTGCTCAAATCCACCGATAAGGGCATTTCTTTTGATGTGGTGGGTGCGGTGCAGGACGACGCGGTCGGTCTGTATCAGTCGAGCAACGGACTGATTCGCACTGTGCCGGGGCGAAAAGGTCACATATGGGCGCCTCTTGATCAGGCCCAAAGCTGGGCGGCCAACGGCCGATTCAGCACCAACGGCCTGGCATTCTCTGATGATGGCGGTAAGTCGTGGGTGCGGTTCCCGCTGGTGTATTCCGCCCATGCAGTGGGCATTGGCAAAGCAGCGGACGGCGCCGAATACGAAACCCTTTTTATCTGGGGCGTTGCCGGTAGCGAAGACAATCCGCTGGGCATCTACTACTCCATCGACAAAGGCGACACCTGGACCCGCATGAACGACGACCAGCACCAGTTTGGCGGCCCCGGCAATGGCGCGTTTGTGCAGGGCGACATGAACGTCTTTGGTCGCGTCTACATGAGCACGGTGGGGCGCGGCCTGATTTATGGGAACATAAAGCCATAAACAGGACCCGTGAGTAGGGGCGTTTCGCGAAACGTCCCTACGTACAACGTTAAAATTAAAACCGGAAGAACCCGTTCACAACTCCAGGAAGCACCGGGATGCACATTGTTCTCTCAAATCAACGAAAAGCCTTCTCCATGTGATTTCAGCCGAATCCCGGTTTCGAAAAGTAATCTTTTCCTCTCACCTGTTGACAAACTAGTATTTGAATACCACTTTATGGTTGCAACAATTGAACGCTACCATGAAAAAAGGTGAACATATGGCAAGTGCAACAACCCCGATTTTTTCCTGTGACGACATTCAAATCGCTGCAGAAACCAAATCCATCGTGAAAGGCGTCGCTCTGTCGGTATATCCAGGAGAGATTCATGCACTCATGGGTCCCAACGGATCTGGAAAATCCACTTTTGCAACCGGACTGATGGGACACCCCAGCCTCGATGTAAAAGGTAAAATTACATTAAACGGTGAGTCCGTTGAGGATATGCCGCCCCATGAACGGGCGCGTCGGGGGCTTTTTTTAGGATTTCAGTATCCGGTCGCCATTCCTGGCGTCACAGTGGCCTCATTCCTTCGCGCGTCGCTGAACGCGCTGGGCAAACAATCCAACAATGTGTTTGAGTTCCGTAAACAGCTGGAAGATACGTTTGCCAAACTTGGCATTCCCTGGAGTTTCGCTGACCGCTATCTGAATGATGGATTTTCAGGCGGCGAAAAGAAGCGACTTGAAATTCTGCAAATGGTTCTGATGGAGCCCCGGTTTGTTATCCTGGACGAAATCGATTCCGGACTTGATGTGGATGCATTGAAAGTAGTGGCCAAAGGCATAAACGAGATTGCTCAAAAAGGCGCAGGCGTTCTGATGGTGACCCACTATCAGCGTCTATTGGATTTGGTGGTTCCGGCAAAGGTGCATTACTTTATGGACGGGAAAATCGCGTTTCAGGGGGGCGCCGATACGGTGAGGGAATTGGAAGCCAATGGCTACGACTGGCTGAAACAGAAAGTCGCAGGCGCAGATGTCACCGCAGTCAGCGAGGTGATTTAATGAGTATTCAGGAAGGTATACATACCGTAAACCAGGATTACGTGGAACGTTACGGTTTCGCGGATCCCGAGATTATGGAAGGTCGCGCACCCAAAGGGCTTTCCCGGGAGGTCGTCGTTGCTATCTCGGCTATCAAGAGGGAACCGGAGTGGATGACGGATTTCCGGTTGCGCGCCTATGATGCATTTGAGCGAAAACCGATGCCCAAATGGGGCAACCAGGGAATCATAACCAACATTGATTTTGACGACATTTATTATTACATCCCCCCGGGGGCCGAGCGCGGCAAGACCTGGGACGATGTGCCCGAAAACATCAAAAACACTTTCGATAAACTGGGCATTCCCGAGGCGGAACGGAAGTTTTTGGCGGGAGTTTCCGCTCAGTATGATTCCGAAGTGGTGTATCACTCCATGCAGGAGGAACTGGAAAAGCAGGGTGTTGTATTTCTGGACATGGATTCGGGGGTGCGCGAGTATCCGGAAATCGTAAAAAAGTATTTCTCAACTGTGATTCCGCCCACGGACAATAAGTTCGCCGCGCTGAATAGTGCGGTGTGGTCCGGTGGGTCATTCATTTACGTGCCGCCTCATACGCATGTGGATGTTCCACTGCAGGCGTATTTCAGAATCAATGCCAAAAACATGGGACAATTCGAACGGACCCTCATCATTGCGGATGAAGGGGCCAGTGTTCATTACATCGAAGGCTGTACGGCGCCGGTGTATACGACAGATTCACTCCATGCCGCAGTGGTGGAACTGGTGGCGATGAAGGACGCCAAAATCCGGTACTCCACAATTCAGAACTGGTCCAATAACGTGCTCAATCTGGTAACCAAACGGGCCGTCGCCTACGAAGGGGCCTCAGTGGAATGGGTGGATGGCAATATCGGCTCAAAGCTTACCATGAAATATCCCTGTGTGATTCTCAAAGGGGAACGTGCGCACGGCGAAGTGCTTTCGGTGGCCTTTGCCCAGGACGGTCAGCATCAGGATACGGGCGCTAAAATGATTCACATGGCCCCCAATACGACGTCCCGCGTGGTATCCAAGTCCATTTCAAAGGGGCTGGGACGGGCCAGTTATCGCGGCCTGGTGCGGGTCAATCCCGGCGCCACCGGTTGCAGGACGGATGTGACCTGCGATGCATTGCTGCTGGACGGCGCCTCCAGAACCGACACGTATCCCACCATGGAAATTCTGCAGCAGGACGCCCAGGTGGAGCACGAGGCGCGTGTTTCCAAACTGGCCGATGAGCAGCTGTTTTATCTGGAAAGCCGCGGCATTGAGCCGGAGAAAGCGAAACTGATGATTGTAAACGGATTCTTTGAACCCTTCACCAAAGAACTACCCATGGAATACGCCATTGAGCTCAATCGACTCATTGCCCTTGAAATGGAGGGTTCCGTTGGCTGATACTGCAAAACGAATAACATTTGAAAAGCCCGGAATTGAAAAGTCGCTCCTTGCTTTTGTGGGCAAAGATGATGCACTGCACATTGCCCGTGCGCGCAAGCACGGGTTTGAGGCGTACGAAGTCCAGGACGTTCCGGTGCGAGTGGGCCACGTGTGGAAACGCACGCGGGCACAGCAGTTTGTTCCCAATGTTTCATACGCGATGGATGCCGCCAATTTCATGGTGAGCCACAGCAATGGGGAAGCCAACGAGATTCAATTTCTTTGCGGCGCAGACCTGTTTATCACGCTGACTGAAGAAGCGCAGAAAGCGGGGGTAGAAGTAACAGGCCTGAAGGAGTCGCCCGCACAGATTGGTACAGCAGTACCTCCGTCGCAGGGCTACTTCGAAGCCCTGAATCAAACGTTGTGGGGCACAGGCATTTTCTTGCGGATACCGCGTGGTGTACAGCTGAAGGCGCCTCTATATGTAAACGTGCACACCGACGGACGCTATCCGTTTATTCGCATGAACTTTGTCCTTGAGGAGGGGGCATCGGCCACACTTATTGAACGTATTGACAGCTCCTCTCATTCAGGTCACACCGTTATGGTGTCCGAGGTCAGTCTGTTCAATGGTGCATCGTTAAGTCACGCGCTGATTTTCAACCAGAACGCTAAAGATACACTGCATTATACACATGGATGCAATCTGGGCAGCAGCGCCGGATTGAACATGGCGGCCACATCAGTGGGCGGCGGCACCGTGAAAGCCTGTTTGTCGGGCAATCTGGTGGGAGAGCGGGCGCACAGTGAAATCCGAACGTTTGGAGTGGTTCAGGACAATGCCGAACTGGGTTTTCATACCCGGCAGCATCACGTGGCGCCGAAAACCATCTCTGACATGAAGTCCCGCAGCGTGCTGCTGGACAAAGCGGTCTCCTCCAATACGGGACTGATTCGCATCGAGGAGGAGGCGCGGGATTGTGAGGCATATCAGATTTCCCGCAATCTCATGTTGTCCAAAGAGGCGGAGGCCACAGCGATTCCGGAGCTGGAAATCGAAAACAACGATGTGATTTGCTCTCACGGTGCGGCCACTGGAACGTTGGATTTGAATCAGCTGTTTTATCTGCAAAGCCGTGGCCTGTCCGAAGGTGCAGCCACGCGCCTGATTGTGGAGGGAAGTATGGACGCGTTGCTGGAGGGACAACCCGACGTGGTGCAGCAGCTGTTTAAAGACGCCCATGAACGTGTGTTTGAGCGATTGGAAAACAGGAAATAGACGAGTCACGAATAAACGGTGGACGAGAAATAGAGATAATTATGAATCAGGCCTTGTACATGCCAGAGCGTTGGGACAGCGATGTTATTAAAAGGCAATTTCCCACCCTCTCCCGGCAATTTGCCGGTAAGCCGCTGGTATACCTGGATTGCGCAGCCACATCGCTGCGTCCCGAATCGGTCATCAACGAAGGGTGCAACTTCTGCCGTCTTCACGATGGGAATCCGCACCGCGGGATGCACGCACTGTCATTTGAAGCCACTGAAGTATATGAATCCTCGCGTGAAGCGGTGGCCAAATGGCTGGATGCACCCAGCGCCTCCTCCGTGGTGATTACGCGGAACGCCACATCGGCCATCAACCTTGTAGCGGGCGGTTTGCGGGGGGAACTTGTGGCAGGGGACAACATTGTTCTTTCGCGCATGGAACATCATGCCAACCTGATACCCTGGCAGCAGCTGGCTGCCCAAACCGGCGCGACGTTGCGATTTATTGAGCTGAGTGATGACGGTCAGCTCAACGTGAATGATCTCCCCAGACTCATTGACGAACGCACCAGAGTGGTGGCCGTCACTCATGTATCCAACGTGCTCGGTACCATCAATCCAGTGCGGCTCATTGCCCGCGCTGCCAGGAGGGTGGGCGCGCTCTCTCTGGTGGACAGTGCTCAGGCAGTCGGGCATATGCCGGTGTCGTTTCGGGAACTCGAAGTGGATTATCTCGTTTTTTCGGCCCACAAATGTTACGGCCCGGCTGGACTGGGATTCCTGATTGGCAAAATGGACAGTCTGGAGCGGCTCTCCCCTGTGGAATACGGAGGAGACATGATTGAGTATGTGTCTTTTGAAGAGGCCACCTGGGCCGAGATTCCGCAGCGCTTCGAAGCCGGAACCGCCAATTCACAGGCGGTGGCCGCGTTTCCCGAGAGTATTCGTTTCATCGAATCACTGGGCACCGACGCCATCCGCGCCCATGA
The DNA here is from genome assembly GCA_016935665.1 of Deltaproteobacteria bacterium. GTDB lineage: Bacteria > Myxococcota_A > Polyangia > JAAYKL01 > JAAYKL01 > JAFGXQ01. Next base: position 9,474 of record JAFGQN010000004.1, on the reverse strand, counting down.
AATGCATATTCTGTCCTATGCCCTCGAAAAGCTTCAGGCGATAGACGGTCTGAAAATTCTGGGCCCAACGTCACCTCGGTTGCGTGGCGGTCTGGTGGCATTTACAGATCAATACGTGCCGCCACACGACATGTCCACCATTCTGGATGAGTATGGCGTGGCCGTGCGTGCGGGACATCACTGTGCCCAGCCACTGCATAGACACCTGGGCATTCCGGCCAGTACACGCGCCTCATTTGGCGTATACACCACAACCGAGGATATCGACGCGCTCATCGACGCCATCCAACAGGCGCGGCAACTGTTTACCCGAAAATATTGACAAAAAGGTCGCCTCGCGCCCTTCCTGTGATCTCGTTTTTGAGATATGACAAAAGGACAAAACCACCAACCCCGGGAGCCCTCATGAATCTGGATGCATTATACCGAGAAGTGATCATGGCCCATCATCAGAATCCCCACGGGCGCGCGCCCCTCGATGAGGTCAACGCCCATGCCCATGGATACAATGCCAGCTGTGGCGACGAATTTGATGTGAATCTGAAAGTGGAAGACGGAAAAATCGCCGGAATTCAGATTGACGGCCACGGTTGCGCCATTTCTCAGGCGGCGGGCTCGATGCTGAGCCAGGTGGCCGTGGGATTAAAAGTGGAGCTGCTCGAAGAAGTCATTGCCGCCTATCGGGAAATGCTTAAGTCGGGTGAGCCTGATTCCAATCTGCCCGGGGACCTGCCGGTTTTAAGCGGCGTGTCCAAATTTCCGGTGCGCATCAAGTGCGCCACGCTGGCCATGACCACCACCCTCGAAGCCATATTGAATTTCAAGGCCCCTGAATCGAAGTGACAGGCGAATTCCTTTATTTGTTTTTAGGCCTTTCGCTGAGACAGGGAGGACCCATTGACGGTTATTCCGCAGGGCGACGCGCTACTTTCAGCGATTCGAGCATTTTCTGGAAATGGGGAGGTGGCGGCACTTCAAAGTGCAGGGGTTTTTCGGTGATGGGGTGCACAAATCCCAGTTCAGCCGCGTGAAGCATCAGGCGTAGCGATTCAATTTTTCTTCCTTTGTAATTGCGATTGTACGTACGCTCCCCGATCAGCGGATGCCCTTCTTCGCCCAAATGAATTCGAATCTGATTGGTGCGTCCCGTGTCCAGCCGGCAGCGAATCAGCGAGGCGTTTCGGAGCAGTTCCAATACTTCCACGTGGGTAATGGCCAGTTTGCCGTTCTGGCTGCGCCGCACCTTGCCATGGGGCGATGTCTCGCAGGAACCGCGAATGCCGTCTCCGCGATCTTCCATAATATGGGTGCGAATGGTTTTGGATTTGGCCAAACCGTGGACCAGCGCCAGATAATGCCTTGAAATGGTATGGGCCTGAAACTGCTGCACCAGACCGTCTTTTGCTTCCACGCTTCTGGCAAATACCAGGAGTCCGCTGGTCAGTTTGTCGAGTCGATGCACCACCATCAGCGATGCCATGGCCCCTTTCTTTTTGGCGTTTTTGGGCCGCTTATGGGTCAAATATCGCCGAATCTGCGCATCGAAGGTATTTCGGTCATTTTCGGTGTACGGTACGGTCAGTACATCCGCCGGCTTTACAGCCACCACCACATGGGCATCCTCATACACAATGCAATTCGGATTGAACTGACCCGTACTATCGAGCCGTGGCGCATTTTCGCAGTAAACAATCGTCTGCCCCGTTTGAACTGGCGTCTCCAGTGCCGTCACAACCTCGCCATCGACAGACACCTTGCCCCGTTCAATCCAGGAGCGCGTCGAGGACCAGGGGACGTCAAACATCTCTTTGATGGCTTTGTCGAGCCGCATGCCATCATATTGTGCCGCAACAATTACAGTTTTATTCTCATTCATTATTAGTCCAGTTTAAAATCAGCCTGGCACAAGCTATCGCTTTGTACCTTTATTCCCGCGCAAAAAGCAGACGCAGGTGCGCTGTCAGCCCGCTGGATGAAAACTCAGCGCCGACAAGGCAGGGTGTCTATTGATGCTCTACAGGAATTGGCTGATAAAAGGCAACATCTATCAACGTTTCATATCGGACTTGAATTTTCGGTCGAACTCTTCGCGCTTTTTCATTATCTCCGCGTGTCGTTCTTCGTACAGCCGCGCTTTGCGCTGTTTTTGGAGGGCCTGTTGAAAGTCCGATTCACGATTGTTTTTTTGCTGGGGCCTGTTTCGGGCCAGGAGACTCGATTCAATTCGCGTCACAAATGTGTAGTCCGACAGTTCATTTCCCGGAAATTCCAGCGATTCAAAAAACTTGTACAGACAGAATCGCTCGCTGGTATTCAGTCCAAACAACGAAAGGGTAACATCCTGCGGAATGCCCGTACGTCGATCCACCTGGACACGGACTGAGAACGCGTAGTTAGCGCCACCGACACATTTTTCAATGTCGGCTTGCCGCTCTTCTATCGAGGTGCGAATCTGCTGCCATTTTGGCAAATTGTGAACACTGTAAAGCGGCTCGGACAGATAATTTTGTTCTCCGAAATACTTTGCGCAGTGACCGTTCGACTCCTGCAGCCGATTGAGACAAAACTCCTTGTCCATTCGAGCGTTCGGATTTTGAATGTCTACTTTGGCCACACACTGTTCAATTTTTCGAGACATTTCAAACAGGCACGATACTCGTGGATTCGCCTGGTTTGATTCACTATCGACGGTGGAGTCGCCTACCTTTACAACAGCGGCCAGGCTGGGTTCCGTCTGCGGACGCAACACTGGCAACAAATAGTAAATACCAGCCGCGATAGCAAAAATAACAGCAACCACCCAGTACCCGGATACCCGGCGCTTGCGCTGAGTGCGGCACAGTACACAGCCCCACGTCACTTCAGGGTCGTACTTCAGATTATGCGACGAACAGATGGCCAGCGATATTTTTGGCTCTACCTGTTCTTCAAAATCGATTGCCATGTTTTCCTCTCAAATAGCTGCAGATAATGCCCCTGCATTCTTAATATCGGCGGTGAGTTGTAACTCTGTAGCTGCACAATGACATTTCTTCCGCTTTCTGCGGAATTTTAATTTTAATATAAAAGTACAGTTTTGCAAGAAATAAAATCGTGTCATAATTGACCTGGTTCGGGGTGGATTGTGCCAATGGACACACGATAGTGTCGACCCATTTTCAATGGGAGAGGGGGCGCCGTAAATGAGGATGATTTGATCGAAAACCGATTATTTTGCTCTTTCGATATATTTTAGCAGTGTCCGTTCAGGAACGCTGCCGGGATAGGGCTGCGCACCGACAAAATAGGTGGGAGTGCCTGGCAATTGCCGTTGGTTACCCTCATCGATATCGGCAGCGATTTTCTGAACTGTTTTTGCGGATTTCACACATTCTGACATTTTTTCCAGATTCAATAACAGCGTTTCTGCCAGTTCTTCAAGGTCCACATTTCTCGCGTTCGTGGTTTCCTGCAGTCCAAAGAGGGCGTCGTTCATTTGCCAGAATTTCCCCTGCTCGCCAGCGCACTCCACAAAGTAGGCAAATTCGCAGGCGCGCTCATGAAATGCCGTATCCATATATTCGTTGCATTTGTTGTCCACCGGCATATGCCTGTGAACCAGACGAACATCGTCTCTGTGCCTGGCGACCATCATGCGCGCATTATAGTGCGCCCGGCGACAGAACGGACATTCGTAATCGCTGAATTCTTCTATGGTCACTTTGGGATTTTTCGCACCTATCCAGTAATGCCCCTCTTTTGTCACCCCCGATGCCATTGACGGGAGCGAATCGTAACTGGATGTTTTCCAGTATGCCGGAACCAGCACATAGGTCAACACCACAGCCAGCGCGAACAGAACGGAAAATGGGATGTAGAATTGCAGGCGCGAAGCGACAAATTGGATATCCGCCCATATGGCGCGTATTGGCGAATACCTTGAGGTGCGTACCAGAACAATCCCCAGGATGAACAGCGCGGAGTTGACCACATACAGCGTGGTGCAAAACAGGCACAGGCTCTTTATCAGGAACGTGGAGATGTATGCCAGTAGTCCGGACGTGACCAGGGCTCCCAGGCTGGAGACCAGATAAAAACCAGCCAGCACCTTTTTTTTCAGCAGAGCATGGAACCCCAGAATACCAAAGAGTGTATACGCCAGCATTCCCCATACCGAAATGGGCAATCCGGCGAAAACGGACCAGGGAGAGCGGGCCACGGTCTCGCAGTTCAACGCCTCGTTGATGGCGCAAATTGAATTGAAATCCGGATTGGTATGGCTTTCGTAATGAATGTGCGTCAGCTCTATAGCGACGGCCAATCCCAGCAAACTCACCAATACTATCGCTACCTGAATTTTTTGTGCCATTGATGACGGCGAAACCGCAGGGGATGTTTCATCGTTTGGGGCGTCTTTTTTTTTGGTATCACTCATTGCTTTTTCAAATACCTTTGAATTTATTGTCAACAATGCGACCAAGCTGTGGCAAACTGTCCTGGCCGAACAAACGTTCTTCCGGCGACCCATACCCGGGACAGCCAATCGGTTCGGCTGGACAAAATGCCCGGACAAGGTCAACTTAAGATTGCAAAGATTTAGCAGACTTTGCAGTACTTACATAACCGTTTTTTGCGACGTCTATTTCGCCGCCTTAACAAAAAAAAGAGATTTAATGGCTCAAAACCCCGAAGAAACAAAATCAGAACTGGAAATCCGCATTGGTTATTCGTTCAATAATCTCGAGCTGATGATGGAGGCGTTGACACATAAGTCCTATTTTAATGAGCAATCCAGTGTGGCTTGCCACAACGAGCGACTGGAGTTTCTGGGGGACGCCGTTCTGGATTTGATCATCTCCAAAAAATTTATGAGCATGCGTCAACGGTGGCCCGAAGGCAAATTGACCCGATATCGGGCGGCACTGGTCAACGAGGAAAGTCTGGCCCAGGTGGCCACATCACTCAATCTCGGTTCCCTCATTCTTTTGGGAAAAGGGGAAGATAAAAATAATGGACGCCAAAAATCGTCCATCCTGTCCGATTGCGTGGAGGCGGTTGTGGGGGCCATTTTTTTGGACAGTGATTTTTATGTTTGTGACGAGGTGGTGCTCAAATGGTTCGAGGAGATGATTGAAGAAGTCATTGAAGGCGATGGCATGGAAGATGCCAAAACGCTTTTGCAACAGCAGTTGCAGGCGCAAAACCTTTCTCCGGCGTATCGGACCGTGGGGGTTGAAGGTCCGGATCACGACCGGACATACGAAGTGGAAATTTCTGTGTCCGGAGAGCCGTTATCCAGGGGATTTGGCAAGAGTAAAAAGGAAGCCGAAAAGCAGGCAGCCCATAACAGCCTCAAAACACTGAGTGATCGGGAGGCGCTTCTTAAGGCGTCCTCCAATGGAGTTTTGGAAAATGAATAAATTAAAATATGTAACGATGCTTTTATTGCTGCTCATGGTGTGCACAGCAAAGGTATCCGCTGCGGAATCTCAAAGGGAATACGAAATCCGTTTTCAAATTATGCTGCAGTACGCGGTGGATATTAACGAATACGTACGTCGTCATTTGCAGGATAAAAACCTGTGCAGCTATGCAGAGGAAATGACCGCCACCAACGCCCGTTTAGCCGAGCAGATGACGCCGCCTGAAAAATTTGCCGAAATTCATCCCCACTTCCTGCTGGTGCTCGAGAACGTGGAGCGGTCTTTTTATTACGCAACACAGGGACGATTGACTCGCTATCGGCATCATCAGAAAATCGTCAATAAGGAATTGAGCATCCTGGAAGCGTTGGCGGATCGCGTCGGAATGAAACCCTATTACGAGAAATACTGAAACGCTCAACTATGGATCCCAGATTTTTTTATATTGGTGGCCTGCATTTGCCGGCCTATTTCACCATGCTGAGCGCGGGATTCGCGCTGGCGGTGTATCTGGCCAGCCGATGGGCCAGGCGAAATCGTCTCGACGGCGGTCGCATGATCGATTTTGGAATTCTCATGGTGGTATTTGGCATGGTGGGCTCCAAGATTCTGCATATCTTCGCGGATGGTCACTTTTGGGATTATGTCAATCTGTGCCGCGATCCATCGCTGGTGGACTGGCACGTGGACATACAGGAATGTGCCCTTTTACAAGGTCAGTGGGATGCCGCCAGGAATGTATGTCATCCCATTACTCAAAACTGCTTCGCCTGGATTTCCGGCAGTGGTTTCGCGTTCTACGGCGGATTTGTCGCCGCAGCGGTGTTCAGCATCTGGTTTATTCGTAAGCACAAATGGCCAACGGGCAAAATTTGCGATATGGGGGGCTGGACTATCATGCTGGGACTGGCCTGGGGACGCATGGGCTGTTTTCTGGCCGGCTGCTGTTTTGGCGCCGTCACCCATGACCACAGTGGCATTACGTTTCCAAAAGGGTCACCTGCATCCCGTCATCAATGGCAGGAAGGTCTGCTCGATTCCTATCGTGAAATATCATTGCCGGTTTACCCCACCCAGCTGTACGAAGCCATACTGGCCTTTACGATTGCTGCCATTGCCTACTTTGTCGTTCGTCCGCGCAAACGATTCGATGGACAGGTGTTTCTGTTTGCCATGGTCAGTTATGCCATTGGCCGATTTCTGCTTGAATTCATCCGCAGTGATGAGCGGGGCGCACTGTTGGGGATTTCCACCAGTCAATGGATTGCCATGGGGATTATCGGCCTTTGTGGGTATCTTTATTTTGTATTCCGACGCAAGGCGACCCACCGTTAGATTTCATCTTCGGTTTATGCAAATAACCACAATTGGACTATGGGTGTCATCGGGGGGGCAGTTGTTGTTGTCGTCGCAGGGAAGAAGGGTGGTACAGTGGTTTCGCGCGTAGTGATTGTATCTTTTTAATAATCCGTGAAATGCTTCCATCACATGGTCGAGAGTGCCTCTATACAGCGGCTTTGCCATTCCGTTTTTAATACGGATGCCAGACTCTTTTGGTCGGGCGTTTGTCCGGCATCCGCGTCGATAAATGCTTTAGTGTATCGTTACTGTACAGAATTCTTACGACAAAACCGGCAACTATTTACGATGTCAGTGTGGAAATCGGCGGAAATTCATACGACGGGAATTCTGCAAGACTATACGATGGCAATTCGGCCAGTAACATGTGATCGCATCATCATCGCATCCACCATTGAAAACAACATGCCAGTCGTCACATCGGACCATCTCATCAGAGCATGTAAACAAATCCAAACCATCTGGTAGACTCTCACGCCCCCGTAACTTTACGTTATTTACAACGTGCCCTTGTGCGCCCAAATTATCAAAAACCCAAATCACCAATTCACAGTCCGCCCCGCACACACCGCGCATGATAAGTATCCGTCTTGCTGTAGTAGTACACGCTGCCATAATCGAAATCCACATACCACGCGCTATTTTCACTACTGGCGTTGGACGACGACGACCAAAAATCAGACGATGGAGTAGCCGGGAAAGCTGTCATGTCTCTGGCTGGATTGTAGCGACTATCATCAACGATGCTGAGCAGTTCCTTTTTGTTCGGCAATCGCCAATCGGTATAACCTCCCCAATTCAAAGACTCGCAATAGGCCAAAGCATTTTTCCATGTATACATTGTTGCCGTTCCTGTAGCGCAGGCATCTCCCGATAACCCTCCGGCACATCCTTGCCATAACAACCCTGTTGCACTGTCCGTCACCACAGGATTGTTTGTCACCGTAGTGTCTCGTATAAACCGCGCCGCCCATGCTCCAATTGACAAGGTTATCAGCATAACCATAACAGTCAACGTCATTGCTGTTTTCATCCTTTTCATTCTCCTTATTTTGCCGCACACCATGAAGCGCACGTAAATTCTACTACGTTCTTTTAGTTCTCTACCACACAATGTATTTTGCTTGCAGCGACGATAATCGAGCCATGCCAGTTAGAGATTCTTTTTGAAAAGACAATGCTTTTGGCTCCAGGACCAGGTGCAATAGGGTTTTCATCAGTTCGCCTTCAATGCGAAGCTCAGATAATTCCTTCTCAGGTTGCGCACCTTGAGTATTCTGAGCGCGGAGGACTTTTTCCAGTACATTCGTAGCGATGTGTTGAAGGCGCTTTCCAAGTCCATATTTATGATTTCTTGAAAAACCGTGCACCACTTTTTCAATATATACAGCCAATTCAAAACTCTTTCGATAAATCGGCAATTGCTCGTATTGTACCATATCGTACCCTTATAAGATTCAAATGTTTAAAGGGCCAATTCATGGTCCGCCCCGCACACAGCGGGCATAGGTTGAATCGCCCTTGCCGTCCTTGCCGTAGCTGACCACATCGCCATTATTGAAATTCACGCCCCACGCGACGGTTCCATGATAGGCGCCGGACGACGACGACCAAAAACTAGACGATAAAGTAGCCGGAAAAGCTGTCATTTCTATGGCTGGGTTAACGCGGCCCGCATCCACAATCGATTCGAGCTCGTACCGATCGGGCAGTCGCCAGTCGGTGTAGTCGCCCCATGACAGGCTGTCACAGTATGCCAGTGCCGCAGCCCAGTTTAGAGTGATTACCGATCCGGAGGCACATGTGTCACCGAAAAGACCTGCCGTACATCCTTGCCATACGAGGCCGGTAACGTTATCGATAACTATCGGCTGGTCAATCGCGGATGTATCGCGGCCAAATCGTTCCTCAGACGTATTGCTCACATCCCAACCGTACTGAGCATCCTGACCATAGAATTCCTCTCCCTCAGAAGGACAGGGTATCGACTGCGAGTCGTTGTAACACAACCTCTGATTGGTATCAGGCAGAGTAAAATGCGGACCAGGCGCGTTGCATACTGCCGTGCCGCACCCCGGAGACTGACAGATGCCCTTGATGCAGATGTCGTATGAGTGATCAGAAACAGTGACCACCGAACACCGTGTAAAATCCGGCAAACCGGTGCAGTCGGTCGGGAGTTCAGTGTCCGTATCTGTGTCTGTGTTCGTATCTGTGGCAGTGTCCGTATCTGTGTCTGTGTTCGTATCTGTGGCAGTGTCAGTATCTGTGTCTGTGTTCGTATCTGTGGTAGTGTCCGTATCCGTATCCGTATCTGTGTCGGTGTCAGTATCGGTATCGGTATCCGTATCCGTATCCGTATTCGTATCCGTATCGGTGTCAGTGTCAGTATCAGTGCCGGTATCGGTATCGGTGTCTGTATCAGTGTAAGTATCGGTATCGGTATCGGTATCGGTGTCGGTGGCAGTATCAGTGTAAGTATCGGTATCGGTGTCTGTGTCTGTATCAGTGTCAGTGTCAGTGTCAGTGTCGGTATCGGTATCAGTGTCGGTGTCTGTACCAGTGTCAATATCGGTATCGGTGTCAGTGTCAGTATTAGGAGGTTCATAGGGTTCATAGGGACGGTCTTAAAAAGTGATCCCTGAGAAGTAAATCAGTGCTGAAAAAGTACACTTCGAGATATCTTTCTGCGATTTGATGTGCGATCCTGGGT
>JAFGQN010000228.1 GCA_016935665.1 Deltaproteobacteria bacterium | reverse complement strand
AATGATGGAATCAGTGTCCGAAACGGACTTGATGGGATGGTTCAAACATGCAGGATATGCAATCAGTTAAATGCCGATTCGGTCTAGTTGGGTCATCTACAACTACCACATCTGGACGTCGGCTACCGCCGATGGGATGTCCACTTTTCCAGCTTCGATTTTGCCTTCCATTGGGCCATTTATCACTGGCTTTGCTCATGTATGGGGTAGGGTTCTCTCAATTCTTCTTCATTTTGCCGTCCCCGTTATTAAACGACATCGGATGAATGCGATGATGACGACCGTTCCAGACACTTTTAAGCAGCTAACATTTCAGCACACTGTTCACATCAGACAAACCATCCCCACTGATAAGAATACCAATAACTGTTGAATTGTCTCCAAGGGAGAGGAACTAATCCTGAGGAGAGTTGTGGTGTTTTTGTTCAGATATCCAAATTCCCGCCCCACCATCCAGCGCCATCAAATCTAGCCACAAGCCTGTTGCCCACACCAAACATAAAATCACCGATAACGTTCAGATTATAAAAAGTTACGTCTTTAATTTTCTCAAGACCGTTATCACCGATCACATACACCCCGTCTCCCCCTGCTGCCGCATATAATTTATTTTGGTAAATCGCCAAACTGTATATTGTAATTTCGGCCTCGGGAGTTTCGGGGTCAGCGCCCATCCATTCAAAGTTTTCTCCATTCCACCTGAAGACCATGCCATGGGCCCCCCCAATATACACCTCTTTGTCAGAAACGCATAAAACAGCAAACAGCGCGTGTTTGGTCCCCACCTTCAAGTCAATCCATTCCTTTCCGTTGAATCGACTTACTGCCCCGCTGTCTCCAACAACAAATACATTCTGGCGGGAGCTGCCGTGAATATTGCGCAGCTCACGCTTCTCGATATCGATAGAATTCGTGAGCTCCAGCTCGTGAAGGTGAATCCGCTCGCCACCGACGCCGACCGAAAAAATGTCATTGTTTTCGGCAGCCCACACCCCGTTCAGGCCATTTGGGCAGCCCAGATTAACGACCTCCCATTTTCCTGTTCGGTTCGTGTGCAGTTCACCTTCCATTGACACGGCAAAAAGACTCCCGTTTGCGTGGCGAAACATACGGGTAATCCATGTTTCGTGGTTGTATTCAATCTCACACTGATATCTCGTCTCTGTATAAGCAAGAGAATAGACAGCAGATGAGATTTCATCGGGGTCTAGTGGTTCAAAATATACATTTGCCAGTATGTGAAGATCTGCCAAACAGGTTCCCACTATACTGAGTATTGTGCAGCCTTGTTCATCTTGTGTACTCATTGTTTCGTTTCTTTCTTATAAATAATTGTGTTGAGGCATCCCAAGCGGTTCAAAACATTGGGCTACTATTAATATCATACGGCCCCTGTATTACCTGCCACTGCAGGTTTCGGCAACGCCTTGCTTCTCGAACCAGGAGGCCGAAGGGCGAAGTCCTTTTTGCCGCCACTCGCCTTTTCAAATAATTTATCCACTTCCAACAGGATACATTCCGCTTCCGCATCGCTAAGGCCCGGCCCCGGTGGCTTTTTACTCGTCAATTGTTTTTTCGCATCAGCACGAGCATCCTGGTACGTGGGACTTTTGTTGTTATTTTTATATGCGTCCCTGTATCCTTTCGCGTCAGCCTTTTGCGTTTTAGAAATAGCTCCGTGTTCTGTGCTTGTATCCGTACCATCATCCAAAGGGATACAAGGCGCATCATCCGGGGAGTAACCCGGACAGATTTCTTTTAAAGCATTCGTTCGGGGGTAACAGAAGTGTGAATTTTGAAGCACATGATGGGCCTGTTTCTTGCCCGCCAGATTTGGATCTCCTTTTATTCGCTTCTGCTGGTCACTATACGACTCAACCGGATATCGCATTTTAACTTCGTCACAATCCACATCCTGACCAACGTCCGGGACATCAGGCCCCTGAAGGGTTCCTCCCGTATTTGAAGTATTGGGAGGATTGCCACTCGGCCGCAATTGTTGAGTGTCATGTCACCCAGCTGCTGTACATTTTTGCCCTCAAACTTTACATTCATTGACCCTGGCGAAATGAATTTTGTTGGCCCTTCAACGTTCATTGATACCAACCCCCCCCAGTGCCTTTGCTGGGGGTATCCCCCATGCTTTTAAACGTGGCGCCACGTATTGCCACGTTTTTTCCATCTGCCTTTACTTTTTTGGAATAATCTTTGGGACTCATTCCCGACTTGCCAATATTGGGCAGTGGGGTTGGTACGAAAGGCGCCGGGGGGCCAGGCATTTTGCAGATATTGGGAACTGTAGCACAGGCAATTCCATTGCTGCCTTTGGTTACCGGCGTTTTGGGAGGATTGACGCCAACAGTCACAGTGCAGCCCCCTGTTCTACATTGGATCCAATATCAAACACGACCGCTGATCGTTCGCCAGTATTTGAACTGCTCCACACCAAATGCCGTTGCCCTTTCGCATACCCCCGCTGACCGGATCTCATCGCCAGCATAATAAACAGTGGCGCAGATGCCGCGCTTACATCTCCCAAATATGTCGAAACAAGCTCATGTCCCGCAGGGTCTTTAAACGTATGAGGATTTTTTAATACTGTAAACGCCCATTCTTCTGAGCGATACCTTTCGCCGTTTACATCACAGTAGACAACATCTATCATGTCCCTGGGCATCGACAGAGGCGCCAGAGCGTCGCGAACCGCTGTGGTCAATCCTTCTCCCAGGCAAATTGTGTCGGTATTTATCAGCTTATCTTCTTTGGCCAAACCAATTGCACGTATCTGTGCCGGAGATTGATTCCGGAATCGAAAGGCAAGTTCCTGACCGACAACCGCCAGAAACCCCGCGCCTTCGCCGGGGATAAATGCGGAACGCCGGTTTTCGCCAATGATTCGTCGATTTTCATCGAGCCAATCTATGGTATCCGGATCAAAATAACTGTCTACCCCACCCACAATGCACAATTTTGAGCGGCCGCTTAAAATAATATCCTGAGCACGCTTTAAAGCAATGATGCCTGCGGCATGTCCATTGGGAAATAATTCAATCGTGTCTTGCCAATCGAATCCAACATTCTGGTTTTGTATTGCTCGTTTAAAGACAGCGAGGCATTTCGCATTCCATCCTGGGCGAAATTCTGGCAGTCCAATCAGCAATGGCACTTTATCGAATGATTTTTCTAACTGCGCCAGTTCAGCGCACAATGCATCAATTGCGGGAATGGCCAGTGCCGATAGCCTTTCGGCGCCAAATAGTGCGGGATTAATTTCTCTGTCAATGATAGCCGGAATGGGATCGCCTGCATTGTTCGTCATAAACGGGTGTTCAATAATGCCGTCAATTCCAGCGCGAACTGCAGCAGCACTTGCCTTTGCATTTAGCCCTAGTGGTGTTCGTGCAGAAATTGCAACGATATGTAGGTGCGAACTCATAGATTGCCTTCCAATTTCTTTTCGAAAACATAATTGACTTTATCGTATGTGTCATGATGATGGAAGTCATATCTTTTCCTGACAACGGATCGGGCATTCGTAGATATCATCTCAAAAGTCCCCATTTCTCAAGCAACTCCAGAACCCGAGGCGCTAGCGAAACCAATTGTCTACCCTGCGATTCGTCAACATTCGATCGAATAAAATCAACGATGTTCTCATCGAGCGGCAAAGGCAAATGTTGTGGCGTAGTGACGATGTTTGAATTCTTACACTCCTGAATTGCCAGAGTATGAACCTTCATCGTTTTTTTATAAATGGTTGAGATGTATCAACAGGTTCTCTTAAGCGCCATTCCACCTCCCCCAGCGTCAATAGTTCTGTGATTTCGCTTTCCAATGTTTTTTCAGCGTCCCCTGGCACTGGGAATTCAATTTCTCGTAGCATCTGCGTTGCTTTGGTCAGCAGTGTTTCGAATTTCATTCCCAGCGGCCAGCATGTCGACAATTGCAGTATTGCAGCCTTGGTTACCGATTCATCCAGTGTTATCTCAACAGCTGAGCGACCGTAAAATTTTTCGACAACCCCATTTTGCATATTAAAAGGGTCTGATACTGGTGCCAAATCGCTGGCGTTAAATACTTCGTCCAAAAGTTGTCGCCTGGATATTGAACTTCGCGGTGCGTTTTTGCGGCAAAGAACAGAGGCGCGAAGGGTTCTTTGGCTCAACAGGTCTGCCCGTTCTTCCTGCTCGACCACTGATAGGGATCTTGAAGCAAGCGTTTCCGATATCCCTTGAGGCAGACGACCCTCTGGCTTGCCGAACTGAGCGTCTCCCACATATTCCAATCCATGTTCTGTCGCCATTTGCACAAATTCACTTATCCAATATGGCTGATTTTCTTCCGCAAGATATTCGTGTTGAACATAGAATGGCTCAGCGGACAATATATACTCAAATTCTCTGGCCATTAAGTCACCGAATGCATGGTCTCTTGAAGGCAGATCCTCATACAGTTCTCTAATTACAGACTGAGCTGCTTCTGCTTTTTTACTGGTTGACGCTTCGCAGACTTTTCGTGAACCACGCAGTATATCTCGCAATGTACCGCGGATACTCCAGCCTGGCATGGCATTATAGCAAATATATGCCAGCCCTGAGGATGCAAGACTGCCGTGACAGAACGAAAGCACTGCCCGTCTGGCCTCTTCCTTAATCCACGAAAACAGTCCATGTGCAATGATATAGTCGAATTCACCACAGTCCTGGGGGGATAAGTTTTCCACATCCAGCTGCTCAAACTGGATATTTGTCAACTGTAATGAATCCACTTTTTCCTGTGCAGCATTGAGTTGTCTGGCGGAGTTGTCGATACCAATAAACTCACATTCGGGGCTATAGAATGCAAGAGGTATCAGATTTGATCCATCTCCACAGCCCAGCTCCATGACGCGGTATTGTGTAAGCGAAGCCTTCGGTCCGCCGAAATAGAGAGAAATGAACGCCAGATGGAGTGGCGCGGTCAAGGGATGCACTTTTCCATAATAACGCACAGTATCATACGGATTCTGCGATTGCATAACTAAACAGGGTCTCGTGGAATCTGCATCATAAATATTGACACCAAATCCTGAGAGGATCAGAGTGAGTTGATCGACAGAAAGGTT
>JAFGQN010000227.1 GCA_016935665.1 Deltaproteobacteria bacterium | reverse complement strand
TTTAGAAAACATTTCATTCTTGCGATTGCCCTGGAGGATGCAACGTCCAAACCAGCCACTCTGCTGTGATGCGTGTTTTAGACAACGCAATTAGCTCAAAAAAGCACAATTCAGCATACCGATGAAAATCACAGGTCCCAAAGCCGCAAATCTGGGCGGCAAGGGCACGTAGTCTAAAACGTAAAGAAAAAATCACCTCAAGCCACTTTATATGTACAAACCAATTCCAAACTTATGTTTATACACACTGTGTTCTCACTCCTCTTGTTCCAGACAAAAATCCCTCCGATGATTGGACGTTGCCCCTTTTGTTGATAGGGGGAGAGACAGCGAACGTGCTGCTATGCGCTGTCTTGTTCGTGCCCCTGGCGGACGAGGCGAGCGACGGCATGGGGGCTTGCTTTGCCCTGTGCTGTATGTGCCCACAGTATGCGCCTCCTGGATTTGGTGTTATGTTAAGATGATTAACCGTGAAATTAAGGAGACAAGGAGACAGCTGTGTACAATAGACAGATCATTGACATCACTCCCCTCGGTTTTCAATGGGGGACGGTAGACCCATTTCTTTTTTGCGTCCATCACCAGGACTTTTATCCGGCCGGGAATGCATCTCTGGGGCCGGCAGCGTCGCTGGCGGGACGAAATTTGGGACAGGACTTTACGGTTAAGGACGGATGGCGAATGTACCACGGGAAGGAGGTGCCTGGTTTTCCATCACACCCCCATCGCGGGTTTGAGACCGTTACGATTGTCCTTAACGGGTTTATTGATCATTTCGATTCTCACGGGGCACAAGGACGCTACGGCAACGGCGACGTCCAGTGGATGACCGCCGGTTCCGGCCTGCAGCATGCGGAGATGTTTCCCCTGTTGGATTCTGAAAATCCCAATCCTCTGGAGTTGTTCCAGATTTGGCTGAATCTTCCAAAGGATAAAAAGTTCTGCAAACCTTTCTATAAGATGTTGTGGGCGGAGGAGATTCCCAATAAAAAGGATAAGGATGATGAAGGCCGCATCGCTACCATTACAGTTATTGCCGGAAAATATGGGGAGATGGAGGCTCTGGAACCGGCTCCGGATTCGTGGGCCCATGTACCGGAGAACGAGTTGGCCATCTGGCTTGTAAAACTGGAACCGGGATGCAAGTGGACCATTCCCAAAGCATCATCGGGTATTTCCCGGAGGCTCTACTTTTACAAAGGATCGCGGATTCAGGTGTCCGGTGTGGAGGTGGACGCCTACCATGCAGCCTGCCTTTTGGTGGATGAGCCAGTAACGGTGCAAAACGGAAACGAAGAGGCCCACCTGCTCCTTCTCCAGGGCCGCCCCATATCCGAACCGGTGGCACAGTATGGCCCATTTGTGATGAACACCCAGCAGGAAATCCATCAGGCTTTTGAGGACTACAGAAGAACCGAGTTCGGGGGCTGGCCATGGTCGACCTCTGGCCCAGTACACGCCAGAGAGACGAAACGGTTTGCCCGCTATGCCGATGGCACCGAGGAGACCCCTGCCTGATTCCAGTGCAACGAAAATCCCGAAGATGATTGGACGCTGCCCTATTTTGATGAAAGGGAGAGAGCCGGCGCACGTGCTGCGATGCTCTGTCTTGTCCGCGTCAATCGTGGGTGCGGCAGGACGGACGTGCAATTCTGCTACCAGCCGTCCTTTAAAGACGTACTTTCAATATCGGGGTTCATGTAGGGATGGGCTGCCATCTCGATGAAAGCGGCTTCGGATTGGGCGGATGAACTGATGCGCCAGTCTGTCTCTTTGTTGATATCAAACCATACCAGACTTTTAATCAGCGGGAAATCCTTTTGCAGCGTGGGGACAATGTTTTCTATAAACGATGCCTTGTCTCCGCCCCCTTCCGCAGACGCCATCTCGCCAATCATGATGGGCTTTTGCTTATCGGCCAGTTTGGGATAAATGTTTTTAAACACGTCTTTAAAACTCTGCCATCCCCCTCCTCCGGCGGTTCCCCAGTTGTAGCCATCCACACAGGTCCAGTCCACATAATCGTCGCCGGGATAGTAGTTCATGGTGGCGTTCCAGTCTGTCCTGGGTTCGTCTGTCACATTGGGGCACCACAGCCAGATGATATTGTCCACGCCATCAAATGCATCGTGAATATGGCGATAGGCCGCCAGATATTTGTCAGCGCTTTTCCCGTTTTGCGCGCCCCCCCAGGGCGACCAGTCGCCGTTCATTTCCGCGCCAAAATCAAGAAAAAAATCTGCGTTCAGCTTGCGTGCCGCCTCTGCGCGTTTGGCCAGCATGCTATCGTATTCGCCATCAATAATGTCATCCAGGCTGGCATTGAACACCTCCCAGTTCACCAGTGGAATGCGTCCTTTGGCCACATCGTTTTTGGTGATGCTGCCAGTCCAGTCATCGGTAAAATCATAATACGTCAAATGTACTGGCAACTGACGTCCAATCTTTTTTGAGGTTTGATCAATACTGTCGTCTCCGTAGTACAATCCCAAAAGAGCGCCTTCCATTTTCCCGGCCGTCTCCGAGTCGGCATTGGTATCGTTGTCTGTTGCCGTATCCGAATCCACGCCGGAATCGGTCTCGCTGCCGGTGATATCAGACGTATCCGCATTTGAGTCTGTGTCTTTGCCACTGTCTGTTTCTCCGTCGCTCCCATCGCCGCTGTCCGAATCTGAAGTAGTGCCTGTTGCGGTGTCGGTGACGTCTTCGGTATCATTCGTGTCGGCGATATCGGATGTGGATTCAGTGGACGTCGTCCCTTCCGAATCGCTTTCATTTTCGTTTGGTAAATCCCCTCCAGTGTCCGACGATATGCCTGTTTCGGAAGATGAATCGGAGTCATCCGAATCGTTGCTGCCGTTGCATGATACCATCAATGCGGACATGATTGCCCACATGACGAGTCCCAACAATGTTGCCAATAACGAATTTTGTCTCAAAGCGGCCTCCTCTGCGTTGAAGATTTTCAGGCGCTGTCCACGCCTCATAAGTTACATGTCTTCAAGACGCCGCAATCTTTCCAAAAAAAAAATTGCCGATTCACCAATTTAAACGAACCAACCGATTTTCGAAAAAAGAGTTACAGATAATTGCAACGCGGCGCGTTCAGGTACACAGACACCTGCAGCGGTATTTGCGATGCCAGTATTTCACTGTATTCATTTAGTCCGGTGAACAAATGAATCACCTGCCCGATGGGATCCGTGGGCACATCATCAATCCGTAAACAACCATCATGTACACGGTTGTCCGGCAGGGTAATGCCATCGAGCTGCTGAGAATACACAACCGTTCCAAAGGTGATTTGATTCGCATCGGCAGTGAGCGATACAAACGGGACCAACGCGTTGTTCTGACTTCCCATTCCCCAGGGAAATGTATCGTCAATAACGGCAAAACAACTGAAGCCATTGGCGCAATCACAGGTGCTGATATTGATCATACGACCATCCAGCAGTCTGGCAGTGCCCTGTTCCCTGGCCGCCAATGCAAAATCGCTGCTCACTGTGGAAATGGACTCCTCGCTGCATGTGGAAAGCGGGGTGTCGGCGATGCCCGTGTATTCAGATTCATCTGCCACCCATGTATAGAGCAGCGTATATGTATGAAGATACGTGCCAATATCGGTATCGTCGCCGGTATCGGTATGAGCGCCCGTGTCCGGTGACGCGTTGGAGTCCGCCCCGTTGCTGTCGGTATCCCGTTGCGCATCTGTTGCCGTGGCGCTATCGCCTGCAGAGTTGTCAATGGCAATCCTGTCGGTACAGCCCATGCCAATGGGAAGCAGGTACAAACAAAGCACTGCCAGAGTCCTTTGCACCAAACTCACGTTCATTTCGGACCGTGAATGGAAACCAAATCGCTGGGCAGCTAAAATAAACACTGTGATTACTCCAAAAATTTTCTCGCCCGGGTAGCTGCGCTGGTGGCGCCGTGATTGGCCACAATCTGACGAAACAGATTGGTGGCGCGGTCTGTTTCGCCCACTGCGCGCAACGACACCCCAAGTCGCAACATCGCCTCAGCCTCAATTTGGTGAGATGGTTTGCCCTCGTTCAGAAATTTTTCCAGCAATAAAATTGCGTCCCGATGTGCCCCCAGATTGTCCTGCAAAATAGCAGCGGCGCGATAACGGGCCGTTTGACCGGCCCGCTGAGATACGTGGGGAATCGCCTTTTGATAAGTAGCCACAGCCTGCCTGTATTCCTTTTTTCTCTTCTGGCAGTCTGCCAGTAAAAACCACGCCTCCGCGTTGCCTGTTGTATGCCGCAGATAAGCCTGCAGTGCGGTTTCTGCGTCGTCAACACGCCCTTCCAGCACCCATTGCTGCCATGTGGCAACAGAGGCATTTTTAACATCGCGCTTATTTCGATGCGCTTCTTTAAGTGGCTCACTATCGGTTGACACCACCTCTTGCGGGGTGAGAGCCGTCCTGTCTTTCAATTTGTCCGGCAAATTTGCCGGCGACGCTGCAGACACGGCAATGTCTTTCGAACCAACATCTTTTTGAGACGCGTGTTCAGGTGCGCGCCCCAGAAGAACATCGATTTCCAAAGTGTCATCCGCAGTCGCCATCGATACGGTGGGGGGCTCACCTTCGCGGGCAATCAGTTTCCTGCCGTCCAAAATCCGCTCAGAGTGGCGGTGTGCGGTATCGGTCACCTCAACAATGCCTTCTTTGACCACCACATCCAGCAGCGTCCCTTCTTTCAACGCAACGGAGAATTGCGTTCCCACCACCTTCACCCGATAGCGCCCGGCGTGGATTACAAATGGATGTTTGGGAGCTCTTCGATGGACCTGAAATGCCAGCGTACCCGATTTGATGTGCACCACAGTCTCCTGCCGACTTGCTTTTTCAATGATTGCGGTACTGCCGGTTTTAATTCCCATTTCGTCCTGCTGTAAATGCACCACCGCGCGCAATCCCGCTGATAACTGAATTGGTGTACCGGCAGTGACCTGAACATCACGAACAGATGAATTGCCTTCAAAAAACGTTGCCGCGAACGACGGCGGTTCAAGCTCGGACGGGACTTTTTCGGGTGCCTGTTGGCCAACGAAAATAAACACAGCCAGGCCAACCAGCACAGCTGCAGCAACCGCCCATTTGACAACTGTTTTCGTCGACAGGAATTTCCGCTGATGACGCATGGCCAAAAAGGCTGGCGATGGGTCCATTGCCGCAATCTGTTGCTGGCCGATACCTTTGATTTCCGCTCCAATTCTGTTCCATATGGCAATGCTCTGGCTGCACGCGGAACAGCTGGCGAGATGGCGTTCGAACTGCTGACGCGCATCAGCGGACAATCTGTTGTCGATATAACCATCCAAATGGTGACAGTTTTTCATTTTTGCTCCTCCCTAAGCGCTGCCAGCACCACATCTTTGTCCACCTGCTCAAGAAGTTTTTTTCGGGCGCGGAACATTCGGGTATACACGGTATCTTTTTGAATATTGAGGATTTTTGCAATCTCGTCACCGTCGAATCCTTCAACAAAATGCAGCCAAAGCACCTCCCGCTGGTGCATGGGGAGATTGGACAGACTCTGCGCCACCATTTGACGCAGACTGGCCTGATTTGCGGGAGAGTCATTGTCTGTCTTAAATGCAATTGCCACCGGCTCACTGTTTTTTAATGAAAAACGACGTCTCACAAAGGTCCGTCGTCGCCAGTTTGCGGCCTTTCTCTGGGCAATACCAAAAAGCCATGCGGCAAATTTGGATTGTTCCTGGTATCTGGATGCAGAATCTCCAATCGCCATAAACACTTCCTGCGACACATCTTCCGCATCGGCTGCAGACATTTCAGGGGCAAAGTTTAACAAAGCCGCTTTAATTCGCCTATTGTAACGCACATAAATCTCTCCCAACAGCGCCGCGTTTCCATCTGCAATACCGTCAATCAGCTCGGCATCGCTCAATGCAGATGGATGTCCTGGCGAAATGGCATCCGTATCCTTATTATTCATGTGCTTGGCCGTGACCTTTCTTCCCCAGGGCGACTAAAAAAAGATGTTTAACCCCAGTTTTATACTCCAGCCGAACCGAGGCGTCATGTAAATGGTCTCTCCTTCCGGGTCGAGATAAAACAGCTTTTGCCTCGGGAGAAACACCACCGCAGGTTGCAGCAGCAACCCCAGCCTTTCAGACAGGGACACGCGCATGTCCATAGCGACATTCATGGAAAAGCGCCACCAGGAGATGACATGCTTACCCGTTGTTTTTAAATCGACTCTCAATTGTTCCCACCCAATCGAAACCACAGTTGCCGGTCCCAGCAGGATTTTGCCGAAATCAAACAGATAGCTTTGTCCAATTTCCAAATGAAAACCAAAGGGAAACAGCGTGCCAAAGTCGTACGTCCTTTGCAACCCGGTTAAAAAGAGTATCCCGGCGCGCAGCCGAAACCCACATTTGAAACCCCGTTCCAGTGCGGTGCCTCCGCCCGTGTTGAGTGGATTCCCCTGAACATCTGAAATTCCGCCGCTCAGTGCCGCGAACACCATCATCGAGAACGCAAACCGTTTCGCAGCGGGCGTGTCAGTGGGGACGTCCGATGACGCTTCGGAAGATGCGCTCCCTGCAGCCGGCAAAATAGCCACGTTATGCGCCTGCGCTGACCACGTTGGCTTGCTGAGCAATTCCTGCGCAGCCAGACTGAGTTCCAACGCAGCGTCCGGCCCGGTCCGGGCGTCGACAATTCGCACCATCGGTCGCCCCGAACTGAACGCCACCAGATGCATTAAAGTGAGGCCACTCGCGGTTTCCTCCAGCCACAACGCCGCCACAGCATCATGTTGCCTTGCCATGCGCCGAACCGTCTCAATACGTTTTGAAAACGACTTTTCAGAAAAATCAGACGACTCATTGGAAACAGTAATAATGCGGAACTGATCGAGTGCCAGCCGGGTCTGCGTGATAAACCGCTTCTCTCTCGCTTTTTGCGGATTCGCCTTTTGCGTGTTCAATGAATTTTGAGAAATGATCAGCACCACTGGCCGGTTAGTTGGAGATGTATCGGCAAAAAGGGGACACGAAATGAGGCTATTCATCACCAGCGCCATCAGACATACCGTCATCCCCCACGCCTTCATCATGATGCGTGCTCCCAAACGGCGTTTTCTCCCCGTAATTGTCCAAATATCAACAATTGAATACGCATAAATACCCGCACACCGCGCTGTGAATTGGCCAGATTGACACTTACTCAACCATAGCCGCTGCACCCGAATCAGGAAAGCAAAAGAAAATAGTTTGGGAGATTTCCGTTGTCAACGGGAATAGATACACAGGACTGGGGTGTCGAGTTCTCGAAATGCAGGGACCGGGCTTTATGCCCGACCGCAGCCTGGGCAAAGAAAGAACAAGCCTATTGTAGTAACCCGTCGTAAATGGCGCAAAGCAGTTGACCATCCGGGGTATCCCCATCGAGTTCCCATGCCATGGCGCCGCCGAGGCCGTTGGATTTTATGTAGGTCATTTTGGCGGTGATGATCTCCGGTGTGTCAAAGGTCCAGAAGGTACTGCCGTTGAATGCCCATGAGGCCACTGCGGCGTCATCGGTAAATATGGGATATCCTAACGCCTGAATGACCTTATAATCTTCGACTCCCGCTTCATAACTGCCTGGCGCCGCGCCGGTGGCGGACTGAAAGAGGCCGTTTGCGGCATCGGTGACACCTGTCCAGCCCCGTCCATAAAAAGGAATGCCCATCACCAGTTTGCCGGCGGGTACACCGGCTGCCAGATAATCGCCAATAGTTGCGTGGCTGCTGAATGAACCGGTGGACGCAGACGGGTCTCCTTCTGCCGGGTACAGATTCGCCTGAAAATTGGTGGGGCCGGCGGTATCCCAGGCGCCGTGGTAGTCGTAATTCATTAAGTTGAGCAAATCGAGGCTCTGATGAATCTTATCCAGTTCCAGCACTTCGTAATGGGATTTGCCGGCAGGAAGGGCGGCGGTAAGCATGAGGTCACTGCTGATTTCATCCAGACGCGTTCTAAATTCCGCCAGCAGCGCCGTAAAATTCTGCGGGTCTTCCGCGCGCACCCCGTTGCCCGCCAGGCCCTCGGTTCCCGGATATTCCCAATCAATGTCAATGCCATCAAAAACCCCGGCCAATACGCCATCGCCACCCACTTCATTGGCGCTGTCCAAAGGCAGGTTGCCACGGATATAAAGGTCAATACATGATTCCACAAACGCGGCTCTGTTTTCGGGCAGCGCAGCATCAGAGAAATTTTTGGACCAGCTCCATCCGCCCAGCGAAATGAGCACTTTCAGATGTGGGTACATGGCTTTCAGTTTTTTCAGCTGATTCCAGTTGCCCCTAAGCGGGTCGCCCCATGCATCCCCCACACCATCCACGCTTTGTGCATCTGAAAAACTCTTTTGGTAATCCGCCCATGCATCCCCCACTCCCGTCTGTGAAATGCCCACAGAACAGCGATTGTCCACCACGTTTCCGAATGCATAGTTGATCACGGTCAGTTTTTCGGCAGAACCGCTGGTATGAATATCTTTTACCAGATAATTGCGCGCATAAATGCCCCACTGTGCAAAATAACCAATGATTTGACTGTCGCCAGACACCACTGTAGATTCGGAATCGGCATCGCTACCGGTTGAAGTATCATTTTCCATTCCAACATCGTCCGTGTCAACATTACCGTCAACACTCTCTGTTTCCTCAACACCGCCCATCGTGTCCACCGTCTCCGCTGTATCGTCCGCACCTATCGTGTCCACCATGTCTACCGTATCCATCGTGTCCATCGTACCCGTCGTGTCCATCGTGCCCGTCGTGTCCTCCGTGTCCATCGTGTCTTCGGTATTCTCTTCCCCCGAAACATCCGCATCCGCGCATGAATTTAAAAGCGAGAAAAACAGGGTTACAACCGCAAACAACCGGAATCTATTATGAATTACCATTATTGCATCTCCTTTGGGGAATACCCCTGCAAACAATCACTTCGCCGGCGATGGCCATCCCGAGCGCCCAATTGCATCAGGACGTCGGCATTCTCTTACGGTAATTACCCAGGAGCGCTGTTTTCTTCCCGAAAAAATTCTTAATAGTGCTAAACTCGCTGTCCTGGCAATAACAGGGGATGACGATGCATAAAAATGGATCAGATTGGATAGCAGCACTATGAACACATGCGAATATGCCGGAGAGGAATTTGCTGAACGACGTTCGCATCCATGGGTGGACGCGAAGGGGAACGCTGCGTGTCGGTATTATGACCTGACGGCAGAACCGGAGCGCATTCGCACTTCCCTCGAAGACTTTCGCCCGTATGATCAGTTTGGGGCCATTGACCAGTTTTATCAGATGTTGCTTTCCATTAACCGCCCTTCGTCCGCCATTGAATCCAACGATTGCGCCTTCACCGGTCCTGCCATCAATGGGCATCCCTCTTTTCCGGCGTCACTTCAATGCAACGGACGGGTCATGATTTTACTGAGAAATATTGAACTCAACACCATCGAAGGCAATGTGCAATGGCTGTCAAATCAGCTGCATCGACATCTTTGCGTTATTGATACCACATTTCAGCTGGGCATCATTGGCACAACAATCGTTCCGGTGCGCTACCTGGCGCTCCCAAAAATCAACAATCAGCAACTGGGGTCTCAACTGATGATTTCGTTTTGGGCCTTCGGCAACTCCACCGAAGAAACCATGAAAAACCTTTCGAGGCTGTTTAAGAACCTCTCCAGCGCACTCAACGACATTTCAATTTTGCTGACAAAGATGGGCTAAAGATCCCGCAGTTTATAGCGAACCTGTGAATTGGCGCTCATTTAAGCCGCGGTATTTTTGTTGCATCCCCTGCAGGAATTTCCGAAGAATCTGATCTTTGCACTCCCGATAGTGCTTGTGGGTCGGTTTTCTGAAAAAGGCGCTCAGTTCATGTTTACTGATAGCCAGATCAGTATTCTTCAGCATTTCAAGTACTTCCTCGGCCTGCAAATCAAGGGCGATTTTCAGCTTTCGAAAAATAATGTTGTTGGTGAGCTGCTGTTCAATTTCCGGTTGGGCCCCTTCCCTTTTTCCCCGACGTTTGCAGATAAATCCATTTAAAAAAATGGACAACATGCGGTCTTTGCAGGGTTCAAATTCAGGGTCGTCGTCTTTTTTCAACCAGTTACACAGAGTTTCCCTGCTCACCGAATAGTCAGACAGCATAAAGATGTTCATCATGTCGGCGTCGCTGTAATTAAACGTGTAGCGGATGCGCCGTAAAATATCGTTGTTTGTAATTGCCATAAAACCACCTTTAGCCAATTGGGCAACGGCCACGTAATAGAGGAGCCCCAATTAACATATATCAACGTCATACTCCACGCCCAAAATCGATGCTTTTACAATTCCGCTCATGCCTGAATCGTCATAAACACCACATACGCAACAAACGACAAAACTGTATAATACAGCAACAATTCGCTGAAGAAGGCGATTTCTTTTTTGAGTGCGGGTTTCATAAAAAGCGGCAGGATAAACGGTGGCGGCAACAGGATGAAGGCGAAAAACGCGGTACTGAAAAACGGGTCCACGTCCACCAGCCGAAGCATCAGGGAAAGCAGCAGTGTTCCTATTGCCAAAACGACGGCCCAACGGGTCACCAAAAGCGCAATGGATTTTCCCAATGGAATCCGTTTAAAAGTGAACGAGTAGCCAATCACCAGCAGAATAAGGGGGGCCACCAGACCACTGGTTATTTTGAGCCCATTGATGAGCGCCTGCCCCAGCAGTTTTGAAGAAAACAAAGGATATGTCCCCGAGATGTTCACGCCAATCCCCAGCAGGATGGCCACCACCGTTGGTGTTCTAAAAAAATTTCGCAATGTGTTTCCCAGTTGAATCCGACCGGTTTTTCGCGCCTCCAGCACGGGGACATACACAAACCAGATAAAGACTTCATGTCCCAGGGCAATCATGGCAATAGTGGGAAGTTTTTCCATTCCCCAGATGGCGGTGAACAGGCCAATACCGATCATGCCAAATTCGAACCCGGTGAAATACCCATTGGTGTATTCATCGGGAAACAGCCCTGGCAACAATTGATGCAGCAGTCCACCAACGCCATACAGAACCACGCAAAATAAAAACACGAACAGAAAGATCCATCCGTTTTCCACTCTCATATCCGCAGTCGCAAAAGCGGAAAACAGCGCGGCGGGCAAACCTATTTTAATGAGAACGTTTTTAAGCCCCAAAATGGCCGGTTCCCCGATGATACCTGTTTTTCGAGAAACAAAGCCAATGGCCAGCAGTAAAAACACCGGAAGTAAACTGATTATCATCTGTTCCATGGGATAGATATACAGTTATATGGGAATGATGGGTAGTTGAGAGACCGGAAAAAAGCGCTGATTCAAGTCGGGAACCTTCATCAAAGAAAAAGCAATTATTGGCAATCTCTGAATTTCCCCCATGAATATTATGCGTCGAGTCACGTTTTTTCGTACAAGTACCATTTCGGATACTTAAGCATAACAAATAAAGAGGTGTAAAATGAAAATGATCCTGATAATTCTATTATGTTCGCTTCCGCTGACAATCGGTCTTATCGGCTGTGATGACGACAACAAAAATGATGCAGACAAAGATGGGGATTCAGGCGCAACCACTGACTCGGCGACGGACACAGACTCAAATGTGGGTACCGACTCGAACAGTGAAAACGACTCGAATACCAATGTGGATACCGATACTCCATCGGAGACGGAGCTGGCAAACAGTTGCCCCGACATCACCGATGAATCTCAACCAGGCGTGGCGAAACTGCTGGAATACTCGGT
Source organism: Deltaproteobacteria bacterium (assembly GCA_016935665.1). Lineage (GTDB taxonomy): Bacteria > Myxococcota_A > Polyangia > JAAYKL01 > JAAYKL01 > JAFGXQ01. The sequence continues at coordinate 9,591 of JAFGQN010000227.1, read as the reverse complement.
CTTTTCCTTTGTGGAAATGGGAGTGTGGGATAATTACTACTATTTTCGCAAAGACAATAAACTGCAACGAATCAATCTGGATGATCTGACCACCGAAGAAATCGAAGAAACAATCGGTCATGTATCCGAGCTGATTGGCGACACCTTTTTTTGGACGGAGAAGGATGAGACCGATACTTATATCATTAAATCTGCTCCGGTTTCGGACGCAACCAATGTCACCATCGTTGCGTCTGGAACGCGACTCCCAAGGTTTATTGGCACCCATGACGGCTATCTGTATCTCCTGTTTAAGGATGATTTCGAAATCGCAAGAGCGCCACTTACAGGGGGAGACATCGTGACCTTTCTCCCAGAAGTCGATCCGTTGGGCATTATCGTCCATGACGGATATATCTGGTGGCAGGATTTCACCAGAGAATCACTGAACCGCACATCCCTATCCGGTGATACGGGTGAGCGGGAATCCCTTACCGGCATTTTCTATGGCGGGGCCCTGGCGGGAGAAGGAGATACCATGTACTGGACGGACTACAGCCTGGGTACCATAGAAAAATGGGATGCGGACAACGGACGCGTGCAGCTGACCGGCGCCAGTGCGGATCTGCTTGTGGTGATGGATGGCACCCTCTATTGGCCAAACGGTTTTGGCAATGCCAGCATCAACTCCATGAAAACGGACGGTTCCGAGCTCAAAAAGCTGTTTTGCGGTTTTCACTCCGTAGATAATCTGTGGACAACAGGTCGCTATCTGGTGGCAAGCACCAGCGAAGGCGTATTCAAAATCGATATTTAATATCGCGCTCGGAATCTTTATCGGACCTTTTCGCAGTCCAGTCTCCCTTACGATGTTGCGCCCTCCTCCCCGCAGACGAACCAGAGTAAATTCTCAAAACACTCCCATGTCCGCTGAAAAGGTCGCTAATCAATCATTTTACGGCAATAAACGAAGCGAAATTCAGGTTCTGGTACCACTGGGATACCTGGGTGAAGCCCATCTGTTTCAGGCGGTGCAAATGGGCTCCCGCGGATTCCAGTTTTAAAACATTCTCCAGGGCATCCCGTTTTTGGCTTATCTCGAGGTCGTTGTATCCGTTTCGCCGTTTGAGGCCAAAGTAGGATTCTTCAATAAACGTTTGCTCCCGCGTATCCTCAAATAAGATTTTCTCAGATAAAACAAACGCGCCATTGGGCTTAAGTCCGTTGAATATCTTTTGCACAATCCCTTCTTTTTGGTGCGTATCAATAAACTGCAACGTGAAATTCATGACAACAAATGAGGCGTTCTCAATGGAAAGTTCATTTATATCAATGCATTGCGTGATGACAGGTAAGACCCCCACATGTCTTTTCAGACACGCCTCAAAGCGCGAGATCATGTCCTTTGACAAATCCACCGCAATGATCTGGCAGCCTTCTGCATCCACACAGTTTCGAATCTCCAGCGATGCCGCCCCAAGGGAACAGCCCAGATCATAAATATTGGTCCGGGGTGCAACATGGCGGGTGGCAAATGATCCAATCTGGTGAAGCACGGCGTCATAGCCGGGAATGGAGCGATGCAGCATGTCATCGAACACATCCACCACCTGGTGGTCAAACGAAAAGTCTGCCACACGTGTCATTTTATTCGCATAAATGTTGTCTTTTTTCTCATTCATGGCGCGGCAGTATATCCATGCGGCGAGCGCGTTTCAACCGGGTTCAACGATTCGTCAGAGATAAAGAGAACGATTATTGAATCGAAACTGTCAGGCTATCGATAACCTGCATCGCGGACCGCGTGTCCTCGAGGCCAAAGCCGCCGTCCTCTGCGTGATGAGTCAGGTATCGCAATTCAGTGTTCAGTTCACCATTCGCGGACGTCGGGGCGCCGTCAACACTCTGGTAAGAATTCTGCTTGCCCTTGGTCCAGCCCACAGGCAGAAGCGTGTAGCTGGCTTTGGGATTATTCAAATCCACATCGGCGGCAAAAAGAATAGCGGGCTGATTGTTAAACCAATCGTTACTATCGAAAGAATGGTCCACTTCGGCAAAGACAGTGAATTGCTGGCCCGCCTCGGAGGACAATGTCCTGGAAATCGAAAACCGGGGCAAAATGGTGGCGCCGGACAAACCATCGATTGTAGAATTGGCCTTCTTGCTCAACGCCCAGTACGGCAGGGCATCCCCAGTGAGATAACCATTCAGAAGTCGATTACATATATATAGGTTCTGAATAAATGTGCCCGCTTTGTTCTCGACCCATATCACGTAAACAATGGCCGGTTTGGCAGTACTCTCAAGATTCACTTGAATTTGCCTGGTCCCTTCCTGCCCGGTATCCGGCAATGATGAATCTGAAGAATCGTCACTGGAATTATCAGAGCTTACCGTGACGTCCTCGGTAGCGCTATCGGGCGATTGATTCTCTTTCGTTGCGTCGGTGTCCCCTTTGTCCTGCGGGCCGGCACAGGCCACAGCAATCGCCCACAGGCCAAGCCAACACCAACCATGAGCGGAAAGTGTGTAATTTGTCGGTACATTCATTTAAAACTACTCCTTGTATTTCTGTAAGAGTACTGAATCATTACTCCAGGTTTGGTTTGACACAAGAAAAAAATCACTTCCGGAGTACGCCTTATCCTGCGCTATGGCGATGGGCGGGCAAATGTGATATGAGCCCCAAATGACGCCCGAATCCATTACACCAACCCCAATCCAGCTGGCCCAAAAACGACAGGTGCTGCAAACACGCGCCGTCATTTTTTCGGCCATTCGACAATACTTCAACAGTCTTGATTTTCTGGAGATCTCCACGCCATTGCGCATTGCCGCCCCGGCGCCCGAACTGAATATCGACACGGAACCATGCGGAGATCAGTTTCTCATCGCCTCACCGGAACTGCAAATGAAACAACTGGTGGCGGCGGGATACGAGCGGATATTTCAGATAACCAAATGCTTCCGCCAGGGGGAGCGGGGACAGCGTCATTTGCCCGAATTCACCATGCTCGAATGGTATGAAGCCGGTGGAACCACAGAAACGTTGAAACTCAGATGTGAGGGTATTGTCAGTGCCGCAGCAAAAGCCGTTGGCAACTGGCCGGGTTTTGTATTTGGAGAACAGCGCATCTCCCTTGTGGAACCATGGGATTCGCTGGAAGTCCAGAACGCGTTCGAGCTTCATGCGGGATGGCGCCCGGGAGCCACCCCCGACGCACTCCAATTTGATTTGGATCTGGTTGAAAAGGTGGAGCCGGCCCTTCCAGCCGACAGGCCGGTCTTTCTGTGTGGATACCCTGCCAGCATGGCATCGCTGGCCAAACTGGATGACACCAACCCCGAACGCGCCCTGCGACTGGAGCTGTATGCCGGTGGATTGGAGCTGGCCAACGGCTTTGAAGAACTCACCGATCCGGTGGTGCAGAAACACCGTTTTATTGAAGAAGAAGCGGAGCGACGAAAACAGGGCAAGCCCCCCTACCCGCTGGACGATGCTTTTCTCAAGGCACTGGCCCACGGGATGCCGCATTGCGCGGGAATGGCCATGGGGCTCGACCGACTGGTCATGCTGCTGACCAACCAGACGGACATCTCCGCAGTTGTCGCCTTCCCGTAATCAATGTGAGGATTTCAGTGTATCAGTGTGCCAGGATGCGGCACTAACGTTCGATATCCCTACTTTTTTTGAACTTTTTGTGTTCCTTCACAATCTTTCCAAACACCTTATCGGACTTGCGGCGTTTGTATTCATCCTGCCGCAGTTCGTAATCCGCCACTTCCCGACCCAGTTTCTGGTAACTGAAAAAGCGCTCGGGGTCGAGATCTCCGCTCTCTATGGCGGCGCGCACGGCGCAGCCCGGTTCGGATTCGTGTTTGCAATTGCCAAATTTACACCGGGAGGTGAGGTTATCAATGTCGGCGAAAACGTTATCGATGCCCTCGTCATCAAACAGCTGCAACTCGCGCATGCCTGGCGTATCGATTATGAATCCGCCCCCCGGGAGTTGCAGCATCTGGCGCCTCGTGGTGGTGTGGCGGCCTTTGCTGTCCTTTTCACGCACGTCCCCGGTCTCCATCTTTACCTCGCCAAACAGCGCATTGATGAGTGTGGATTTTCCTGTTCCGGACGAGCCCACCAAAACAATGGTCTTGCCCGGACCAACAATGGCGTTGATGGCATCCATCCCATCGTTGTGAAGTGCGCTGATGGGCAAAATGGGAACGTTTTCGCAATGCTGCTTCAACTCGGCGATCACAGTCGCCACATCAGCACACAAATCCGACTTGTTCAGTATCATCACCGGTTGGGCGCCACTGGCCCAAATGCGCGCCAGATACCGCTCGATTCGACGGATGTTGTAGTTGTCGTCCAGTCCCGAAACCATGCACACCGCATCCACGTTGGCAGCGACCACCTGCACACGGTTTTCCCGTCCGGCGGCGCCGCGGGTAAAAAGGGTGCGTCGCTCGAACACCTGCTCCACAATTGCCAGACCGTCCACATCCAAATCGGGATTCAGCGCCACCCAGTCGCCCACGCCGGGAAGTCCATCCCTGCGCCCTTTGGACAATCTCCGAAAAAGCGGCGCCGATAGCTTGGCCCGCTCTTCGCCCCTTTGGGACCAGACATCGTACTCACCGCGATGTTCAGCGGCGATGCGTGCCGGCAGATACTCGGATTCAATGTTAATATCCACCTGATCGGAAAAAAAGGAATCGAACCCAAGTTCACTCAGTTCGAAAGCGGTGGTGGACATGATAGATAACTCACTTGAATGGATTGTTTAATACAAATGTCTGATCCCGATCCGGCCCCACGGATACCAGACATATGGGGCAATCACACAGTCGCACCAGCTCATCCAGATAGGCCTTTGCATGAACGGGAAGTTCCGCCAGCGATCGCACATTGGAAATGTCTTCATCCCAGCCGGGCATGGATTTGTAAATAGGCTCCACCCGCTCCAGGCCGTGCATGGGAATGGTGTCGATTTCTTCTCCATCGAGTTTATAGCCAATGCAAATCTGCAATTCTTTAAGGCCTGTCAATACATCGAGTTTAGTAATGGCCATGGCAGTGGATCCGTTGATCTCGTTGACCCGCTTTGCAATGACGGCGTCAAACCAGCCGCAGCGACGGGGTCTGCCGGTTGTGGAGCCGTACTCATGCCCTTTGTCGCGCATGTACTGACCGTTCGCGTCATTGAGCTCCGTGGGAAACGGTCCATCCCCCACTCGCGTAACGTAGGCTTTGACAATGGCCACCACCTCATCCACTTTGGTGGGCCCCATGCCTATGCCCGCGCAGGCGGCGCCGGAAATGGTGTTGGAGGATGTCACGAACGGATATGTGCCATGGTCAATGTCCAGCATCACGCCCTGGGCGCCTTCAAGCAGCACCTGTTTGTTCGCCTTCAACGCACTCTGCACAAATCCCACTGTATCCTTAACGTAGGGACGCACCCGCTTGGCCAGGGGCATAATTTGCGCGATAACGTCATCGGCTTTGGGACAGGTCTCGCCCCGCTGCTCCAGCATGGGCCGCCAGTATTCCAGTGTCCCTTCAAGTATGGATTGTAAAATCTCCGGTTTGTACAAATCGCCAATGCGAATACCCCGACGGCCAATTTTGTCTTCGTAACAGGGGCCGATTCCGCGCAGCGTGCTGCCCACGGGCACCGATCCGCTCTTTGACTGCTCGCGGAGCTTGTCGAGCATCAGATGATGAGGCAAAATCACGTGCGCTTTTTCACTCAATGTCAGACTGGCGTTGTCGAGCACACCGGACGCCTGGAGGGTGTCCAGTTCCTCCACCAGCACGCGCAAATCGATAACGAGGCCACTCGCCAGTACACATTCCACGTCATCCCGCAGAATACCCGACGGAATCAGATGAAAAATAACCTTTTTGCCATTTACAACCAAAGTGTGTCCAGCGTTGTTGCCCCCCTGGTATCGAACCACCATCTCGGCATCTTCTGCAAGAATATCAACAACTTTCCCTTTTCCTTCGTCTCCCCACTGGGAACCGATTACGCCTACAACTGTCATTTAAGAAATTTGCCTCCATCTGAGTATTTCGAATCCAACATTATTTTTACCATGCAACCAGATATCACCGCCATCCCGCTGCGTCCACTAAATAACGAAAAAATGGCAAAGTTCCACTTCCCAACTTAGACGCGGTAATGTAAACGTCCAGACGATGACTGACGAAAACAAAATAAAATGCGGCTACGTTACTCTGGCCGGAAGACCAAACGTGGGAAAATCCACCCTGCTGAATCATTTGCTGAAGCAGAAGGTTTCCATTGTTACCCATAAACCCCAAACAACGCGGGATCGCATTCTCGCGATTTACAATACGGCGGATACGCAAGTTGTTTTTCTGGATACCCCCGGTATCCATCGGCCGGTGGGTGCACTGGGCCATCACATGAACGATGCCGCCCAAAACGCCATCCTTGAGGCGGATCTCTGTCTATGGATCATTGATGCGGCGTGCAAACACCGCGAAGAGGGATTGACTCCGGCAGAGCTGGCCATCGCGGAGCGAATCCGCAACACCAAAATCAAAACGGTTGTGGCGGTCAACAAGGTGGATTTGATTAAACCCAAAAAACGCCTGCTCCCCATCATGGACGAAGTGGCTCGGCTGGGCTTTGTGGATACCGTTGTCCCCATCAGTGCACAAAACGGAGAGGCCACCGACACGCTGATGGCGGAAATCACGCAACGGCTGCCGGAGAATCCGCGATTGTTCCCCGAAGACATGCTGTCCGACAAAGCCGATCGATTCTTCGTTTCAGAGCTGGTGCGGGAAGCCATCCTGAATATTACGCACAAGGAAGTGCCATACAAAACCGCCGTGGTCATTGACAGCTTCAAGCAGATGCGCACCCTATGCGAAATATTTGCATCGATTCACGTCGAAACTGGCGGTCAAAAAGGTATTATCATTGGCAAAGGCGGCGAGATGCTCAAGCAGATCCGAGAATCCGCCCAGGCCGAAGCCAAAGAGTTGCTGGGCTGCCCAGTGCTTCTGAAACTGCATGTAAATGTCTCGCCGGACTGGAGCACCAATCCGGCAGGCCTTAAAAAAATGGGATACGAATGAGAAAACGCGGCCGAAAGAATCACGTCCCCCACTACCCTGCTTCTCCCAAAGATCATCCAACCGTTGTGATTCTGGGACGCCCCAACGTGGGAAAATCCACTCTGTTCAACCGAATGTCGGGACGCACCGCATCCATTGTTAAAGATGAACCTGGCGTGACCCGGGATCGCATTTATGCCGAGGCGGATATCCTTGATAAAATGGTGACGCTGGTGGACACCGGTGGCTGGGAATATTCACCGGAAAACGAAACAGAAAAGGGCATCAACCGGCAATGTCACCAGGCTCTCGATGAGGCATCGCTGGTGCTGTTTATTGTGGATGGTCGTCACTCCCCCACAACAGGAGATTATGAAACTGCTGATTTGCTTCGCAAAATGCAGTTGCCTGCGATTCTGGTGGTAAACAAAATTGACGGACCGAAACAGGAAGCCGATGCGGTGGAAATGTTTGCGCTGGGGATGGACAATGTGGTGATGGTCAGTTCTGTCCATGGCCGAAACTACGATGTTCTGGAAGACATGATGTACGAGTACATCCCGGATTCCGCCAAAATATTACCTGAAGATCCGAATAATTCGAAGAGCGATAAAGAAGCAACTTTTGAGGAACAGGAATATGCCCCCCGTGTGGCGGTCATCGGACGGCCCAATGCCGGGAAATCCTCCCTGATAAATAAACTGCTTAATGAAGATCGTTTATTGACCATGGATATGCCCGGCACCACCCGCGACGCTGTCGACACCCATATTCGCCTGGCAGATGGTCGGGAATATGTGTTTGTGGATACCGCCGGTATCCGTCGCAAAAGTAAAGTTCAAAAAGAAAGCCCGGAACATATGGCGGTATCGGCCGCCGTTGATACCATGTCCAGGTGTCGGGTGGTCGTGCTGATGATCGATGCCGATGGCGACATTGCCGAGCAGGATGCCAAAATCCTGGGATTGGCGGTGGACCGCGGCCGAGCGGTGGTCATTGCGCTCAACAAATGGGACCTGCTCAAAGGAGACAACGAGAAACAGCGCGCTGTCAAGGAGCGCGTGAAAGAGAAAGTCGCTTTTGCACCATGGGCTAAAATAGTAACAATATCAGCACTTAATGGCAAAGGTGTTCATAAGTTACTTGATGCAGTGGATGCGGCCAATGAAACCTTTTCCAAACGGGTTCCCACTGGCCAGCTCAACGCCCTGTTCGATGAAATTGTCATGCATCACCCTCCGCCACTGCGCAAAGGGCGCCCCGTCAAATTGTATTTTGCGACCCAGGCCAGTGTGCGTCCACCCACCTTCGTGGTGCAATGCAGCTATCCCGAGGCGCTCCACTTTTCGTATCAGCGCTATGTGGAAAACCGAATTCGGGACGTATTCGGATTTGATGGCACCCCGCTCAAAATGATTTTTAAAAAACGGGCTCGCCGCGGGGACAAGTAAATGCTCTGTCTTATTTGAGAGCAGATACTCTTGAAATGTCAAAATAGCCCATGGTGGAGATGAGTCGAAAGAAGTTGGACGGCTCGCCATCATTGGTATCGATGGCGATGTGGCCCGCGTCAAATTTACCCATGGCCGCATCCAGGCTGTACCAGCCATCCGCAATATATACCTGTGTCCATGCGTGTCCCCCAAAGAAATGGCGATGGCCCTCAAACTCGCTGGCCACATACACCACTCCAAACACCACTCGTGCGGGAATGCCCACCGCACGGCACAGTGCGGCGGTCAATAAAGCGAACTCCGTACAATCGCCCTGTTTGCTGTGAAGCACTTCCAGCGCAGAGGCATATCCCACGGATAAACTTCGATTACTGATATACGACGACACAAACTTCTCAATTTTGGAAGCGGCTTTATCCGGCGCCGTTTCACTGCCAACCGCCTGATTGGCCAGCGCAACAATCGCTTTGTTTTCGCTTTGAATCCAGGCGTTGCTATTTAAAAAGCGCAATATCTCCGCATCGGAGCCATCATATGGCATCTTTGCCCCGGACGGCATCGCCAGGGGTTTGACCTGAATTGAAATATCCGACGAATTTTCAACCGAGTCCACCTTCTGCTCCTTTGATTTCGGGAAAATCAGCTTTTTTTCTTCGGTCGGCGAAATGAGATAGGCAACGCCGTTGGACAGCATCCGTTTGTTCAATGGCCTCGGCGACTTGATAAATGACGCCGTAAAGATCTCGGCGGGACTGTTTTGCTGCAACGCGTACTCCCGCTCACAGGCGATGGTCTCAATATGCATACCCATCACATTGGATGCACTTTTAAGGGTTTCCAGCTCATCGTTCAGCCATTCACTGGTTTGAATGCTGGAGCCACTCTGGGTGACGGTGGTTTCCACATGAATTGAAGGAGTAATCTTTCCAAGCAAATCCACGTTTTCGCGACCTTTGACCGTGTAATCCAGTGTCACCACACTCTCACTATCCACATCAAATCCCCTGGCCTTAAGGGTGGTGCCCGCCGTCAGGGGTTTTGATTTAACAAAGCGTC
>JAFGQN010000226.1 GCA_016935665.1 Deltaproteobacteria bacterium | reverse complement strand
CGTCTGGTAATGAAATAGGTGGTATTTGATAAAAATTGTCTGGGTAGTGTCATATCCCCCTATCGACCGTTTTGAAATGTTGTTGCATAAAAAGTTAAAAAAATAACCGGGGACAGAGTTTTTTGGGACAGAGTTTTTTGAAGGGTTTTGAGTGTCACGACATTGGGAAGCATTAAACAAATAAAAAAGTACCTGCAACATCGCCTTTCCCCGGGGACATATAAGGGTGTTGTAAAAGTCGTGTCACACGTTTTTTAAAGAGCTCTCCGATGCGCAGAACGTCGTAAGTAAAATTGAGGCAAGTATGGAATGTTGAGCTTTGCCCAGGGCGGTTTGGCGTGGTATTACTAATTGATGGATTTTGAAAATGTCGGTTTGTGGGGAGTATAATCTTCAATTTATCTGTAAAAAAAATACAAGGAGAACGTGATGAAAAAACTCATGATTCCAGTTTGGTTTATACTGGCGATAGGTTGCTCGGAAAACAGCAAAGATGCGAATGCCGATGGCACGGATACTTCGGATTCCGACAGCGCAATCCGTTTGAATACTATGGAGAATACCGCACAGCGGTGTCAGGATAAAGTTGACAACGATTCTGATAACCGCCTGGATTGCGTTGATCCCGATTGCCAGGGTTTCGAGTTCTGCACAATAGACTATGGGGATTCCGACAAGGACAGTGACACTGACGTGGATAGCAATACCGACGAAGATACGAATGCCGAAACAGACACCAACCAAAACTGCTATTTGGGCGATTACGGCGTGGGCGACCACGATGATGTACTCGCGTTGGCACCCTATACCTGTATCGATGGTAGTCTCCATATTAATCGGACCAATCTTCTGAACCTGAACGGGCTGGAACGCATCACCGCCGTGACCGGGAATCTGACAATTATAAACAATGATCGTGTGACCAGCCTGGCTGGTCTGGAAAACCTTGTCATCGTGAAAGGATTTCTGGAGATTTCGCACAATGCCGGCCTGACGGACATCACCCATCTGAAAAATATCGCCACGGTAGGCGGCAATTTGATAATTGCAAGCAATCCTGGTCTAACCAGTTTGTCTGGCCTGGAAAACCTCCTCACCGTGGGCGGGGATCTAAACATTGAGGCGCTTCCTGTCCTGACCAGCCTGAACGGACTGCAAAAACTTTCCAGGGTGGGCGGTCACCTGCAGGTGGTGCAAAACAGTTCCTTGAGCAGCCTGTCTGGCCTGGAAAACCTCCTCACCGTGGATGGAAATATGGTAATTGATGATAATGATGCGCTGACCAGCCTGGCGGGTCTTAACACGCTTTCCAAAGTGGCTGGCTGGTTGAGTATTATAAATAATGGTGGACTTACCAGCATGGATGGTCTGCAGAACCTCTCCACCGTGGGCGGGGCGCTGACCATTGCGGCCAATGCTACCCTGATCAAGCTGACTGGCCTGTTAAACCTGACCTCAGTTGGGGGGGATGTGTACATTTATAGAAATAGTCTCCTTTCGAGCATGGACGGGCTGGAAAAACTTTTCAACGTGAAAGGTCAGTTCGTTATTTCGGACAATCCTGTCCTTGCCAGCCTGGACGGTCTGCAAAGCCTATCCGTCGTGGGCGATAATTTGCGGATTGAAAGTAATAGTGCCCTTGCCAGCCTGAACGGACTGCAGAACCTTTCCTCCGCGAAATCGGTGAACATTCGCGCAAATGGTGCCCTTGCCAATCTGGACGGACTGCAGAACCTCTCCAGCGTGGCCGGGCTGACCATTGCGAGCAATAGTGCCCTGACCAAACTGACTGAACTGTCAAACCTGACGTCGGCAGCGGGTCTAACAATTAGTAATAATGCTCTCCTGCAGAGCATGAACGGGCTGGAAACCCTCACCTCTCTGGACGGTGCTCTGACGATCACGGACAACGACAGCCTGACAAACATGGCCGGGCTGGACAACCTCTCCACCGTGGGCGGGGCACTGACCATTGAGTTGAATGGCGCCCTGACCAGCCTGGAGGGCCTCGAAAAACTCACCACCCTGAACGGGGATTTGCATGTGACGAGCAACCCTGCCTTGACCAGCCTCAACGGATTGCAAAACCTCTATGACCTGGCGGGGTGTTCAGTGCGCATTTCCAATGACAACCTGCCCCAATGCGCGGTGTGCAGCTTTATTGGACAATTAATCGATTACGAAGAAGCCTATGTGCAGAATAATCTTCCGGACACCTGTTCCAACGACTGCCATTGACCAACCCTTTCAAGGTGGTCAAAATCTCGCCAGGCAACATCCGTTTCGCCATTTTATCCGGTAAATGGATTTAAATCACCCCACCCCGGTTGTTTATTTTCATGCAGCAGGAACAGCCAAAAATTTTCTCCGTGAGTGAAATCTGGTGATTCATTTCGAATATTCTGTATGAAATACTGAGCCCATCAATACATGGAGCGAGGAACATACACCTCCGTTTTCAACAGAAGATGCAGGAGTGCAAAATACGTGTGCGTTGCCATCAAATTCTTTTTTGTAAGCCCAACTTCGTTTAAGCTCAACTTCGTTTATGCTGACGACACCGAAACACCCGAATGAATACGCATTGCATAAGTGCCCGCCGGAAGCATGGCATCCCTTTTCCCTTCTTTCCACCGCTTCAACGCATCCCTGTACTGTGAAATAAAATATTCGTAACGACGTATTGCATTGATTCGCAGCTTTTTTTTCCAGGGAGAAAAATCTCGGATTCATGCCTCGGCGCTCTTCGGTGGATTGTGGTCTGGCTGTGTATGATTGCTTGAAAACCGCTCCCATTCCAATGAAAGTCCGACGGGTTTTTCTCATTTCAGCTGCAATTTCGTTTTCCTCTGTGAACAATTGTTCTTCAATCCGCTTTTCAAATGCGGCGATACGCATGTATTCATGTCCTCCACCAATTCCAGCGGGATAAAGTTCTTTTTTCTGATGACCACAGTTTTTCCAAACCCCCTATTGGCCGTTTTAAGATTTTATTGCAAAAAAGATAACCCGGAATGGGATTCTCTGGATTGAATCCTCTGGGATTCTGTGTCCCGTCACCATGTAGTGCTCAATCGAGACATCAAGTATTTTGATTGAAATTTTCACAGATGAATGCTACGGATGGTCAAATAGACAAAACTGAACGAAGTAAAGACAATGAACCCGTGTGGAAGGTAAAGCCCAAATGGTGGTTACGCTTCCTGCAGATTTCTCCTTTTCCGCCCTCAATGAAGAACAGTCCCCGGTGATGAGGCGATAGAGGAGGATTGCGGATGATTTAGGAGGTTATGCACCAGCACATTAACCTGGAGTCTTTCATGGGGAGACGCCGGACACATCCTCCGTCGAGGTATCCAGGACGCTTTTCATTGATTCTATCGTGGGCAACGATCCCATAGGTAAATGAATTTTTTTACGGAACAATATTAGAAAAGGAGAGAGAAATGAACAATCGCAATTTAAACATAATAACACTTTTTGTCGCATGCATTGCTTCGGCAGCGCTCGGTCCATTGGGTTGCATGCAGCAGGAGGACGCGAATTCGATTTCAATTTCGAAGAGGACGAAGAGTCGTGCAGTTCTGCTCAGTCCACCCAGACAACATTATGAAGTCATCGACCCTCAGGACGGTATGTTCGTCACCTATTGGGAAAGATATTACGACCAGGGCGATGCCAACATGGACCTGTTTCCCAATGGATACAGGTCCGAGGTTGACTACACGGGTGCCGGGTTACCCACCAACACCAATAACGTCAGCGGCAAGGGAAAACGTCAGTGCTGGGGGGATGTCATCGATTGGACGCTGGACTCGCAAAGCGGCGTTCATTCCATGCGTGTCTACGGTTGGTTGGAAGACCCTCTCGTTGAATATTATATTGGAAGGACGGGAGGCAGAACGGTTACCGGCGAGTACAATACGTCGCGTGGCCGCTACAGGCTGCATGTCCAGAATATGGAACAGGAGAATGTTGTAAACCCTGAAGGGGACCCTGGCCGTCCGCTGAAGTTTCTCCAGTTTAATGTTGAGTCTCTTGATGGTGCGGATGCTGCGGTTGGCCCGGTAGATCTGGGTGAACATTTTGCAGGCTGGGAAACGCTTATGACGGCGTGGTGGCCCCTGCAAACAGACTGGATCGCTGCGGGTTGGTCATGGAACACTTTCACTAGAGCCAATTATTGCGTCGTCGCAACGGAATTGTTTGGCAACATTGCAGGATATGCGAAAGTCATCGACATCACCGTCAGCGAGAACAGCACACAGATGGTTGATGGATCCTGCAATGGTGTTGACAACGACGGCGACGGTAGTGTGGACGAGGATTGGGTCTCCGGATTTTGTATATTGCCCCCTGATCACCCAACGTGCGCAGGCACGTTCGGAACCACCATTTGTTCCGGTGGTGTGGAGACATGCATCCCCGAGGTTGCCGGGACCGTGGATAACTGTGACGGCGTGGACAACGACTGTGACGGCACGATTGATGAGGACTTCACCGCGAGTACCCGCAATTGTGGTTCCGAAGTGGGGCGGTGTCAAAACACAGAGACCAGTTTCTGTGCAGGCAGCAGCGGAGTGTCGTGGGGCGCCTGCGAAGATGGACTGGACCCAATCACCGAGGTTCCATGCAATTTCGAGGATGATGACTGCGATGGTCGTACTGACGAAGGGTCTATCAACCTTCCCATCAGATGTGTGTTGGACAGGGACGAAGACGGCATCGAAGACGACATTGACGTGGACCCCGACACGTTCTCCAACACCTTTGCCGAGGGCGACTTTGGTTTAACATCTGGTGAGATCATCAACCGAAGCGACCAGACAGTTGTCGCACTCGACCTCCCTGGCGATGAAGGGGTCTGGATAGAGACGCTTCCCGCAGTTCCTCCCGGGGGTACAATTGATGCGGAGATATCGTTGTGTGGCGGTACAGTCAACATCACTATGGGAGCTGGCGAGAACCAGGTTGTCACCTGCCCCAAAACGAGCTGTCTTTTTGCCGACCAGCAGTTAACGATTCTCGATCGCGGAAAAGTGTGGTCCGATTTCTATGCCGGTAACTTCACTCTCCAGTACGACGCGAAAGTATTTGCTGCGGGGCTCTCGACCGGAAACGGCCACCTCTTCGACCGAGCGGAGATCACGAACGGAGTAACGCTGGGCGGCACACTTACAGGGAATCGACCTGGCGCAAATCCACTGGTTGAAGGCGCTGCGATCACACCGCAAGTGTTGAGAGTGTTTTCGATTGTGAGTGCCGGCACGAATATTGAGGTACCAGACGACGGGACGGAAACCATATCCCCCGGTGAGTACGGCGATATCCTGGTTGGCAAAGGCGGCACTCTCGTACTGGACGCTTCGGGCACATATCGATTCCACACGCTCGTTCTCGAGTCCGATACCAGACTCGATTTATCTGCTGCCGGCACGGGGCAGGTGGTGCTTGCCGTTGAAGGTGATTTAATTCTGGGGGACCGATTGGCTGTTCTGGGCGATGCCCAGTGGGATATCCATGCCAATGGCACATCGGTCGTAGTTGGATATGACGCGGTAATCACTGCCGATATTCAGGCGCCCCTTGCTCACGTCGAAGTCAAGGATCGCGCCCGGGTCAACGGGTGCATCGGCGGTCGTGATGTTACCCTCGGTTACGACACTCAGTTGTACGGTGAAAGTTCGGATCCCGGTTCGGGGACTGATCCTGCAATTCTGAGCGCACATTTAACCACGACGGGAGATTGGGGAGGGGATTACTGTGTCACTATCGACGTAACAAACTCAGGCGGTTCAAGTACCGCATGGGTGGCCACCGTCAACACAGGGGGCTCGTCCATTTATGACACCTGGAATGCCAGCTATAGTGGCACATGGGGTACGGTCACGGCCACGCCCAACCAGTCCTACAACATCGTAATTGATCCGGGCGAAACGGACACGTCGGTGGGCTTTTGTGCGCACCGTTGGTTCCCTGGACAAATGGCTACACTGGTATCGGTTGTACCACTGTAAAGCTGGCTATGACTCACGATAGTGGAAATTGAGCGTCACAGCCTGGCCGAGATTGTGGCAGCGACGATGCTGGATAGAACCAGACATAAATCAACAGGGTCAATTTGCCTTCCCCAATTCCCATCCCGGCTGAATTACGTGCCAGACAATCGGGGATGCCAGGATTTTTAACCTGAATTACATGTGTTGGTTGCATGCGAATAACCTGTCTTGAATAATGGCACATCCATACCTCGCGGGGCTGGAACAGCTCAGTTTCCAACAGAAGATGCAAGGGTGCAATATGCGCGTGCATTGCCATCAAATACTTTTGGCAACGCTAATTTCCGTTGTGCTGAAGAAACCAGTACCCCTGAATGAACACGCATTGCATAAGTCCCATAAGTCCCCGCCGGGTAAAAAACATCGAATTTCCGCTTTTTGATGCGACTGGAAGTGACTTAACAAATCTGCCGGTGCGGCGGTGAAGCCGGAGGCTTATGTTGAACGGAAAACCATTACCGGGTCAGTGTTGAATTTTCACTCAAACTTCCACCAGTTGAATTTGAAGAGGTCGTCGCCGTTGCCGGAGAATACCAGGAAGAGATCGTGCGTCTCGCTTGCCCCGCTCACTGGGCATGTCACCGTGGTCCAATTTGACTGCCCGGAGACATCACACGTTCCAAGCGAGGTGCCGTTCTGGCTGTCCAGATGAAGCTCGATGCTCGCGTTGCCGGTCGAAGCCGACACCCGTGCCTGGAAGGACGTTACGCCGTCCCGGAAATTAACGTTCTTAACTTTGATGTAGTCACCACCGCTGATGCGCATGACGTTCTGACCTCCGCCGGTGTCGTTGCATTTCTCTGTCTTGACACCGGAAGAAAAGGCGATCGTCTCCGCTTCGACTTGTTCGAACGGGTTTAACCTGGCGATGCCTTCCGGGCCTTCGCCGTTCATAGACAACTTCGGGATACTGCCGTCGTTTCCGTATTTGAACTCCTGCACGCACACCGAACGTTTAAAGTCATTTCCACCAGGCAGCTTGCTGTTGTGATAGAAAAAGTAGGAGTGCCCTTTAAAGTCGACAATGCCGGGGTGGTTGGTGAATGTCTGCCCCGAATCCATGATGTCGCCTTTGGTATTCCAAGGTCCTGTTGGACTGTTGCTGGTGGCGTAACTGATCTTCTCTGTCGAGCCGCCCATGCCGGCGTAGATCATATAGTAGAGGGAGTCGCGCTTGTAGAGCCACGGCCCCTCGGTGAAGCCAGAAAGATTGGCGGTCTGAATGCCGCCCGAGTAGCTAACCATGTCCTCGTTCAGCTTCACGTACTGGAGCGTGCCGTTGCCCCAGTACATGTAGGCTTGCCCGTCATCGTCGATGTAGACGGTCGGGTCGATGTTGCTCGTCGGGCCCTGCGCCAGGTGCGTGCCGAGTGGGTCCGTAAACGGGCCAGCTGGGGCGTCGGCAACGGCAACACCAATTTTGGAGCCGGAGTTGTTGTTCAGCGGCACATACAGGTAATACTTTCCGTCTCTCTCGATGCCCTGCGCCGCCCACGCGCTGTCGTTGCCCCAGCTGAACGTATCAATGCCGGCCACATAGCCGTGGTCCGTCCAGTTCACCATGTCCTTTGTGGAGTACAGCCTCCAGTCATTCATGGTGTAGAAGTTGTTCACCGTTTTATCTTCGTCATGGGTCGTATAGAGATAAAGCGTGTCTCCGTACACCACGGGCGCAGGGTCTGCTGTGTAGTTGGTCTGGATGATGGGGTTTTCCGCGCGCCCCCATGGACCTGGATCTGTGTCCGTGTATGTCTCGGTGTCCGTGTCCGTGTCCGTGTCCGTGTCTGTGTCCGAATCCGAATCCGAATCCGAGTCCGAGTCCGAGTCCGAGTCCGAATCCGAATCCGAATCCGAATCTGAGTCTGTATCAGAGTCCGAGTCCGAATCCGAATCCGAATCTGAGTCGGTATCAGAGTCCGAGTCCGAGTCCGAATCCGAATCTGAGTCGGTATCAGAGTCCGAGTCCGAATCCGAATCAGAGTCCGAATCAGAGTCTGAGTCCCCATCTGTATCGGCATCAGAGTTTCCCTCGTCACCGCTATCGGCGTTGCCGCAGCCAAACGCAACAAATGCGCCTACAAGAAAGTAAAAAAATGATATAAACAGCAAATTCTTCATTATAAAGCCTCCATTCAGGTCAACAGAACAGTGTACGTCGCCTACCCAGAACGGGTGTATGTCTAAATTATTTGTTTGTATGACTTTATTTAATAGGAAGTCTGGTGTCAATTAGAAAGTCACATCAGCCACAATTACAATATATCCTGCTAAATACAACAAATATGAAAGCCATTTTGCCTTCAACTCAGCGTAATTGCCGATCTTTTGTTCACGCTGGAATTGTGCACACGACAGAAACATTTGTACAAATAAAAATGCATTGTCATTGTATTCTCTGTTCCGGTTCGTTCGATAATTCCATTGGATATCCACTGAAAGATGAAACGATACGCTTTTTCGGGCCCCTGGTTTCTCAAAAGAATACTGATAAAAATCGTGCAATGTACGGGAACAGTTCGTTCACCGGGATGAGACCACTAAGATGTAGCGAATGAGCCGTGCAAAAACCATCGCCGGAGCGCCGACATTGTGAACCGAAATGGAAGGCAATAGTGTGTACAGCGACAAACGCGAGTTGTACAAACGTCCCGCGCGGTCAGAGACCCCATTCATGTATCGAAACATCGTCGACGAACATCGCGAAGCGAGTGCAGTCAAAAAACGACAAGAGATTCTGCTCGTAAGATTGTAAACACCCGTCCCCGTCAGGATCGGGGAGGGCTGAAACGCTCTCAGATCACGCGGCGATTACAATGTTGATGGTATTCTTGTCATTGATTTTTTTCCAAAAGGTCGACAGTCGTTCACTTTGATATAGTCCCCGCAAAGTCAGTACAGAATGAACGCCTTTCGTATGCCACCGTTGACCGCATCCTTTTGCTCTGATCATTATAAGTGACTTGCAAGCGCCTTCTGTTGCACCATTTCCGAAAAGACTGTGATACTCAACTTCTCCTTGCGAATGACGTTTGTATTTTTCGCCATTCACCAGGATCGCTTCGGCTTCATACTGGCCGGAAGCGTTGTTCAGTTTTTTTCAATTTAGTCACGGCGTTTGCTCCCTGCGCGATGTTTGTTTTTTTTCCACGCCTCATTGAAGCTCAAACGTCTTCGCTTTTCAAATACTCTTTAGACAATCAGCATCTGTTTCGATCTCGGAGATAGAGAGAGCCAGACCTCATCGGGGTGTCAGACAGTGATATTAAACAGGAGGCGAGCCGTTGCTGCGAAAGGACTGGGCGCTGATTGCGCGCGTCTGCCGTGACCTGGGAATGAAAGTCCGCCTTGTCACCAATGGACTGTTCATTGACCCGCAAATGGTGCAACGCATAATGGATGCCGGTGTAAAGACCCTCAGCGTATCGCTGGATGGCGATGAAAAAAATCACAACGCCATTCGCAAAGGCCCGGCCGCCAGGCAGAAATCGGTCTATGCACACGCAATCGCTGCAATCTAAGCTGCGCGCGCCACATCATTGCGCACTCACGTGAATACCCAAATCAACCGGCAGAATCAATCCGATCTCGCTTCTTTGAATCAGGTTCTGTGCGATACCGGATTTGATGACTGGCAAATCCAACTCACCATGCCGCAGGGAATGGCGGCCTTCGACAATGGCGCCCTGTGCCTGTCCCCGGATGACCTGCCCCTTGTTGCAAAACAGATTCTGGCTGTAAAATCGCGGTCGCCGCTGTTTATTCAAACCGCTGACCACTTTGGCTACATGGACCGAAACGAACCTCGGCTGCGCAGCGGCACGCCCGGCAAAGATCAGTTTTTTACCGGATGCCAGGCCGGAATGCAGGTGGTGGGCATCACCAGCAATGGCGCCATAAGAGGTTGTCTGTCCCAATCAAACCATTTCAACGAAAGGAATATCAGAGACGATACGCTTGAAACTATCTGGCAACGCAAAGGGGCTTTTTCGTACAACCGACAGTTCCATCCCTCACAGCTAACAGGGGCCTGCGCCACCTGCCCGTTTAAAAACATTTGTCGCGCCGGCTGTAAAAGTCTCTCTCACGCCACCAACCGGACAGTGACTGAAAATCATTATTGTCTGCGCCAAAAAGACCAGGCTCAGGCCTGCACGGTGACACCGCTCAAGCGATCAATCAGTTTCGACGTGGCGTAATGCGTTCCTGAATGGTGATTGGCTGATACACATAGGGCATTTGGAAATGCTGAGACACAGTGGTGAGAACATTGAAATACGGTGATACTTTTTTCTCCAATGGGCGAAACAAAAACTGCTCCAGATTCAACCCAATGCCGAAAAACAGACTGGCATTTCGTTCGGCGTGAGAAATATCCTGCTTAAGAAATCCACGGGTGTAGTATCCCAGCATCAGCTCCATCAAACGCAGCGGTGTTTTTTGCAGGGGCGGGATACCGGCCAGTTTAAAGACCAGAAGATATTTTTGCCCCGCATAATCGATAATGGGATGAAACCCCTTTTGCCCTTTGGAAGGCGCGTATGCAAATCTGAAATCCACCAGCTGTTCCACACGCGGAAATGCATAACGCAAAATGGACAATCCTGCTCCGGCGGCATCCATGATCACATCTTCCCACGACCACCCATGGTCAACCGAAAAACCATCAAAGAACTCCACATACAACATCAGCGCCATGGAATACGCCACCGGATACAAACTCACATTCGCGGTTTTACCTTTGTAATGACCCAATCGCCAATAAAGCAAATCAGCGATGGCATACCCGGCGAAAAAATGTCCCAGTTTATCCATACCACCGCTCCCAGTGGTCATCCCAAACCATCCCTCCGAATTAAATCGAAACGATGCGGACCCCCACTTCCATTTGCTGAACCCCGTGAAGGTCATCATCCCCACCATGCCCACACTCTCCAGCCAGAGCGTTTTGGCCGCTTCACCAAAACTGACGCGGGGCAAAATCTCCCCATTGGGCGCATTGTCCGCTGCCGGAGGATTGACAGAAGTCACTACCAGTTCAGGTAACGATGGTCCCTGCATCTGCGTCACTTCGCCAGGCTTCCTCGCTGATTCGACGGACGCCGCCTCCGACTCAAGCGCCTCCACCTGTGCAGCAGCAAGCACTGTTACAGCACTTACAATAAGCAGCGTCTTTGTAAAAAAAAGAAGGGGCATCTTCGGTGCGGATATATTTTCGTATAGAGAAACCATATCAATTAATCCATAAGGACATTCAAAAATCCTTGTTAGTCAGCATTAACATCATCCATTCGTATTTGAATGTATTTCAGTGGGCGAAACTGTATCACTGCACCAATAATTGTGAATGAAAAAAATGCACCAAAGCCTGTTTTTCCGAAAACGGGTGACTGGCTCGGGGGCCTGAAACCGAATTTGAACGTCACGCCAATCAGTGTAATCCAGCGGCAACTCAATGCGAAACGTGGCGCCTTCACCTTCGACACTCTCAACCGAAGCAATCCCCGATGGCAATGCGTCCACAATATTGGTTAAAAAATCCTGCAATCGGCGAATCTGGTTTTCATTGCGTCGATTTTCAGAAATGTCTCGCATGAAGTTGGACAAGTACTCCAATTCATCGGTTTCCGGATCCGATGGCCCAAAATGCTTTGACACAAGGGAAGCTCCCCCTTCAGGCGAGAAAATAGCCGTTTCTCCCTGCCCCACATGCCCTTGCGGGAATCCCTTTTTCTTTAATCCGCGAAAATGCTCAGGGCGGATGCGCGTCCTGAATCCGC
This sequence comes from Deltaproteobacteria bacterium, assembly GCA_016935665.1. Taxonomy (GTDB): domain Bacteria; phylum Myxococcota_A; class Polyangia; order JAAYKL01; family JAAYKL01; genus JAFGXQ01. Next base: position 11,600 of record JAFGQN010000226.1, on the reverse strand, counting down.
ATGTGCGTGCAATCCTGCTCTGCTGTCCAGTCCAGCATTCGATTTCCGGCGGGATTCATGTATCTAATCTGTCCTTTGGGAGTAGATGTTGAGATCCGAAGTTTTTTCAATGAACCTTTCGTGGTCCACACCAAAAATTCGATTGGCCGCCGGATTGGCGCCCACGAACACCAGCCATTCCATCCCATCCGTTTTTGGATAGCGCTTGTACATATGCATTCCCAGAGGGATATTGTGCACCATTTTGAACCAGTGTTCCCCAAAATGGCGCGCTGCGGTATCACAGCGCCATCGCTGTTTCACCACTTCTGAGGCGAAGATATTCCTGCCTGAAAAACTCTATCGCATGGTCTGAAAATTCCGGCTGAGACCGGCAGGCGTCTTCTTCCTGAAGCGTCATGGGACAACCTTTCCTGTACCACGTTTAAATTACTTATGATTTTCTGAAAAATACAACTGTTCCACTTCTGTTCGTATATGACCGTATATCTGGCTGGAGTAAATCAAGGTCTGCGGAAACGACGACTAAAAATAAAATATACGAACAAAACCGACGATATTCGCTGGGCTTCAGGCAACGCAAAGGCGACCGATCACACACCGCCCCCCAGCAGCACTTCAACTTCCATCTCATTGCCCTCGCGCCAGATGCCGAGCTTCACCGAATCGCCCACACTGTAATCATTCAGACGAGTCAGCAGCGCAGAGACACTGTCCAGCGATTTGCCATCAATGGCCGTTATCACATCGCCGGGTATCACCCCGCCACGGGGGTCCATTTGTGCGCCGCGCAGTCCTGCCCGTTCTGCTTCGGTTCCTGGCTGCACCTTGAAAATGAACACCCCTTTTATATTCAGTCTGGCGGACATGATCTGATTGAGACGTTCGTCCACCTGAACACCAAGTCCCGGTCGGGTAAACTTGCCTCGAGCAATAAGCTCGGGCACCACCCGATTCACGGTATCCACCGGTACGGCAAAACCAATTCCCGCGTACGCCCCTGAAGGACTGTAAATGGCGGTGTTAATACCAATCAGTCTACCTGCGCTATCCAATAGGGGGCCACCGGAATTACCGGGATTGATGGCCGCGTCTGTCTGAATCAGATGCTCAATGGTTACGCCGGTTTCTTCTTCAAGTGATCGGTCCAACGCAGAAACGAGGCCGCCGGTGAGAGTATAATCCAGGCCAAATGGATTACCGATAGCAAACACCTTCTGTCCCACCTTCAAGTCCGCGCTGGTTCCAATGGGAACCGGCGGTGGGCGATCAAATGCGACATTGATGCGCATCACCGCCAAATCGTGGGCGGGGCTGACGCCAACCAATACCGCATCCAGACTGCGTCCATCATTCAGTCGAACGGTGGCTTCTGATGCATCTTTAATCACATGAAAATTAGTCACCACATGACCATTGTCGTCCCAGATGAATCCAGAACCTGTACCGCGGGGTACGCTAAACACATTGCGGGACCAGAAATCTCGCACCCGCTGTTTGGTTGTGATGAATACCACAGACGGACTGGCATTTTCAAATATCTCAATCGTGGCCTTTTCGTCGTCCGCCAGTTCTCCCCGTGCGGTCACGTCCCGGGGTTGTGCCGATTTTTTTATCCACTGACGTTCGATTATGGGAATCAGCTGCCACATTATCGCTACAGCGACAATGGTCCAGATAACCCATCTGTAACGACGCAATCCATCTTCTCTTCGATTGTTTCCGTATGAATCCATTGGTATCCCTTTTTGTAATTAATATTGCGCGTTTCAAGCCGACGTCACCAGTCCCTGTCACAAGCCGGCCAATCTTTTCAATTTACGACATAAGCATCTGACATAGACTTTCTGGCACAAGGCTATGCATTGTGCACCCAATACCTCAAAAAAGAGAAAAATGGGACTGATGAATTTAAACAAATTGTGGGGATAGAAAAAAGGAGATGGAATCGCTCTGAATTGCAGACGACATTCAAAAATGGACTCAGCCCTGTTTTTTGGCTTTGACGGGCTCGCTCTTTTTATCCTGCTTTGCTTCTTTTTCGGGCTTGGCGGCGGCTTTTTTCTCCGCCTTCTCTACTTTTTTTTCTTCTTTCGTTTCAGTCTTCTCATCCGCTTTCGCTTCTTTGGCAGTTTCTTTTTTCTCTACTTTTTTCACTGCCTTCTCCTCGGCTTTTGCATCTGTGGAAGTCTCTTCTTTAGCTGTCTTCTCGGCTTTTTTGGGTTCAGCAGCAGCTTTCTTTTCTTCCTCTTTTTTCAGTTTGGCGTCTTCTGCGGCTTTTTGTTTTGCTTCTTTTGCCGCCTTCTTCTTTTCCGCAGCTTCTGTTTTTGCCAATTCAGCAAGTTCTTTTTTCTTATCCTTCAACTCTTTGGCAAATGCGGTGAGCAAACTCAACTTCTCTTCCAAAGATGTCTGTTTGGCTTTATCTTCTTCAGCTGTCTTGGCGGCCGCATCGTAGGCGGCCTGAGTTTCCCTGGCGGCGTCTGCAGATTTCGCTGCTTTTGCTTTGGCCGGTTCCACCTGTTTGGTGGCTTTTTCAAGAGATTTTGTTGCTTTGTCAGCAGTGGCCTGTTTCTTTTTTACAAAGGCGGTCTCTGAAACCAGACTTTCTTTCACATCTTTTTTCGCAGCCGCTGTGGTGGGGTTTTTTTCTTCCAGTTCTTTCAAGTTATCCTTAGCCAGCCCGAGAATTCGATTGGCTTCCTTCAGCTGCTCAGTGGCCATCTTCAACTCGTCTACAGCAGATTGAGCGGCGGTTTCATCTTTTTTGGCTTTATCCAAAGCGGCCTTGTTCGCTTTTTCGGCGGCCTTCAGTTTCTTTTCCGAAATCTTAACGGCTTTTTGAACTTTGGTCAGTTCTGCTTTGGCTTCTTTTGCTGCAGTCTTGTTCTCTTTAATCTGGTCATCAATAGGGGCGTCCGTAATGGTTGGTTTACCCGCTTCCGACGCTTTTTCCCCGGCTTTGGCTTCGGCAGCTTTGGCCTCATCTTTTTTAGCCGCTTCGTCGGTCTTGCCATCTTCCGCTTTGGCTTCATCAGCCTTTGCATCAGCCGCTTTCTCGTCTTTCGCTGCTGGAGCATCTTCCGGAGTCGCCTCGGCAGGTGGCGTATTTATAGTGGATACGTCTTCACTTGTCGTGGCAGTTTGCTGAGCCGCGCCACCACAGGCACAAAAGGCAATTGCAGAAATCAATACGGCCATCAGCGAAACAACTGATGTGTAACGGTTGTAAAATGTTTGAAAAATCTTCGTTGTCATGATCATCCCTTTCTTCCTTATATTTCCCTATATTCCGAACCAAACCAAATATGGCAATTCATACATTCAGACTCAAAACATGTCTGCGATGTCTGTTCGCACGAAAATAGCCAGGACCAGTGGATGACCATGAAATATTATCGTTATTATTTCAATTCAATTACGCAAGTTCGGGCTATTTCATTTTTGCTAAAAGTAAAAAAAAACAAAAATAACAGTCTGGATGCAGGAGCGCTGCATTATTACAGACAGACCATTTTAGTATTCCATGTTTCCCGGTGAGCGAATCCCAGTATCGCACTCTTTTTCATCTCAGCTGCTCATCCGAATTGTGCGTACGTCAGGGAAGGTGAAACAATTATTCAGGCGCCGTTTCGTCAACGTATCCTTGTTCAAGATGGTTTTCAAAGTCCTCACGGTACCGTGGCAGAATCTCATCCCTCAACTCCTGCACACAGGATTATGCTTTTATAAACGGGTCCGCCGCCACGATGACCAGCCTTTCCACTTTTGATAATCCAAAAGAAGCAAATGGGCCTCAAAAATAACAACCAATTTTTCAAGCAGAACAGCAAACTATCGAAAAAAGGGAGTTTAAAAATCCGAATGGGGATATGTGGAATCCACGTGCTGAAAGAATTCATCCATAACGGTGTCGTCGTCTCCCAGATTATAGCTAACCACATACCGTAAATGAGTCAGCGATTCAAAGCCGATCCCCTGGAGATTCAGCCGGATGGCCGTACCAATATCGGTCACCCGCACCACGTTGCCTTTAACACTGATTTCGAAATCCGGATTGCCATCCATTAAAAAGATTTCAATCGCCACATCTGTCCCTTCCGGAATACTGTTGTCGCATTCGAGGAGTATCCCAGCCAGACTGATGTTTTTGACTTCACCCTCCATTTCCAATACGCCATCTGCTGAACGAACCTGGGCCACAGTACGAAATGGAACTCTGGAAAATCGTCTCTTGTTCTCCACGGCAACTCCTTTAAATCATTCGATGGTATTTTGAACCAAATCCCGTATAAATGACAATACCCATTTGAATATAGCACTGGTACCTGTTGCAACAAGGTGGACAATCCGTGTAAGCTGCGAAGCTCATGGGGCCTAATCCCGCGGAAAAAAAATGACACTGCAAACTTTCGAAGAAAAACTGAAAACAGCTCTGTTGGCCACCGCCCCACCCCTGAATCAGTCATACACACAGGCAGCCGTTCTTCTGGCCTTTGTACTTAAAAATCAAGTCCCTCATCTGATCTTCACGCGGCGCACCATGACCGTGGCCACCCACAAAGGTCAAATCTCTTTTCCCGGTGGTGTGATGGATGCCAGTGATCAATCTCTCACCGAAACAGCCATTCGTGAGGCCAACGAAGAAATTGGCCTTCATCCCCAAAATGTACGGGTGGCAGGATACCTGGACGGCATGCGGACCGTCACTGATTTCTGGATTACGCCCGTGGTCGCCATTGTTGGCGAACCCTTCGAATATCGCCCTGCGATCACCGAAGTGGCCGAGATATTTGAAGTTCCTCTTGACGAGCTGCACCACCTCGAAAACTGGGAGCTTGGCGAGAGGGAATACAACGGCGTGCGCTACCAGGATTGTCGTTTCGTGTATAGACACCACTCAATTTGGGGAGCCACGGGAAAACTCACTTTTGCACTGATGAACAGACTTGGAAAAATCATCTGAATATGGACTCGCCGCGGTGCACAGCCAGCAGTAGCCCAAAAAAAATACCAAAGCACACAAATCCCTCAATAGTACCGGACAATCGAACAGTCTGAGGTCCAACTGTGGTAAAAAAAAGCTTCCAAAGTGCCGCCACCGAACATTCAACGGCCACGGTGATGCCCAGCAATCTTCCAACGAAGCCGCGCCTCGTTGCGATGGCGTACATCCCGTACACAAAGAAACCGCCAATCACAGCCAGTGTAGCCGGCGAGACATCCAGGCCTTTTTCCATAAGGGGATCCATTTGGGGAAACAGATAAAACCGCAGATTCACCATGCCGTAAATAAAGAACGCTACCACAAAGAAGATAAGAATTATCGCCTCCTGCCGTCGCGGATTAATTTTTTTGGCGTGCCGTTTGTAAAAAATCATTGTTCAGTTCGAAAATGGTGCGAACCTATGACGTTTTTTTGGGTCTGAGATGAATTGTGACCCCAACAATGACAAAGTCCAGCAGTGAAGTTCCCAGGAATCCAAAAACCGACTGAACGGTCAGGTATTTTTCCGTGTACACATATAAACCGATGTTGGCCAGGCCAAACATGCTCCACGTCACCGCACTCACACCGGCCGCGTTTTTACTTTTAACGATTTTAAGGAGCTGCCAACCTGTGGCCGAGGGAAACACCACAGCTGGAATCCAGCCCGCCAGATTGACGAAAAAAGATGCCATTGAACGGACTATTCCTCTCTATTTGGGAAGCATGCTTCCGGTTTCTTCGTAGCGCAAATGAAATTCGAACGCTCTACTGAGCACCTGGGGTGTATGTCTGGAAGGGGCATGTTTCAGACCGTACTCCAGATATTCATTTAATAAAGGCTTGTAATCCGGGTGCGCACAGCGATCGATAATATGCCGCGCCCGATTCACCGGCGACATGCCGCGAACATCCGCCAGCCCCTGTTCGGTGACAAAAACCTTGGTGGAATGCTCGCTGTGATCCACATGGCTCACCATCGGCACCAGCGCCGAAATGGCACCCCCCTTGGCAGTGGACGGGCTCATAAAAATGGGAAGATACGCGTTGCGAGTGAAATCCGCAGACCCGCCGATTCCGTTCATCATGTGACTGCCCATCACATGGGTGGAATTCACATTTCCAAAAATATCAAACTCCAGGGCCGTGTTCATGGCCACAATGCCCAAACGCCGAATGATTTCGGGATGATTGGAAATTTCCTGCTGCCGAAGCACCACTTTACTCTTAAACAGGTCCATCTCCCGCTTCAATCGCTCCTGACCGGGAATGGACAGTGTCAATGCTGTTCCGGACGCAAAAATCAGTTTATCGTAATCAATCAGTTCAAATACGGAATCCTGAATTACTTCGGTATAGAGACACACAGCATCCAAATCCGGCTCTCTGGCCAAAGTGGCCAATACGGCGTTGGCTACATTGCCCACACCGGACTGAAATGGCACGCCTTCCGGCAATCGTCCGTGCTGCCGCTCGTGTTTTAAAAATTCCACCAGATGCCCCGCGATGGTCAGGTCAATGTCCGCCGGCTCTTTCAGGGGGCGTGTCCCATCCGGGGCATTGGTCTGTACAATCGCCACAATCTTTTCCATGGGCACGGCTACATATGGCATGCCAATGCGATCGTCCACTTTGTAGATGGGAATTCGCTCTCGCATGGGGGGCGGTTTGGGAATAAACACATCGTGGAATCCCTTGAAATTTTCGCCCAAATATCCGTTCAGCTCCACGATAATCCGGTCGGCCATCAGCAGATACGATGCCGTGGAACCGCCGGATGTGGATAGAAAAATATGCCCCTCGGGCGTCACATCCACCGCATCCACGAGCGCCACAGTGGGTTTTTTTAAAAATCCCGAGCGCACATACTGAGCCACATGGGAAAGGTGCAAATCTGAAAACTCCACCGCACCTGCATTAATGGCGGCCCGCAAATCGGGGTGAGACTGATAGGGGATGCGGTGTGCGAGCGCATTGGCCCGCGTCAGTTCGCCGTCCATCTCATCGCCGGTACTGGCGCCGGTATAAAGCGATATGGTAAACGGTTCGCCCGCCGCATGCAGCCGACGGGCTTTTTGGGCGATCAGCGGCGCCACCGCTTTGGGATACCCCGACAGTGTGAAGCCACTGGCCCCGATCACATCGCCATCCACAATCAATTCCGCAGCCTCCTGGGCTGACATCACTTTTTCTTTTAACAGGGGATGCATATTCTTCTCGCAATAACCGGTCAGGAATACCGATTGAACTTTATTTTCTGAAATTCAAGTTTTTCTTTGGGGATGCCCGCTCGGGTTTCGGCTTTGTACCCAAGAGCCATAATTGAAGCCACTCTCATATGGGCCGGAAGATTCAAAACCTGCTGCACGGCTTTCTCGGCGCTTATCCCGGATGCATGCTGGCGTTTGCGCACCTGAATCCAGCAGCTGCCAATATCCATGCTCTGGGCCAGGTACTGAAGCGTAATTGCCGCAATGGCGCAATCCTCCACCCACACATCGGATTTGGATTCATCTGCTGCCAGCACCACCGCAAGAGGGGCGTCCTTCAAAAAAGACGCGCCATGGGGCTTGCAGGTGGCGAGGGCCTGGAGCAGGCTGGCATCGTCCACAAAAATAAAATCCCAGGGCCGATTATTTTTCGACGTGGGTGCTCTCAGCAACGCCTCCTGCAACAGCAGCAGTATCTCGGGCGGAATTTTTGTTTGTGTAAACTTTCTAATGCTTCTTCTGTTTTTTAAAATATCCAGCATTTGCAACCTGTTTTAGATGATTTCCTGATTTCTGTCACGCCGGCGGAAGGGCGCGAGAAAGTTGTTGAAGAATCCAAATCAATCCCGGAAATACTCATTGAAAGTCGAACCGTCTGATTGTCGGTTTCGTACCTGGCGCGCAATTTTACATCTTCTTGATTTATTGCCGAATCCAGTTGGTTATGTAACATTCATTTCGTTGCGCAACGGTTACGGCGGCATTGGGTTCAGAGGACGTTTCCGGCAACAGGGTGGTCTGTTTCACCGCAAACATTTCACTGTTTTCATCAATCACGATGGTCAGGTGAAAGGAAGCATTGGTGGCACTATTGTGTGATGCGCGCTCTTCACTGTACGCTTCGAGCAGATTGCCCCTGCGATCGTCTGGAGCGTACAGGTCGGTAGTCATTACAAACGTAATATTGTCCAAATCCAAATCACCGGTTCCGGTTATTTTCGTTTCAAACATGGCCTTGCCAAACGAATCGCAAACGGATCCGTCTTCATCTTCGAAAAACTCCACGTTTGACCCCAATGCCTCGGAAATATACAGCTGCGCCTCAGTCTCCGGACTATTTAAACAGCTGGTGGTCACCAGCCAGGCGCCTTCCAGTGACTCAAACCGAGTCACCGCGTTCTGATGTGCCACAGACCAGGCGGAGGGCGCCAGTTCGTCGTAAAACACGGTGGGCAAATCCTCACATTGAGGTGGTTCTTCGTAGCGCTTTGTCCCGCAGGCGGTGGTCAGCAACCACCCCGTCAATACAAAAATCGTCGTCAATTTTATTTTAATCATCCGTTCATTTCCCTCAAACTGGATGTTGCAGTTATCGTGTTGCCTGCTTTACCAAAAATAAATACTAAAGAAAACCGCTTTTGGCATCACTATACGATTAAAACCGCAGATTGCTACTAATTATTCCGCGTCAGCACGTATTTGGCGATATTCCTGACAATCAGAGATTCTCTGAACCGGATTCGCCATCCAGCCTGCACAAAGGCCCGGCCCCTGACTACACATACTTGAATTGCAGCTACGCACCTGTAATTATCTCTATCCGATTCTTTTGCCATTCCAGGGGCGCTCATTTTTATTCGGCCTCCTGTAGTCGCTCCCTTGCAAGCGGTGTTTGAACCGCCTCGGGATATTGGGCAATAAATCGCTTAAGTGCCTTTTTTTCTTCCGCAAACCGCCTTAAGCGCCGCAACGCTCGAATTCGGCCAAAGGCGACATCCGGGGACAATGGACCAGATGGGTATTGCGCGAGATATTGATTGAAATAATGCAATACGCCGGATGGGTTGTTTTGATGCAAGAGCTGGATTTGTCCAAGCGCGCTGCAGGCAACCGCTCTTTCGGATGGATCGGTGGATGCTGTCAATACCTCCTGATATGTCTGGATGGCGGCAGCCCAATCTTTTCGGCGTCGCTGTTCTCTGACCAGAGCGATCAGATTTGTCTGCGTTCGCCCCTGGGTCTCAGTCTCCGAATGCGCCGATTTCTGATTTTGCTGCCGTCGGTCATGGGACGGGGACGCCGCGGCAGCGGACAGTGTGGGTTCAGGCACATCGCCCCCTGCGGTGCTGTCATCAATCAGTTGTATTCCGTAACGCGAAATGGACGCTGTTATTTGCCTTTCAATTTCTTCAAGCTGATGCCGCTCCGAAACAGAAATCGCCCGCATGCGGCCCGCCCCAGGCGCCAATGACTCGCCACTGCGCACTGCCGTAAAATCGCGTTGATGGTTTATTTGTACCGTGACGCGAACGACACCGTTCAACACTTGAACGGTTACCTCGCCCCCACGTTCGTCGACAGCAAATACCGTGCCGGTCACTTCAATATTCCCAATGCGTGTGTTGACAACAAACTTTACGTCTCCGGTATTGGATTTTCGGACAGCGGCCACGACACGTCCTTTGGTCAATCGCACCTCCGCTGGCAGCGTATGGGAATTCAAAAGGGTCAGTTCGGTATGCGCCTCCAGATAAACGGTGACATCCCCGGGCAGACGAATCAGTTCCGCTCCTGCGCCAGTGCGAATCGTGTCACCCGTCTTGAACACTCGGTCATTGTGCATCGGCAAGCCCATCGAAGCGATTTGCCCACTGCCTGGGGAAACCATCTTTCAGAATCACTTTTCCAGGGTCACGGTTTGCCGAAGCAGTCGGCACGGTACTGATATTGGCGTCTGTCAGTTGCCCCATCGCCAGCGTTGGCAAAACCAGAAAGATAAGAAAAAACAAAGTAGTCCTGTTCACAATCTTAATATTACTTTCCACCACCAGGAATCAGGTACACACGCCCATTTTCCTTTTGCGCCCGCCAGGGAGTTTCCGGTGCCCCCAGCAGCATATCGTCAAAACCATCCCCGTTGACATCCCCGGCATCGCTGATGGCCTCGCCGAGTCTGTCACATGTTTCTCCCTGTTCCATCGATTCACATCGCCCCACAAAAATCGAAATCGGAGTCAATCCTTGCGGCGCGCCATTGCTGAACAACGCTTTGCCCATGAATATCTTTGTGATGTTCGGATTGGATGGGTTGGAAAATGAAATGCCCGCGTCTTCTTTATCTGTACTGAGGGCAAAATCCTATAAACCCATCGCCATTTAAGTCGTCAATGCTCTCCAATTCCCTGAGCACGGGATACGCTTGAGTGGCTGAGATAGCCCTCATGGCGTTCATCATGTTTGTGTAACCGCGAGGTTTCGCAAGATCCGTTCCCAGCCAAAGCTCCGCTACTTTGTGAGGGAATGGCGCTGCTGCTGCTTTATTCGAGTCGACATCGCCTTCACGCACAATAAAAAAATCATCAAAGCCATCCCAAAAAAGGGAATGCGTGCCGGCCGCATGCGTTTTGCGTCTTTAGTGGGGAACAATAATGATTTCGGACTGAACAGAAAAAAATTTTTTTCAAATGAACCACTACAATAATGGTTTGTACCCTTTGAGAAAGGCGTGGCCAGGGGACCAACGGATTGCAGTGAGCAGATTTTGGGGCAGGTTTCGGTTACTTTTGTTTTTTCAACCACTCCAGGGCATCATCGTAGCTGGTGAACGCCTCAACCGTCACGCCCATTTCCTTGTAGCGCTTCACAATTCCACGCATCGCCATTTTGCCAAACGCCTGCTCGGGCGAAACAATGGCCCAATACTTCCAACCGGTTTCAAAAATCATTGGCTCCCAGTTATTTTCCACCCATTCCACATCTTCCTTGTTAAACAACGCATTTTTTGAATCGTCCGAAAGACGCCTGGAGCAACCGTTTTCCTTGTAGGTTTTGGCGCCAAGCATCATCATTTTGCGAAATTCTTCGCCTTCCACAAATCCGTGCATTTGATGTGACACAATACCATACTCGGGATACACGCGAATGGTATATTTTTTAGTCTGTGCAACGATTTCCATACGTCTCCTCCACATTTCAAAATGGGATTGAATTCTCCAAACAGTCGCAATGAAGCAATTAAAAAGATGAATGGACTGCAGGGTATTGTCAAACCGTTTGGCACAAAACGTATTAAAAATGGAAGAATATATCATAAGATTTGACGACGAGGGAAATACCATCAGTGTTTACCGAAATTCAAATCAGGAAGGGACTCAATGTACTGTGTTTACCGACAACAGGCGAAATAGCTGGAGTTTTGCCCGCTGTGCAAAATTGAACTGAATACCTGCCACTACGGAAAACCAGGTAGTCGCAGGAATATGGGTTGCCCCGGTCTGCTGAACGCGAAAACGGCTGTACAGGTCAAACCATCTGGAGAGTGAACGACAGGGATTTGACCGTTTGCTCAAGGCAAATACAACTGCAAAACGCACCCATTCTCTTTTTCGGCAGGGTAAAGAAAT
>JAFGQN010000225.1 GCA_016935665.1 Deltaproteobacteria bacterium | reverse complement strand
TTTAGAAAACATTTCATTCTTGCGATTGCCCTGGTTCGATGATGGGCCTGCTTTCGTCTCTGTTTAATTTGTACTATTCTTTGATGCGTGTCTCGCATCTTTTCCCCCGCAAATAAAGCTGTGATTTTTTACCCAAAAAGGAGTACATAGGGCAGCAGAAACACTGACCTGAAATCAAATTTTGGCGTTTTATACCAGTTGATAACTGTTCTGGAGGCGGTGAATGCAATCACTGACCAATGCAATTTGTAAGCGGATAACCGGCATTTCCCTTGCCTGTGGCCTTTCTGTTCTACCGTCAGCGGCAATTGCGCAACACACCATGGATGCTCAAGCGACATCGACAAATCGTACGTCGTCTAACGATTCATATGATGCAATCCCTTCAGACGAACAGCTGGCAGAAACGACGGCGGAAACCAGTGTTGAAACACCTGCCAGTGAAAGGGATGTTCCACAGGATATGCCTCTGAAAACATTGGCCGGAATCGTTGCCGTAGGGGCTGGTGTTGCCATCACGGGGGCAGGAGTCGTTTTTGCCATCAAAGGGTCGCAGGACGATGAGGAAGCGAGAACCTGGAATCCCAATGATGCGGTGGAACAGAAAAAAATCAAGAACTACAATGAACGGACACTGCCGTTTAATCGTGCGATGACCGTAACGGGATTGACCATCGGTGGGACGACTCTGGTGGTTGGTGTAATATTGATTATGCTTGGGCAGCGCACCCAAAGGGCAGGGGACCAACCCGTCACGGTTGGCCCTGGCGGCATTGCCATTTCATTTTAGAAAAACCTCAAGAAGGTTATTTTTTCTCGATTTCAACAACGAGTTCTTTTACCTGACCACAGTTTTTCAAGGTCAATTCGCCGTCTTTCACCTGAGACAGTTTTTTGGTTTTGCACTCACCAATCAGGTCGTGATTGGTTAAATCCGCGTCCCAAACCATAAAATGGATTTTATCCTTTTTCTCGGCGCGAACGGTTTTGGATTTATTGAATTCGGCTTTGTAATCATCTTTGGATTTGTCCGTTTTCATAAACGGCTTTTTGGATTTATACCCATTCAAATACCCTTCGATGAAAATATCCGGTTTATTGGCTTCATCATCATCATCATCATCATCATCGTCATCACCGCCGCCGCCGCCTGTGAATTTGCTTAAGAGTCCCGAAGCCACATTTTTAGCATCCCAGGGATTTCCATCGTCTTTTTCTGTTTTCACTTCCACAGAGATGATTTTGACTGAATATTTGTCTCCTTTGCCACCGTCATCATCTCCGTCGTCGTCATCATCGTCGTCGTCATCCCCCTTGCTGTCATCATCATCGTCATCATCGTCATCATCGTCCCCATCCGATGCTGATTTCACCTTCAACTCAAGGGAATAAACCAGACCCATGTCTTCTTCCGCGCCGTACAACAGAACTTTGCCGTTACTTTTGGCTTTTTCCACCAGCGCCACAGTGGCATGTCCAATAATCTCTTTTTCGTCGCCATCCTCATCCATATCCCAAACACTGATGGCGCATTCATCGCGCTTGTCGAGTTTCATCGTGGTTTTGGCGCCTTCCCATTTTGCAACCATTTTGTCTTCAACCGTATCGCTTTCAAACGTCTGATCATTTCCGCAGTCAACGCGCACCATCACATCAGGGAAAGCGGATTTCCCACCGGCGAGGCCGATTCCCGCTTCCAACACTTTGGCGGCTGCGCCGAATTTGCTTTGGGATGGGGCCCCCAGCGCTTCCACTTTGGAAGACGCCGCAGTGATAGCCGTTTCTACCTTGGGACCACATTCATCCCAACATTGCGCCGAAGGCTTCATGGGAATAATCTGCGCCTGTTTTACATATACTTTGTACTTTTTGGTTTTGCGATTGCTGAAATCATTGTCCGGGGATTTGGGACCGCTATCGTCGTCATCATCATCATCGTCATCATCGTCGTCATCATCGTCATCATCGTCATCATCGTCATCATCATCATCGTCATCCCCATCGTCATCGTCCGACGTTGTCTCTTCCTTTGCATCTTCCGCCGTCTTGGTGTCCTTGTTTTTCTTGCAGCCGACCAAACAAAGGGCACAGACCAACAAAAGCATGATAAATAAATAGAATCTGGACATAAATTTCTCCTCGTCTGTTGAGTTCAAACACATTTTCAAATGATGCAGTATAGTTTAGTCATAATACGTTGCGTGCAAAGTGAATAATGGTGTTTATCCTTTAAAATTCCGTTTCATTCATATTGAAATTCCGATGTCACCGTATGCACAATGCTCTGCCTGCAGAGTGACAGACAGCGCGCAAACGAAAAAAAAAGTTGTCTGTTAAGCTTTTGCGCCGCAGACCGTATCTACATTTGAAAATTTATTATTGTTTCATATATGCGGGACCATAAATAATGCAGGAAGAAAAAATCAGGCAACGTATCATAGATCTTGCGTCTTCAGGAAGCCTGATTGTGGACTTTGATGGCAATATTCTGCAGTTCGATTTGCGTTTTCAACAACGTTACATCCCGGCCGAGGCTGCCGCCAGAAGTCAGAATCTGGTTTTCCAGGTGATTAGCGCAGAAAATTTTCATCACAGAAAAGCCGTCGCTGAGTGCATTAAAAGCGGAACAGCAAAATCGCTGGTGCATCTGGTGACCACCGATGAATATATGGTCGAAGCCGAGCTGATCTACGCGTATATGGGCACATTGGAAATACCTATCGAAATTCATGTTTTTGAGAAAAGCAGTCAGGAACCCTGGCCCCCCGCCATCTCGCTGAAAAAGGAAGCATCATCTTACGGCAACTACATAAAAAAGGTGAGCAGCGAGTTTAGAACGCCAATGAATGGTATTATTGGGATGGCAGGTCTGCTGATGGATACGGAATTAACAGAAGAACAGCTGGACTATGCGGCCACCATTCGTACCAGTGCCGAACTGCTGCTGAGAATCATAGCTGATTTAATGGATTTGTCACGGATTCAAACTGGTGATTTAAACCTCGACAATGACTTGTTTGATTTGCGTTTAATCATCAAAAATATTGATGATTCCCTTTCTCCCATGGCTGAAACCAAAGGTCTGAGCTATCACTCCGATGTTTCCGATAATATTCCCAGCAATCTGATAGGGGATGCGGGGCGATTACGGCAGGCCGTTACAACGATTGTGTTGAACGCCATCGAGTACACAAGTCGGGGGAATATACTTGTTTGTTACAGGGATACTGACATCTGGAATGGAAACGCATCTATCGAGATTTCGGTGACGAGCACGGGCATTTCGCTGAATGACGCGCAACGCGCCCATGTTTTCGACTCGTTTTTTGATTCCAAAAATATTTCCATGCGGCACTTCGGCGGCTCCGGTCTGGGACTTTATATCGCTCATAAACTGGTTGAAAAAATGGATGGTTCCATTGACGTGTTGTCCAATCCCGATGGGGGTACATTATTTCGTATTCGTGTGACCCTGCCACAGTATACCGAGTCACGTGTCTCCTCCACGGAAGGCACCGGCCGGGATGACAGCAAAGTGATGGTATACGACGTCCGGGAGTCCGGCGAAATGATGTCACTACAGCTTAAGGACCAGTACAATTGCCGATGTGAGTATCGAGACAATGCCGAGGAGGTGTTTCAGACACTGCTGGACGCATCGAAAGGGCGCAGGCCATTCGACGTGGCCATCATCGATATGGACCTGGAATCCGATTTTTCAGGAATGCCAATGAGCGGCAAGGAACTGGGATTAAAAATTAAACAGCACCCGGATTTAAAAAACACCATTATCATTATGCTCACTGTCCGGGGAATTCGCGGAGATGTGCGCGAACTGAGGGAAATGGGGTTTGAAGTATATTTACCCAAACCCGTGAATGTGGAACACCTGGGGCAGAGTATTTCCCTTGCCAGGCACAACAGGCGCCAGTTTGATTTGGACTCACCGCGTGTAATTACCCGGCACACGTTGCAGGAAGAACTGAAGCGCCGCGCCCACGTCCTGCTGGTGGAAGACAACCTGGTGAACCAGAAAGTGGCAATGAAGCTGCTTGAAAAACTGGGATACCGTGTCGAACTGGCGAATGATGGACAGCAATGCATCGATATACTCTCCAAACAGGACTATGATTTGGTGTTTATGGACATTCAAATGCCCAATCTCAACGGATTCGAGGCCACACAAATCATTCGCAACGCCACATCGCCGGTACTCAATCACTCCGTTCCCATTGTGGCAATGACCGCATATGCCTCGGACGAAGATACGCGTCAGTATCTGAGCGCTGGAATGAACGACTATATCTTCAAACCGGTAAACATGGCCGCGTTCGATGAAAAAATAACCAAATGGCTCATCGAAACAGTAGGGAACGAAAGTTGCACTTTCCATTCAGCTGCGGAGGAGACTCTGTTTGAAGGGGACAAGTTGATGGAACAGCTGGTGGGCGACGAGGAAATGTACAATTGCATTCTGCTTTCCTATCTGCAGGATGCAATAAATCAGATTGTGGAACTCAAGCAGGCCATAGCACGCAACGAATTAGACATCGCCAGGAACATCGCCAGAAGTCTGGTAAGTGCATCCGAGGACGTGACCGCTGAAAGTGTGCGTCAGGTAGCCCGGCAGATTGAACAGGCAGCGACTGGATCCAATTACCCGAAACTGTCTGGGCTGCTCGAAAAACTGGAAGGGCAGTTTGAGAAAACCAGGGTGCATATGATGCAGTCGGTGTAGCGCCGTGTCGTGTCATTGCTCAAAATTGGTGGTGTAAGGCAAATTCGCCGGAATACAGCATACGAAACGAGCCGGTGTATCCCCAATGTTTTCGTAGGAATGGGGGAGGCCTTTGGGTAAATACATCACATTTCCGGGTTTTACGACATGGATTTCATCTCCCACGGTAAGTTTCATGGTGCCTTCGAGCATTACCTGCTCGTGTTCGATGGTGTCGTGATGATGGCTGGCAATGACCGTGCCGGGGGCCAGGGTAAAAATCCGCGTATGAAAATGAGGCATACCTTCTTTATCGCCTAAAATAACTTTTATTGTGGCGCCTTTACTGCGGGGCACATCCACATCCGGTACATTATCCACGTGTGTGACAATCGGTGTATTCGACATATTTCCTCCGTGTAGCAGGTTCATCAATCGATATCAAACAGCTCTTCGGTGAGATCTTCAAGGTCGGTTTTGCGATCTTCGCTCAATTCTTCGTTGGTGGTGCGCAAGCGACTGGATAACTCCTGCAAAAAGCTCCACAGCAACTTGTTGGCCATCCGTGGTTCGGCTTTGATGATATGGAAAAAATCATCTCTTGTGATGGCCAGCAGCTGCCCGGCTGTTTCAGCTGTGACACTGGCCGAGCGTGGGGCCGTATCGATAAGGGCCATCTCGCCAAAATGCGCGCCAGGGGGCAGGGTGACGATATCAAGGTCTCCTTTGTGCACCCGAACAGAACCTTCCAGCACAATAAACAGTGCATCCCCCGCGTCCCCTTCTGTCACAATATTTTGCCCACTTGAAACAGATACCACTTTGGTAATATTCAGGACCTGTATCAGCTCGTTATACGTCAGATACCTGAAAATGGGCATTCGCTTAATGACTTCAATCCGGCGGTCGATTTCGCGATGCAGTTCCGCGGCACGTCCATCGTGGTCCACCATTCGCACCACAATACAGGTGATGTTGTCTTTGCCGCCTCTGCTGTTGGCCAGGTTGATAAACGCCGGCGGCAAGTCTTTGATATTTGAATTCAAGGTCATTATGCCTGGGATTTCTTTATCTTTGAGATAGCCAGTGAGACCATCCGTGGCCAGAAGAAACTGATCGCCCGGCAGCACATCGAAATCCATGGTATCCACTTCCACACTTTCGTAAACGCCTACAGCACGAGTCACCGCGTTTTTATAGGGCGAATCCTGTGCCGTTGCAGCGGTGAGTTTTCCGCGCTTGATGAGCTCATTGATAAGCGAATGATCTTCCGACAGCTGAATCACCCGATTTCCCCGTTGAAGATAAATTCGGCTATCGCCCACATGCGCCATGAAACCGTCCTTGTTAATAATGAGCAGTGCCGACAAAGTGGTTCCCATTCCGCGTTTCTCAGGATCTCTGGCGCCGATATTGTAAATTTCTTCGCAGGCTTTATGAACCGCATGTTCCAGCAGACTGGCCACATCCTTTTTAGTGGCCATGGCGGAACCCTCTTCGTATGCTTCAATCAAATCCTTGTTCTGGGAAACAATGTCCCTCATGGATTTCACAGCAATGCCAGAAGCCACTTCACCCGCCGCGTGTCCTCCCATGCCATCGGC
Organism: Deltaproteobacteria bacterium; assembly: GCA_016935665.1. Lineage (GTDB taxonomy): Bacteria > Myxococcota_A > Polyangia > JAAYKL01 > JAAYKL01 > JAFGXQ01. Next base: position 39,462 of record JAFGQN010000225.1, on the reverse strand, counting down.
AACCACAAAAAGATTCATGTTTTTATCGACCAGAAAATTATCCTCATTGTGATCGCGCTTCTTTCCAACGTCCGTCGCAGCCCAAAAATGGATTCTGTCTTTCGCCTGTGTCTCCGATGTCATATTGCTACCTTTGTTCGGTTTGAAGAGGGCTCAGTATACATGAAATTTTAACGGTGCAAAACAAATCGAAGTCGAAATTCAAAGCGAAAGTGTTATCCTTTTAATCCGCATAAAAAGGGCATTTCAGATTGTCATGGTGGAGGAAGATGGCGCGCTTTGCGGCGGCGTTTGGGGCTGCTGTTGACCGGGGGTGGTTGGTGCGGGGCCCGGGGGCGGTTGGAGCGGCGGCATCTTAGGCATTGGCGCCACTCCAACCTGTTTTAAAGGTGGCATTTTAATGGCTTTCTGGATGGCGGCGGGATCAAATCCTGGTATCAATCGACCGTTTATTTCGAACATGGGAACGCCACCCGTGGGAACGCCCTGGGCCGCGCCTTTTTGAGCCAAAACGGCAGCGGCGCTTTCGTCTTTTTCCAAATCCACTTCTTTGTACGGGATTTTCTGCTCCAGCAACCATCGACGGGCCCGTTTGCAATGAGGACAGTGCGCTGTGGCATACATAATCACCGACACCCCTGATGCGGCGCCCACGGATGAATCCGGCGCTGGTGTTGCTTTTTGTTCCGGATGCCGTTTGGCCTCATATTTCTGGCGGGGAACCACACGAACATCGTACTGGCCTTTGGGGTTTTTCTTTGAAAGATTGGCCAGAAAAATCCATTCCGGATCCCGTTTGTCGGGAGGGATGGACAAATCCTGCACGCGAACTTCTTTGCGCGCATCCTCTGGCACATCTGCCACGCTCATCGCCGTTTTCGCCTCGTTCCCCTCAAACCAGTTGAACATGAGTTTGTTACTGTTGTCCGTTATTACCGGTGCTGCGGGCGCCATGTTTTTTGACGAAGCGGCTTTTGGGGAGTCAACGGCCGCCTTATCGCCACATGAAATTGGGGCGGACGCCGTTATGAGTACCAATGCAGTTGTAAAAATGTATTTCATTCCCATCGACTGCTCCAACAATTAGTCCTTTATTTTATTTCCGGTGGTCGCTAGTTTCGAACCAGTTTCAGTTCACTTTTCAGCTTTTGCCGTGACAGCATGCACTGACGAATCAACAGTTGGGATTGTTCCAGATGCATGGACGTCTGATCGATGGCCAGTCTTGCCTCATTGTGTTTCGCCACCAGATTATCCACCTGGCCATTGGCAATTGCCTTTTCCAGCGCATCCAGCTGTCTGCGGGAATCATCCATCTCGTCCATGGCCGCGGCGTATTCTCTGTATGCAGAAACACACATTTTCTGCACTTTTCTTATTGTGTCGCTTTCCACCGGCACTTTTTCAGCGTTCTCCACTTTGTCCATCCAGTGGGGATCCTGTTCCACCGCCACCAAATCCAGGGCAATTTCCAGTTCTTTAAACTGCTTGCGATCCCTCTGCGTATCGTCTGAACAGCACAGCACACAAAACAGCAATAAAACAGTAGTGGTGGTTTCAGCTTTAAAAATAGACAGATGCATGGCTATAGATTGATTACAACTGAAGGGCGTTGCAGATCATCCATCCTTCGTTGTTATTTGGGGTAACGATATGACACCAATCGTTTTCCTGTTTCAGGAGACGGACTTTATTCCCGGAAGAAATCTGACCAAATGGTTCCCCGTTGACGGGGGCTTTTCGGACGCGAACCCGATCTTTAACAACTTCGACCACACGACCTGCGCCTGTTGGCGGTTCAGATGGCGCGTCATTGGCGTCGTTGTTGTCGGCGCCGGCCACCTGTGGCGGGGGAGCGGCACTGCCAAAGGCTACTGTGAAGTACATCCGATATCGGGAAAACGAATGGTCGATGGATTCAATGGGGAGGCCCGCCAGTCGATTGCGCAAACAATCTCCTATATCCGATGCGTTTCGAATATCCGAAGCCGCGCCGTTCCAGAAGCTGACAGTCCCGGTATCGAAATTCACCTCGGCGGCCACCACCAGTTTTCCGGATGCGGCGTCGCCGGATACAGTATCTTTACACTCATCCACCACATATAACCGTTCGGTAAATCGGTTTTCCAGCTTCAACAGCCGGTCACATTTGGCGCCGTCGCTTTCAATGCCGGTCTTATCCCAGCATTTCAGATAATGGGTTTCTCCAACCTGGGAAACCCCATTGGGCGTTTCTCCCGGAGGAACTGTCCCCACTTTTGGAGCCGATTTGGTGGACGCCGGAGCCACATTGGGCGTATCGGGCGTGTCGTTTTCAGTGGGGGCCACAGCGCTTTCTCCCGCAGGCAGCTGATCCGGGGCGACGTCCGGGGCGCCGGGGCGGAGGAAGAAGTAAATCAGCGCAAATCCGGCAACGAACGAAACGATTGCCAGAATCAGCACCTTCACAATTTCGCCAGTGGCTGCTCTTTGTCTTGATGGTTTGGGTACGGGTAACTTGCTATCCATGATTCATACCTGACTAAGGTTCGACTTAAATTACAGCTAGTGCTTATCAATATTATTCCATTTGTTCAAGGTTAAGTATAAGGATAGGGAAACCGTGAACCCGACAACACAAAGGAATCCGCACCAATGAAGCTTGCAAATAAAATCCCATTTCTTCTGATGTTCCCCGTTTCCGCGGTTGCGGTTTATTTTATCGGCGCGGGTGTCACCGATATTGATACCCGGATTGTGGACGGCTCAAGGCAGTGGTTGCTTGTGTTTTCAGGTGTTTATCTCGTGAACAATGTTGTATCCTGGTTTTTACGTCACTCCTGGACGGCAGCGCTGGTTCGGATGCTGGTGTGCGGACTTTTTGCCTATATCTCCATCTCCGAACTTATTGATATTATTGGCGGAATGTGGGGGCATTGGGGTCAGCTGCTCGGCAGTGAGGGCCCACTCGATGCGAATGTGGCGTCCGCTGTCCGCTATACCATCGTCTCCTGGCTTGTGTGTCTGGTAATGATGATTGTCAGTATTGCGGTTGGATTTGAGGCCGATGAAAGTGTGCAACAGTAAGTGCTGCTACTTCCCTTCGATTTGCTTTTTGTATTTATAATAGAATGTTAATACCTTGTTAATGTATCCATGAGTGGATGTGTATGGCGGCACCCCGCTGTACTTGCGCACAGCGCCTTCGCCAGCATGATAACCGGCAATGGTGAGTACCATGTCTCCATTAAACAGATTTGCCAGGTGGCGCAGATATCTTGTCCCGCCCATGATATTCTGATGGGGATCAAACGCATTGGCACATCCCATGCGTTGCGCCGTGGCTGGCATCAGCTGCATAAGTCCCTGGGCGCCCGCAACGGAAACCACTCTGGGATCGTAATCCGATTCCACGCGAATCACAGCCCGAATAAACGCCTCGGGAATGGAATGGGTTTGGGCAGCCAGTTTGATGGAGTCGTCATATCTGTGATATCGACCCGGATTGCTGTCCGATGCCCCAACGGGCACGACTCCGGGGCGCGCCTGACGCTGTTGGGGAGTTTTCATATACAGTCGGAATTTTTTTTTCTGCGACCCTTTGGGTCTCAGATTGGTGAAATGCGTTGTTCCGTCATTATCTGTATACGAATAAATATTGGCCACACCGGCGAAACCAGCGAGGAAAATGGCGAGGGCAACAATGGGGGCTGTTATTTTGGTAATCAGCATAATCAGAATATATAATATCTCAGATTTATTTACACGATCCAGTTTGCGGAAAAGTTTTTACCGCGGTTATTCCCAGACGCACAAAAAGTGCAATCCATTTATTTTATTATTGATTTCAAACGGATTATTATTCCAAAGTAAATGACTATGTTAGCTCACAATAACGAATCACTGGTAATGGGAATTTTAAATGTGACTCCCGATTCTTTTTCCGATGGGGGACACTATTTTTCTGTTGAGATGGCCGCACAACGCGCGTCTCAAATGGTGTCGGAGGGGGCGGATATCATCGATGTGGGAGGCGAATCCTCCAGGCCGGGCAGCGAGCCGGTCCGTATCGACGAAGAACTCAAACGGGTTATCCCTGTCATTGAAACCATTCGAAAGTCGCTTTCTGTTCCTGTCTCCATTGATACTACCAAACCGGAAGTGGCCGATGCCGCCCTGTCGGCGGGCGCCAGTATCATTAATGATGTATCGATGTTGCGGTATGGAACGCCGTTGGCACAAGTAGCTGCCAAACACGATGCAACCCTGATACTGATGCATTCACGAGGCACGCCCAAAAACATGCACAACGCGAGCGAATATACAGATATTGCCGTTGAAGTTCGCAACGAACTGCTTGCAGCGGTCTCAAAGGCGATGCATGTTGGGGTTTCATCTGAAAATATATGGCTCGATCCTGGAATTGGATTCGCTAAAACGGCGGAACAAAGCATGGAACTTATCGCCCGGCTTAAAGTGCTTGTCGATAGCGGCTATCCAGTGCTGTCGGGCCCTTCCAGAAAATCCTTTATCGGCCATTTTACCGGAACTGAAATCGATAATCGACTCGGCGGGACTGCGGCGGCAGTCGCCATCTCCATTTACAACGGCGCGGCCGCCGTTCGAGTGCACGACATTGGTGTGATGAAACAGGTGGCGGCTATCAGCTCGAGGTTGAGAGCGGCGATGGGAAATCAATGATTCATGGGTGAATTTTTTCAAAACATAAGAGAAGACACAGGTGAACTCTGGGCAGCGATTATTGATTTGCTCATTGTTTACTACCTTGTCTACATTTCACTGCGTCTCGTACGCGGAACGCGCACTGTTCCCATGGCTGTGGGGCTTCTGCTTCTTGTGTTGCTGTACACATTCAGCCGGCAGCTGGGTTTTGCCACCACCTACATGCTGCTGGACCAGTTCATGTCTGTGGTGGTGATATTTACGCTGATCATTTTTCAGGATGACATACGTCGTGCACTCATCCGATTTGGTAAATTTGCGTGGTTTTCCAAAGCCCGGGAAACTGCCATTATCGAAGAAGTGGCCAAAGCGGCGACGATGATGACCGCCAAAAAAATAGGCGCCCTCATCGTCTTTGAACGGGAAGCACGCCTCGACGAATTCATTCTCGAACCAGGTATTAAGCTGGAGTCCAACGTTACCAAAGAGTTGCTGTATACCATTTTTATCCCAATGATGGAAAATCCCCTCCACGACGGCGCCGCGGTGATTCGGAATTTTCAAATCCGAGAAGCCGGCAGTTTTTTGCCGTTGAGCACCAATCCCGAAATTGAGAAAAACCTGGGAACAAGGCACCGGGCGGCCCTTGGCATCACCGAACAAACGGACGCCATCGCGGTGGTGGTTTCGGAGGAGCGCGGCACCATTTCTGTGTGTCACAGCGGCCGTATTCTAACGGATTTGACTGCCAAAGAGCTGCGCGAAGAGCTGCTGGCGTTGTTCACGGCCGATAAAAAAGGGGAGGAAGATGCGGAAGAGGAGGGCACAACTCGGGATACCACCAATCCAAATCCCACGTTGGCGCGCAAACGGGAGGGCTCCGGGCCGGTTGTGATTTCAAAACGGGAAAGCACCAGTTCTTTTAAACTTCAGCGAGACAGCTCCGCGCCACCTGCGGCCAAACGAACCAGCAGTTTTCCACCCCCTGTTACAGATAATTTGTCTATTACGGACAAGGGCTCGGAGCGAGAGGGGGAGGGAAAGTAATGTATACGATAAAGCAGGTGGAAGTGTTTATCAAAGAAACATTCACCGAAAACAAAGGACTGAAACTGCTGGCGCTGGTCATCACCCTTGGACTCTTTTTTTCGGTGCGCGCGCAGGAAAAAGTACAGCGCTGGGTGGATGTGGAAGTTGAAATGGGATATCCCCCCAAAGAAGCCGGCGTCGTGGTGACCAATAAGCCGATTAAGACTGTTCGCGTGGCCATTCGCGGCCGTCGTTCCATGGTGAACAATATTAAAAACGAGCCATCGCATCTGGTTCGAATGGATTTGAGTCAACGCAAACGGCCCGGAATGAGCACTTTCTTCTTCGAACCGGAAATGTTCAAGTTTGATGGGGTCGAAGTGGTGGACGTAAAACCCGAGGCTGTTTCCATTCGGATTGAAAAACTGGAAACCCGCCGTTTACCCGTGAAAATCAAAACTGTCGGCCGTTTGAAAGACGGAACCCGGTTTGAAAAAAGTCCCGAGGTATTCCCCGATATGGTCAAGGCGACGGGACCGGCATCCGTGATTCGATCTGTGACTTCTCTGTATACCGAGGAAGTGGGCATTGACGGCCTTGCTGAGGGGCCGTATACCGAAGAAGTCCCTCTGGTGCCGATAGAAGGATTGGAGTATTCACAGGACAAGTTTAAGGTGTCCTTTAAAATCATTCCGCGCATAGGGCAACGGTTGCTTACCGGATTATCTTTAAAAAACAATTTCAGCGATGAGATGCAGGTGAAACTGTCACCACGCGAGGTGGCTGTCACACTCTCCGGTCCCCAGTTATCGCTTGACAGAATGGACCTATCTGTGATTTCTCCTTTGGCAGTCATCAGTGATGACCAATTGGCAAAACCCGGCAAATATCGGGTGCCAATCAAGATTGATGGTCTTCCAGAAGACATTGAAGTAAAAACAATAGTTCCATCTTTTGCTGAGCTTGAAATCTTGAACTGACACATACTCATAAATAAGGTTGAATTATGACTGCATCTGATCAGCTTGCAAAAGTTGCGATCAATCCGAAATCTCACGCATTGCTTCATCAAGTGCTCGGCGAAAACCCTCGATTGTTTCAAATTATGTCACAGTCCGAATCCCCCGATGTGGCCCTTCGAAAAATCCGTGAATGGGCCATGACCGAACTGGCAGAACATGATCACGCGGTTCGATTTTACAAAAAGGAAAACGGCTGGCGGGAGCTGTATGGTCATTTAACCTGGAAAGACTTTGCCACTATTCGCATTCTGGACTACGTGGACAATGCGGACAGGGAATTTGTCGACCAGAACCAAAATAACAGCGTTACGGTTTCGAATCCGTTTAAAATGCTGTGGCTCGCCACAAACTGCGGCACCGGTGGGGCCAGACCTGACTTTTTTGTGGATATGCTGGAATTGTTTCGACAGTTTTCAAAAAAGCGCGAGCGGGAACTGCCCACTCGCGAAACGGTGCTGGGCTGGCTGGAACGTCACCCCTGCGGCCTGGATGACGAAGTGCTGGCGCTTCGGGAAGAAAATCGCAAGCGAATTATAAATGTGATCATCGACTGGATCGATTCTGGCGAAAAAAACGACAGCAAGTACTATTTCGAAGCGGGGCAAAGTCGTGAGGAGAAATTTGCGCAGGTGACCAGGTGGTGGGATGAAAGTCTCTTCCATTTACGATTTGCGGCGCGAACACCCAGCATGCTCAATCAGATGCTGGGGGAATCCCTGGATCCGGATACGGTGGAATTGCTTGAACGGGCCAAAGCCCGGGGTATTCCGTTTTTTGTAAATCCGCATTATGTGTCGTTGCTCAATGTTCACGCTCCGGATTTTGCCATTGCGTCGGATTTGGCCATTCGCGATTATGTTATTTATTCGTCACAGCTGGTGGAGGCGTTTGGGAGCATCGTGGCATGGGAGAAGGAAGATAAAATTGAGGAAGGTAAGCCCAACGCCGCCGGCTGGCTACTGCCGGGAGGCGGGAATGTGCATCGGCGTTATCCGGATTCCGCCATATTAATTCCCAACACCAAAGGCCGCGCCTGTGGCGGTTTGTGTACCGCGTGCCAACGCATGTACAATTTCCAAAAAGGGCAGACCAGTTTTAATTTTGAGAATCTGGCCCCCCGCAAGAGTTGGCGTGAAAAGCTGGTTGAACTGATGGGGTACTTTGAAAATGACTCGTCGCTTAGGGATATTCTTATCACTGGTGGGGATGCGTTAATGAGTACTGATGCCAGCTTGCAACGTATTTTTGATGCGGTGACTGATATGGCGATTCGCAAAAAAGAGGCGAACAGGGGGCGAAAAGACGGTGAAAAATTTGCCGAAATGACCCGCGTGCGTCTGGGTACGCGATTGTTGTCTTACTTGCCACAGCGCGTTACCCCGGCGTTGTGTGAGATACTGGGCAACTTCCGTCACAAAGCGTTGAAGATAGGGATTACACAGTTTACCGTGCAGACCCATTTTGAATCTGCCATGGAAATCACACCGGAATGCAGGCGAGCCATATCCATGCTGCAGCACGCTGGCTGGCTCGTGGTGAATCAACATGTATTGACCACGGCCTCTTCCCGAAGGGGACATGCGTCCAAATTGCGGCGGGAGCTGGTCAAATTGGGAGTACTCCCGTACTACACGTTTTCGGTCAAAGGATTTAAAGAGAATCATCAGCTGTTTTCCACCGCTGCCCGAATCATGCAGGAGTTGACCGAAGAGAAATGTCTGGGCGAGATTGGCAGGAACGCAGCTGAAAAAATAGCAGAAATCATAAAACAGCCATCCGCAGCTGCCCAGTTGCTTAAATCAATTCTGGAAGACGGCAACCAGCCGTTCCTTTCCACAGATCGGAATATCTGCAATCTTCCAGGCGTTGGAAAAAGTCTTTCCTTCAGGGTGGTCGGCATCAACAGATATGGCCACCGCATTCTTGAATTTGAGTACGATGATTCCAGAAAGCACAGCCCGATTATCCAAAAGTTGGGTCGTATTACGTTTATTGAGTCCAAATCCATTACGGAATATTTAAATCAGATGTCTGAAATGGGTGATGATCCCCATGAATACAGGGATTTGTACGGCTATTCTGTTGGCGCGACCGAACCCAGATTCGCGGTGTTTGAGTATCCCGATTACGATTTTCGAACCACCGAAGAGATGACCAATCTGTCGCTGAAAGAATAATGAATCAGATGGGGTTTCAGTTGGAATCCGATAAAATGGAGCCAACAACCTGCATTAGCTCATTGTTGTTGATTGGCTTTTGAAACGTGTGTAAGGCGCCGAGCTTTTTCGCGAATACCAGAAACCCCCCTGGTATATGTTGCCCACCACCGGAAATTGCAATAATTTTGACACCAGGAAAGTCACGGCGCAATTCAGAGATGGTCTCAATACCTTCCTTTTTTGGCATGAACAGATCCGTAATTACCAGATCAGCGGGTTCTTCTTTGAATATTTCAATTCCTTCTTCACCGTTTTCCGCCACTTTCACTGCATATCCACCGTCTTCCAGCATCATTTGCAGTGATAGGCGAACCGCATTGTCGTCCTCGATAACAAGTATTTTTTGCATAACAGGTTTCCTGGGTTTTTTTGAGAGAACTTCAGATTCTCTGCATGAATCAAATACGGACGCCTCGGGCGAAAGTTTATACCGCAACCGCCACAAAACGAGGGGCTGCACACGTCAAAACACTAAAAAATGGATTTATTTCGGTAGCGGTGTTTAAATTATGTTTTTACGTATTAACTGTTGTCTATATACATAAATACCAGCTTTGCCCCCTTGACTCTTTCCGGGGCAAGAAGGTATGAACGGTCAACCATTCTTTGGAACTTTTAAAATCACTGACTGTCCAAACGCACGACGAGGAAAAAATATATGTCAAATCAGAATGAAAGCCTTTCCGCAACAACCACCTCTCTATCAGAACCTTTGAAAACTTTTGCGGACTTCAAGTTAAAACCCGAAATCAGCAAATCCCTTGAAAAAATGGGTTTTAAAACGCCAACACCGGTGCAGTCCCATTGCTTTGAATGCGCCATGAGCGGCGTTGATGCGGTGGTAATGGCCCAGACCGGAACAGGCAAGACAGCTGCCTTTGGTATTCCCACTGTGGAGAGACTGGATGCCTCAAAAAAAATGGTTCAGGCATTGATTCTGGTTCCAACCAGGGAACTGGCGCTTCAGGTTTCAAAAGAAATTTCCGCAATCGGAAAGGATTTGGGCAGTAAATGCATCCCGGTATATGGGGGGACCTCGTTTTCCAATCAGGTGAAGGAGTACAAAGACGGCGCTCAAATAATCGTTGGCACCCCCGGACGGGTCCTGGATCACATCAAAAGGCGAACGATTGATTTTCGCAATCTGAACACTGTGATTCTGGATGAAGCAGACGAAATGCTGTCCATGGGGTTTGAGCGCGAATTACAGGATATTATGGACGCATTGCCCGACGAACGCCAGACATTGCTGTTTTCGGCCACAATTCCCGACGACATTCGTCGTCTCGCCGGTCGGTATATGAGCGATTTTATTACCATCAGCGTGTCGGGAGACGCCGTGGGCGCCACAGAAGTCAGCCACTATGTGTATCTGGTATCCGGCGCGGGACGAGTGGGGGATTTGGTTCGGGTGCTCGATGAAGAACAGCCGCAATCCGCCATTATTTTCTGTAACACAAAGGACGAAACCCAGTTTGTATGCAATTCGCTTTGCGACAACGGTTACTATGCGCGCGCCATCAGTTCTGATTTGTCCCAGGCGGAACGAGAAAAAGTTCTGGGTCAGATTCGGGAGAACAAAATTCAGTTTCTGGTGGCCACCGATGTAGCAGCCCGTGGCATCGATATTTCCCACCTCAGCCACGTTATCAATTTCAGCTTTCCCGAATCTCTGGAAAAATACATTCATCGCACGGGACGCACTGGTCGCCAGGGCAAACATGGCGCGGCGATTTCGTTGATTACGCCCCACGATATTGGCAATCTGTACATGCTGCGACTGACGTACAAAATTTTCCCGATTGAAAAGAAATTGCCGGATGTGGCCAACAAAACCCTTCATGACGAACTGGCCATGCTCGAATACTTCCGCAAATCGGTAAAAGGAACGGAAGTGGCGTCAAAATATTTCAATCTGGCAACGCGAATGATTCATTCCGCGGACGCGCAGTATCTGCTGGCCGTGCTACTTCAACAACTGTTTGACAGTGGAAAAATTCAGACTACCATCACCATGTCGGCGTCCGATGATGCAGGGGCTGCAAAGCGTGGTAACGGTGAGACATCTGTTGCATCGAAAGTAATGTCGCCACCACCACCTGCAGCGCCGGCGAAACCGGCACACGATAAAGTCATCGCGCCACCCTCACCATCCACCGTTTCAGACGCACCCCAAAATGCGTCCACTCAACCCAAACCGGAGCAGCGTCCAGCGCCGTCCGCTGTCACCCCTGGCGCGTCTTTGCCGCCTAAACCAACCACTAATGTATCGTTAGAGAAACCTGCAGAGAAACCTGCGCCGACAACAGTTGCCCCGAGGCCATCCAGTACGCCACACAGCGGAAAACTTCCCAGTGTGCAGCCCATGGCAATGCCAACGCCCGGGCCCTGGGGATCTGCAAAAAAGACTGCATCCGCTCCGCCCGCACCACCGACGTCAGTTGTGAAGCCGTTTAAAATACCATCCACTCCTGAGATTCCAGCACCCACCAGTGGCCCATTACCACCGCGTTCGGCACACACGGCCTCTGCCTCGAATGCGATCAAGTCCAACATTGAGAAACACTGGCAGGCACTTACAGGCGCGAAAAAGGATGAACCGGTAGAATCCGGTGCTGTACCAATCGCCGTCTCTATCCCTCAAGAACGTGTCGATGCTGCTCCCGTGGCCCAGGTTCCTGCGGTGACACCCGTATCTCTCGAGAAATCCGAGGATGAAATCATGGGCCGACGCGGGAGTATCATTCCGGATTTTACGGACACGTCTGCCAGTACCGATATATATTTGGATGCCGGGCGCAGCGACGGACTTAAAATTTCGACATTCATGAAAGAAATTGTGGAAAAAAGCGGGTTGCAGAGAACGGACATTGGAAAGGTGCGTATGCTTACCCGTTCCACGTTTATAAATGTGCCCAATGTAAACTGTGAAGCGGTTTTCAATGTGTTGGCAGCCATGGAAGTGGATGGTAGAAAACTTAAAGTGGAGTACACGGAAGAAACATGAACAAGCTGAAATCATTGCTGAATTCCAAACTGTTCCTTGGTGTTTCAAGCATTGTTTTAATTCTCATCTCTGTGGCGGCGGTGTTACCTGCAGCCAATTTTATAGTGAACAAATCACTGGATGTGGTCATTAATTTTTATCTGGTCGCCTCATTGATGCTCCTGCTTGTGGTTTCCAGTGCGGCGCAGATGTTTTTTGTGGTTTCCGTTATTTGGGGCAAAAATATAATCGCGTCAAAACCCGAAGAACTGCGACAGCCAAACGATGACGATGCGGATTTCACAATGAAATCCATGAAAGTGACGGGCGCCAAAAAATCTTTCATTTTTGTGATTGCCCTGGCTCTGAATATTTTTGCATTTGATACAGTTGGCAGCGGCATTCTCGTAACAGGGTCCAAACGCTATCATGTGTTGACACAATTGCGTTCCACTGACGGGCAGCAGCGCGCGGATGCGGTTCACGGCGCCATTCAGCTGGTGGGAGATCAAGAGGTTACCATGGCGCTGCGACGCATTATGACCACTCCTGGTGAAGCCAGGGAATGGGCAGTCTATGCGGCGGGTATCAGAAGAGATACCAAACTGAAAAATCCCATCGCGAACCTGTTGCGCGCGGGAAACAAGCGGGAAAGGGCCGCCGCCGCGATTGCATTGGCCAGGTTGGAAGATCCGCGACTGATTCGTCTGGTGATTGATGCATGGCCCCATTTCGGAGACATGCAGAATGATGCGTTAATTGCGTTGGGGATGGTGGGCAAAAAGCGCCTTAATCCCAATAATAATATACTTTTGTTCAGCGATGCGGAATTGAACGAACTGGGAAATTTTCTGGTGGCGCAGTTGGAAAGCGGCAAGCTCGATAAAGTGCTTTCCCGCCTGGCGATTTGGTGTCTGAACAAATTCGAAAGCCCCGAAGGACTGGCGTATCTTGAATCGCTGTTGAGCAATCAGACCGATACGCAGACGCTGTGCATGGCACTGGAGGCGCTGGGAAATATTGGCGCTGCGGATTCGTCGCCCAAAATGGTTCAGTTTGTCAAAGTCGCCGACAAAGAGGCAGAGTGCAAAGAGATGGTGGCCACCGATTTTACCGGAAAGCAGGTGCTCATTTGCAATAATGCCAACCTGATTGCACGTATCATTTTTGAGATTGCCCATATTGGCGATCATCGGGCGATGCCTGAAATGTCACGGCTTTCCGAAAACACGGAATACAAAGAGTCCATTCGCAACCTCGCAAAAGAATTTGTATTCAAGATGCAGTACCGCTCATCCAGATAATACAGCGCAATCATGACCATTCGTATTTTTATTACCGGGGGCACATTCGACAAAGAGTATAACGAAATTACCGGTGAACTGTATTTTCGCGATACGCATATGCCTCAGATGTTGTCCCTTGGGCGCAGCAAACTGGATGTGGAAATTCGCACATTAATGATGGTGGACAGCCTGGAGATGACAGACGATGATCGCCAAATCATATTGGATAACGTGGTGCGCTGCGACGAATCCATGGTGGTTGTCACCCATGGAACAGACACCATGGAAGTGACCGCACGACTTTTGGGCAAACACATTCGGGATAAAACCGTTGTACTCATGGGCGCCATGATTCCCATCACCTTTGGCAGTTCTGACGGGCTGTTCAACCTGGGCAGCGCACTGGCGTTTGCTCAAAGCCTTCCTCACGGGGTATATGTGGTGATGAATGGGCGCTGTTTCTCCCATGACAACGTGACCAAAAATAGAGAGCTTGGCGAATTTCAAAAAATTCGTTAAAACCCTGCCAATAGCATCAGATCACCACATCGTTGGGAAAATGGCGGCACTATGGCAATAAAGCAATTATCTCCTGAACAAATACGCACCTGGACCCTGGCTGAAAAGGACAGGTGGTGGCGAAGGGAAGTGTACCGGGGCGATATGCCGCAGCTCACCATTCGCTCCGCTCTGACGGGAATGATTCTGGGCGGCGTACTGAGCCTTACCAATCTATACATTGGCATTCGCACCGGCTGGACGCTGGGGGTGGGTATTACGTCGGTCATCCTGGCGTTTGCCTTTTTCAAGGTGTTGTCGCGAATTCGCCTCGCCAGTGAAATGACGTTGCTGGAAAACAATGCGATGCAATCGATTGCCACTGCCGCCGGATACATGACTGGGCCGCTGGTCTCGTCGCTGGCTGCCTACATGCTCATTACGGACTCCATTATTCCCATGTATCAAACGATTCTATGGATGATTTTTCTGTCCATTCTTGGCGTGTTGTTTGCGTTTCCGTTGAAGCGGCGCTTTATCAATGATGAACAGATGCCATTTCCGGAGGGCAGGGCCGCAGGAATTGTGATGGACAGCCTGCACAGTGAAACAGGAGTGGCGGGACTGTTCAAAGCAAAAATACTCGCCTATGGGGCAGCGGTATCTGCCTTTATTGAGATTTTCCGCAATGACTACGTGATGCATTTGATTCGGATGCCATTTTTAAAGCTGCCCGACTATTGGGATGATTTCATCTATCGATTTGCCAATCCGAATATTCTGGGAATCCCACTGAAGGATTTGACGGTGCGCGTGGATTCCTCTGTGGTCATGGTGGCGGCGGGGGGACTGATGGGGGTGAAGACCGGCATCTCGCTGCTGGCTGGAGCAGCGCTCAACTATTTTGTGCTGGCGCCGTATCTGATAGATTCCGGAGTTATCAAAGAAACATCTTTTAAAGCCATCACCATGTGGGCCCTCTGGGGGGGCGTGGCTATGATGACCACCGCATCGCTCTTTGCTTTTTTTTCGAAACCCGGTGTAATTTTAAATTCCTTTCGCTCACTCACGAAAAAACAGAAAGGCGCAGATGACGATGTCCTTAAAGATATTGAGCTGCCCATGAACGTTTTTCTGATTGGCATTCCGGCAGTGGGAGCCGTTTGCGTCACTTTGGCCCATCTGTTTTTTAATGTGGATATTCTAATGGCGATTATCGCTATTCCATTGGTGTTTGTTTTTTCTCTTATTGCAGTAAATTCCACGGGGTTGACCTCTATTACACCGACGGGTGCGCTGGGAAAATTGACACAGCTCACATATAGCGTCATCGCGCCAGGAAATATCACCACCAATATCATGACCGCTGGAATAACCGGAGAAGTGGCCGGCAATGCCAGCAACCTGCTGATGGATATTAAGCCTGGCTATATGCTGGGCGGGAAGCCGCGACACCAGGCCATAGGTCACGTGTTGGGAATTCTGGCAGGAGCAGTGGTTGCGGTGCCCGTGTTCTATGTGATCCTCGATGGCAATCTGTCGCAACTGACATCGGACAAAATGCCCATGCCGATGGCGCAGATCTGGCGGGCGGTGGCCGAAGTCCTGACTCAGGGACTGTCATTTCTGCATCCCTCAGCGCAAACGGCAATTGCAGTGGGCGCTTTTTCCGGCATCCTCTTTGAGGTTCTGGCAAAACTCACGAGCGGTCGATTTCCGGTTTCGGGGGTTGGTATGGGGCTGGCGTTTGTACTGCCTTTTTCCGACTCTCTGGCCATGGCATCCGGCGCTATTTTGTTTGGCATTCTTAAAAAGGTTCTCAAAAACGAAAAAAGCCTGCCGTACCGCATTTTTGTTGAAAATCACGAAACCGTGTGCGCCGGCGGCATTGCCGGGGGCGCTCTGATTGGAATTGTTCTGATTCTGCTTGAAAAACTCAGCTGACAAAAACATACACATTGGCCTCGCGCCGAGGCTCAACCTGTGCCAATCCATTCGTAAAAACCCGTTGTATTGAAACTTCTCGGCTACCATATCTTTATAAAAATACGCCATTCACCTCATATTTACCCTTGTGCCGGGCTGTTGGCCTGGTACATGCATTAATGTCTCATTATCAAATCACTTAAAGAGAGTGCGATGCGTTGCATCTGACAAAGACAGAAAGGATGAGCTAATGAAGACGCAGAAGATGAACCTTGGGAGTATGTTATTATTTGCGCTAATGAGTTTACTATTCGCCTGTGGGGAATCCGGGAACGATGAAAACAGCAGTGGGGATTCGGTTGATTCGGCAACTGGCGATACCGGCACAGAGGCCGCCGATACAGAATCTGAGACGGGCACGTCAAAAGCACTCCTTCAGAAATCCGAAAAAGCAAGAGACATGGAGCCCGCGCCGAGTGAAGAGGTGATATCCCAGGTGGTGGCGTCCAACAGCGCGTTTGCAATGGACGTATATGGGAAGTTACGGGAAGGAAACTCGGAGAATCTGTTCTTTTCGCCTCTAAGTCTTTCCGCTGGCATGGCTATTTCCTACGCAGGCGCCCGGAGCACCACTGAGTCACAGATGGCCGCCACACTGCATTGGGATGCGTTTGGACAGGAGGCGCTGCACGAAGCGTTGAATAAGTTGTTGCTGACACTTTCGAGCCGTGCCACACCGCAATCCAGTGACGACGCCGGCGGATTCGAGCTGTCCATCTTCAACAGTTTGTGGGCACAAAAGGATTTTGTTTTTCATAGCGCGTATCTGGACTTGCTGGCCGCCAACTACGATACCGGCGTCTGGACGGTTGATTTCGACAACAACCTCAATAAATCCATTGCAACAATCAATGATTGGGTGGCAGAAAACACACAGAACAAAATTCAGGATGTGCTGAACCCTGCCGAAATCGTTTCGCCCATACTCGCCGTTCTGGTGAACGCCATTTATTTTAAAGCTGCCTGGAATCTCCCCTTTGATGAAAGCGAAACCACCCTGCAGCCGTTCAGCCTGTTATCCGGGGAGACAGTCAACGTGAATACCATGGCTATTGGGGAACATTTCTCGTATGGCAAAGGAGATGGGTATGAAGCCGTAGCGCTGGAATATGATGGTGAAGATGTGGACATGGTGATAATTGCGCCTGACGTCGGCACGTTCGAAGCGTTTGAAACCAGCCTTGACGCCAGCAAATTAAAAACCATCCTGGACGGCATGGCGAGTCGATATACCACCTGGGTGACACTGACGGTTCCCAGATTCCATATTGCTTCCAAATGGGAGATGAGCGAAATCTTCGAAGGATTGGCAATGGAAGCCCCGTTTGGCACGGATGCGGATTTTAGCGGAATGAGTGACACATTTTTGCGAATCAAAAAAATCATTCACCAGACTGACATCACTGTAGATGAAAAGGGCACGGAAGCAGCGGCGGCAACGGTGATAGTCGACGGCAACGGTGATGCGGATTACGCCACTGTGAATCTGAACCGGCCTTTCCTGTTTATCATTCGTGACCAGCCGACCAATACAATTCTGTTCATGGGGCGGGTCACCAACCCCTCCCGTCAGGACTGATTTATTTTCGATGCGTCACCATTTCTTTTCATCCCGTCTTGTCACTGGTGTTGCGATACTGGCAATGTCAATGTGGGGGTGTACAGACGCCATGGCGGAAAACGTGTCGCCCATGCCCGTTCCAGCGAATATGAAATGGGTGCGCATCGCAGGCGGAACATTTTCCATGGGCAGCAATGAATGGGCAGATGAGCAGCCCATTCACCGGGTGATGGTTCCCGACTTTGAAATGAATCAATCCGAAATCACCGTGGCGCAGTTTCGGGAATGTGTGTCTGCCGGGGCGTGCACGGAACCGGACGAAGGCGGCGAGTACGAAAACTGGCATCAACCCGGGTTTGAGAATCACCCTGTCAATGCAGTGGATTTTTTTCAGGCGCGATCTTTTTGCAACTGGATTGGTGGAGATTTGCCAAGTGAGTCCATTTGGGAATACGCCGCCCGAAGTGGTGGCAAGGCGCAGACATATCCGTGGGGCAACGATATAGCTGACTGCGAAAAAGCCATTATGGACAACGCCGTACAGGTGGATGGATGCGGTACAAAGCGTACCTGGCCGGTGTGCAGCAGACCAACGGGAAACACCCGGCAAGGGTTGTGCGACATGGCAGGCAATGTCTGGGAATGGGTTCTCGATTCCTATCACGGCTCATATGACTGCAACCACCGACCGTCCGCCTACAACTGCTCCCCGGGTAGCAGTGCCCCCACAGATGGAAGCCCATGGGAAGAATCCGGTGAATTAATTGTGGAACGGGGCGGAAGTTTTAACAGCCACTCGTTCTATCTGCGAACATCCGCCCGCCTGCGGGTATCTCCAACCAAAAGAAGCTTTGGTCTGGGATTTCGATGTGTGCGGCCGCTGTAAATTGAGCGCGTCGCCCATTTCAGTCACCAAATCTGCTTGAAAAAAATGCCTGAGAAGCACATACACATCAGTCGATGATTCAGTTTCACAGATTACAATTACTGATAGGACAGGACGCGATTAAAAGGCTCGCATCCGCCAGAGTATTGCTCCTTGGGGTGGGGGGGGTTGGGTCGTGGTGCGCTGAGGCGCTGATTCGCAACGGCATTGGGCATCTTGAAATTGTGGACTCCGACCTGGTGTGTGTGACAAATATCAACCGCCAATTGCAGGCGCTGCATTCCACAGTCGGGCAAAGCAAGGTAAAGGTTCTGGCGAATCGACTGTCGGATATTAACCCGGCCGCCATAGTTATTGCCCATGACATGATATATAATCACGACACCGCAGATGATTTCGCTCTGACAGAATACGATTATATTGTGGATGCGATTGACAGTCTCGCATACAAAGTGGAGCTGCTGGACAGAACATTGCAAACCGATGTGCCGCTTATCAGTTCGATGGGCGCTGCCTGCAAAATGGACCCTGCACAGATTCAGCTGGCGTCATTCTGGAAAACCCACGGCTGTCCGCTGGCCAAACTGGTGCGCAAACGATTGCGTTATCGCAAAATTTCCAAAGATTTTGAGTGCGTATACAGTCCGGAAAATCTTCCGCAGCATGCCGCTACCATGGCGTGTGGTTCAGGAATGTGTGTCTGTCCCAAAACCACAGCAAAGGGCGATTCCGCACACGAATGGTGCAGCAAAAAAACCATAATTAACGGTTCATCCGTTCACATTACAGGAATTTTTGGATTTCTGATGGCCGGTGTCGTAACCAACCGCCTCATCTGCTAACCAATAGGTGGAATGAATAATTTTGGGCAAGGTGGGAAATCGCTCAATTTCGTATCCGTTTTAATTCTTATTGACCCCTATTATGGGGTTCAGATTACACTACAGTTACAATTGGGAAACCATTTGGTATTTACAATATAAGCAAAGAGTACACAGATTTCCAGGGCGGAAAGTGCTCTAATTGTTCAAAATTACAAGAGAAAAACAGGACAGAACCCAACAATGACTCAGTTACAACACATTTCACACAAACAAAATGGTAAAAGTGTCAGCAAGGACACAGATGAGGGGGTCCACATGGAGCTAACGAAACAATTAAGAACAATTTTGACGCTGGTGCTTTTGTTGATGATGGTGGGCTGTGGCAAAACGGATGACGGGGATGGTTCCGCATCTGATGGAGATGTGGATATGGACGGCGACAGCGATACCGATGGCGACAGCGATACCGATGGCGACAGCGACACAGATGGCGACAGTGACAGTGATGGGGATTCGGACAGTGACGGGGATGCGGATGGTGACGGAGATAAAGATACCGCCTGTGGTGAGACACGAGTGGAGTTTGAGACCAAAACTCCAACTGTCCTGCTGCTCGTGGATCGCTCCGGTAGTATGGATCAGGCATTCAGTGGCAGTATGATGGGCGGCGGCGAATCCAAGTGGAATATTGCCAGAGACGCGATTATCAACCCCGATACCGGATTTGTGAAGCAACTGGAAAGTGAAATTCGTTTTGGCCTTGCAATGTATGCAGGCGCAGATATGAACGGCACGGGACAGTGCCCATCCCTGGAAATCGTGGAACCCAATTTGAACAATTATGACAAAATCATGGACGTATATAAGGCTTCAGAACCGCTCCAGAATACCCCCACTCCAGACGCCATAACTGCTGCCTCGGCGATGCTGCTGAACGATATTCCGGACTCGCAGAAAATAATCGTTCTGGTTACAGATGGATTACCCGACACATGCGAAGATCCCAACGCCTCAGACCCGCTCGCAGCGGAACAGGCGGCCGAAGAAGCAGTGGCCGCCGCGTTTGCAGATGGCATTTCCACTTATGTAATCAGTGTGGGGCTTGAGGACACCACTGGTCATTTTCAGAAACTGGCCAATGCAGGACTGGGGACAGCAGACGCACCCTATTATGCAACACAGGAACAAAGCGAGTTGCAGACTGCTTTTGAGGACATCATTTTTGGCGCCCGAAGCTGCGAATTTGAGCTCGATGGTAAGGTGGCGGAGGGCAAGGAAGCAGGATGCACGGTTGCATTTGGTGACCCTGGTGCCCCAGATGAGCTAATTAATTTTACGTATGGCGATGCCAACGGCTGGAATCTGAAAGACGATTCGCGCAGTGCGATGGAACTGGTTGGCGAGGCATGTGAAACTATCAAGCGGGGCAAGGGCGAATTACAGGTCGAATGCGAGTGCGGCGCCATTATTGTGGAATAGACCGCTACTGCCCTCAAATGAACCAGTCAGCGCTTCTCGTCCCACCGAATTCCCGAATTTCCCTGTAATCGGACTCAATCAATTCCAACAGGAATCGGTCCAGTTTTCTCAGATCAAATTAAAAGTGGTTGCATATCGGCGGGGAGGGGCGAAAGAATTTCAGTTTCTTCGCCTGTAAACGGATGACAGAACCTGAGTTTGTGCGCGTGCAGGGCCTGCCTGAAATGGCCGGCGCGGGTGATGATGCTGTCCGAGAGGCCTTCCTGCATGTAGTCCAGGAAGAGTTCGGGATCTTCGGCATAGAGTTTGTCTCCCACGATAATATGGCCCATGTGTCTAAGATGGACTCTGAGCTGGTGTTGACGGCCGGTGCGGGGCTTCATTAAAAGCAGTGAGCGGGTGTCGCTTTTTTTAAGCGTTTCGTATTCGGTGAGGGCGGGCAGACCTTCGGGATCGCCGGTCCACATGCGTGCTTTGATAATGGTCGTGGGATCCGGAGAGATGGGCGCTTCGATACGTCCTTTTTCGGGTTCCAGGAAACCGTCGATAATGGCGAGGTATTCTTTTTGGACCTTTCTGCGTGCAAACAATCCCTTGGCTGCCCGTTCGGAGTCAAGGGTTTTGCCGCACAGTACAATGCCAGATGTTTCTGCATCCAGTCGGTGGACCAACTGGGGGCGGTTTTTTGCGCCATACATTTCCTCAAGGAGATACGTGAGCGTGTTTTTTAAATACTTGGCAGTGGGGTGTACTGGCAATCTGGGCGGTTTATCAACAGCGATGTACCAGTCATCCTCGTAAATAATTTGAATATCTTTACAGACTTCGGGCTCGTCGGGCGGTTCCTTGTACAAAATCACCACATCATCGGTTCTCAGCATCCGATTGGGTTTGATGGGTTTGCCCGTTTGATCGAACGCCAGCGATTTTAAAATGCGCTGAACTTTATTGCGGGATAGGCGGGGAATTTTGTGGGCTACAAATCGGTCAGCGCGCCAGCCGGCAAATTCCTTTACAACGGGAATGGTTAATTCCAGATATTCTTCGGGGATGTGTTGGGGGCGGTCAATCATTTTAAGGAATATATCAAAGCGACAACACGGAAGCAATTTGCTATTGTGCGATTCCATTGAGTTTTATAGGGTAGGTATCAGATGAAAATCCGAATCAAATATCGATTGAAGGAGTAGGTACATGCGAGTGGTTTCCTGGAATGTGAATGGTATTCGCGCTGCATTGAATAAAGGCGCATCAGAATCGCTGGCGTCTCTGGACGCGGATATTATCTGTCTGCAGGAAGTTCGCGCGCTTCCGGCACAGTTTGAGCTGAATCTGGAAGGGTTTGATTCCTTTTGGAATCCAGCACAAAAAAAAGGATACTCCGGAACAGGGATTCTGTCAAAAATACCGTTTCGAGATGTCCGCAACGGCATCGGGGACACCGAGCTCGACAATGAGGGCAGGGTAATTACCGCAGAACTGGACAATTTTTACCTGGTAACCGTTTATACGCCCAATTCGCAACGCGGACTGACACGACTGGAATATCGCACACAAACCTGGGATGGTGCCTTCCGTGCATATCTTTCCGCTTTGGATGCCCAAAAACCGGTTGTGTTTTGTGGCGATCTCAACGTGGCCCATGAAGAAATTGATTTGGCCAATCCAAAATCCAATCGTAAAAATGCCGGATTCACGGATGAGGAAAGAGAATCTTTTTCGGCGCTGCTGGATGCGGGGTTTGTGGATTCCTTTCGCGCGTTCTGCAATGAGGGTGGGCACTACACCTGGTGGAGCAATTTTGCCAAATCCAGGATACGGAACATTGGTTGGCGGATAGACTATTTTGGCGTGTCCCAAAAGATAAAAGAATCAATGAAAGCGGCGCGGATTCACCCCGACATCATGGGCTCCGACCATTGTCCCATATCGCTGGATATTGAGTGACGCCATTGGCTTTTTCGCTGATACGAACACGGGAGCGTCTGGTTGAAGTTGATGCGATGCAGGCGAGCGCTATAAATATATAACAACGCACAACCGGACTCTAATTGTTGAACTGCTGCTACGGAATAGAGGGAGCGATAAGTATTGCATGAGCAAGGACTATGAAAAAACTTTCCTTGAGAAAGCAAAAGACAGCATACCGCCTGGAAATGCATATGATGCCCCGGTTGTGGTTTTGATTGCGGACGACGATCCTGTGTCCCGTCGAATACTGAGCAAATCGTTGCACCAGGCAGAATACGAAGTGATTACCGTCAAGGATGGCGATGAGGCCAGAGAGATACTTCTCAGCGACAGACCCCCGGACATTGCCCTGCTAGATTGGGTGATGCCCGGCACCACAGGTACAGAACTGTGTCAGATCATTGCCAGGGACGTGTCGCACTTTGTTTACACGGTGCTCATCACCGCCAAAGCCGATATTGACGACATTATCGAAGGATTGCAGTCCGGCGCCCATGAGTTTCTGGCCAAACCCATCAATGTGGCGGAATTCAATGTTCGCATGAGTGCAGCGGCGCGATTTTTACGGTACGAGCGGGAATTGAAACTCAAAAATGCCAAAATTGCAGACTACGCCCGTATGATGGAAGATCTGGCGGCGACCCGCGCACGCCAGCTGGTTCACGCGGAGCGTCTGGCAACCCTGGGCGTGCTATCGGCTGGCATCGGACACGAAATTCGAAACCCGGTGGCGTATGTGTCTGGGAATATACAGATTTTACGTCGATACGAATCCGTTATTCTGGACGCCGTGGCTCACAGCATGGAAAGCGACCGTGGAGACAAAACAAAATTGAAAATGGTGCATGACAACCTTCGGGAAATCCTCAACGGCGCCCAGGAAGGATTGCGCACCATAACGTCGATACTGGAAGGTCTAAGCAAATATGTATACCGTGGCGACGCCTTTCGAACGCTGTCCATGGTGGAACAATGCATCGATGACGCCATTGAGTTAAGTCGCAATAAATGGAAGTACCACGTTGCGGTGAACAAAGACTGCGACCAGCTGCCGCCCATCAGAATTAATGCCCAACAGATTACGCAGGTAATGGTAAATCTGCTCGTGAATGCCTCCGATGCCATGTACGAAAGGGACGACGGCATCGATAGCGTGATTGATGTCTCCCTCAAACCCAATGGCTCGCATCAACGTATTGTGGTCGCGGACAACGGCCCTGGGATTGCGGATGACATGCGTGAAGATATTTGGGATCCCTTTTTCACCACCAAGGAGTCCGGTCAGGGCACTGGGTTGGGCCTGGCCATCTGCAGCGGAATTGTGGAAGAACACGGCGGCGCCATTTTTTATAAAAACCTGCCCACAGGTGGCGCGTGTTTTATTGTGGATTTGCCGGCCGTTGAAGTACGCAACAGCATCACTCCCGGCCCATGAACATCCGATAGTCGCTGCCATTCTGCTATTTTTTTGTGTTTTTTTTAGCGAGCATGCAAAATACCTCCATGAGATTTTTTTACGTTTTTTTTGTTGGAATTCTGTTGTTGTTTTCAACTGCTGCAGGACCATGCAACGTGCTCGACAACGCAAAGTCCGACGACGACGATGACGATGCCTGCACTACTTCGAATGCCACGTGTGAACACTCCCTCGATATTGACGTACTGCTGGCGGGAATGCCAGAGTACCCCACAGGGATGTATACTTTCCAAATCATCGCTCCCGATCAGTCGCAGTACGCCATTGAGTGTTTTTTGCCCAGAGCCGATGTTCAGATGGAATGCACGGGTCCCAATACACAGGAATTGGTCGCATGGATTGATTTGAAAGATCCGGCGCTCATTCATTTTCATGTGAATGGCGCACCGCCCAATTATACAGTATTGATTTATTACAACGATGTTCTCCTTCTGGAAAAATTCATGGAGCCAGAGTACGATCACGTCACGCCTAACGGTGAAGACTGCAAACCATTGTGTTATGAGGGCGAAGTCGCGGTTGCGGTTGTCATTTACTGAAAGTTGGCATACACCCCTACCTGTATATTGATACACCAACTCCAACAGCAGGATTGTGCATGTCATTCAACACATACAGCTATGTCTTTATTGCTTTTTTCGTTCTTCACAATACAGTTGAGATTACACTCGCTCTTCTTCAGATGAAACATTTAAGAGGGTGCGGCAAAAAGGTCCCCAAGCATCTAAAAGGAAAAGTCAGCCTCGAAACCATTCAAAAGGCGGTGGTATACAACCTGGAAAAGCTCCGGTTTGGATTGCTGATTCGCATTTTGGAAATGATTCCACTTTGGTTTATGCTGCTTTACGGTTTTTCCATGTTCGATGCGTGGTGCCACGGGCATTCGCTGGGCCCCGTGTTGACCGGCCTTCTGTTTATTGGAGGCTTGAGCATTGCCGGCGGCATTTTAAGTTTGCCTGGAGATTTGTATTTTACGTTTGGAATAGAGCAGCGCCACGGATTCAATAAACAGACCTTGTCTGCCTGGTTTAAAGACAAAATCAAAGAAACGCTCATTGGTGCGCTGTTGGGTGGCGCGTTGCTGTCCATGGTGCTGTATCTCATGACCTCCACACAATACTGGTGGGTGTTGGCTTTTGCCGTGGTAATGGCTTTCCAGCTGTTGATGATGTGGATTTATCCTCTGGTGATAATGCCCATATTCAATACGTTTGAACCGGTACAGGGGGAATTGGCAGACGCGGTGGCACGGTTGGCAACAGATGTTGGGTTTCCTCTTAAGGGAGTGGTATCCATGGACGGTTCCAAACGGTCGTCGCACTCGAATGCCTTTATTATTGGCTTTAAGGGGGCACGTCGCATCGTTCTGTACGACACACTCATTGAAAAACTGTCTGTCCCGAAACTGGTGGGGGTATTGGCTCACGAGCTGGGGCATTACAAACTGGGCCATATTAAAAAGCGTCTGGCTATGGCCATGGTGCTGGGACTTGGGGGTTTCGCATTGCTGTACTGGATGTCGATGCAGGAGGCGATGTATGCGGGACTTGGTTTTGGACGTATGAGTGCGCATGGGGCACTGGTGGTGTTCAGCCTGTTGTTTGCTGAAACGACGTTTCCGTTTGGCCTTCTCTCCCGTGTGCTTTCGAGACGCGACGAATATGCGGCCGATCGCTTCGCGGTCAATGCGGTACAGAACGGTCACGATTTAAAAGACGCGCTGGTCACCCTGACCAAACAGAATCTGTCCAGTCCCGGATCTCACAAATGGTATCGCGGTTACTACAATTCTCACCCATCGTTGCGTGAGCGATTAAAGGCGATTGACGCCGAAGTCGATGCCCAAAACTATCCACCGCGAAACGACAGGGAAACTGAGAGTGAAACGGTCATCTCGGGCAGCGAATCATGATGTAACGAGAAAACTTACAGGGCGCCAAGATAGACGGTGCGGTGACGACCAAATGACAGCACACCGTTCACGAAGGAGACCATGACCGCCAGGGACAACAGCAGTTCGCCCAGAGGGAATGACTGGACCAGTTGAAGCTTGCCGACAATAAACGCTCCCCCTGCCAGAATCACTTCGAGAATCGATTTTAATGCCATCCATCTGAATCGCAGTTGAATTTTCCGGGACGCCAGCAGATTGGCCAGCCCCCCAGTTGCCAATTCAAATGTAATTGCCAGAATAATCAGCGAACTCATACCCATGGTTTTATACATCCCTATAGGCAAAAGAAACGCGGTGGGCACCAGAATCCCCTCGAGAATAAACCGCCCTGCCTCTTTGACGCCACCGGGTTTTCCTTTTAGTGCGGCCCAGGCGTCCGCCAGATAGGAGAATCCACTGAATATCGTTAAAGCGGTAACACTGTAAACAAGGAAAACGATGCTCCATTTGGTACCGACCAGGTAGTGGAAAACTGCAAAAAATGTCATCAGTCCCGCCATAGTGCCACTGCGTAACCCGGGTTTCTTTTTGATAATCAGCCATTTGTACAGGATGTATAAAACCGGTACCGCGGCCGCTCCGGCGAATAGATAGAAGGGCCCCATATTTTCAGGCGAGTGCATCGCACCAATGACTATTGCCAGAAGATATCCCACTGCGGTCATTTGAATGGCGGTCTTGAATTTGGCCAGCGTGGACGTTCGCATGGGCGCCTCTCTCAACGAAAGGCTCGTTCGCAGTGAGGTCACCAGAAAATCGCGACAGAAAACGGGGATGAGCAGCCATACGGGAAATACGACCATTGCTGTGCCCGGTAAAATACGCTCGGCAAACGGAATAAAGCATACTGCGATAAAAATTTTGTCGGCAATGGGATCCAGCAGCCCGCCCAGAACTGTAGGCCCGTCCCGACGCGCCATTCGGCCATCAATCCAATCTGTGATTCCCAGCAGAATAATGGAGACGAGGGCAATGTACAGCTCAGGGATTCCCTGGTAGAGCAAATATCCGGGAATAGGCATCAGCACAATTCGTGCAATGGTGACCATATTAGCTGTAATCTTCACGGTTTCCTCGTAGTCAGACAGCTCACAACCATTTGTGAGAAACTTCAATACACGGGGGACAATGCCGCCATAATAGTTATTTGGCAAGGGTTAATTCTTTCAATTTAGCTGTGCCCGTTGAATGCGCACCCCACGAACAGTGCCTGTTGACGACTGAACGAGGTGTTTTTTGCGCTGGATTTTTTTAGTCCGATGAGTACTCTGCAGCTCATGACTGTGAATTTTAAACGAAAAATCAGCTCCGATGCGTTCACCCCGACCAAACAGTCAAAGAAGGCATTGAGTCTTGCGAAATCTGAACCCCAAAAAGTCTGTGACATTCTCGGGCCAATCCTCACCGACGCGAGACGGGATGTGATAGAAAGAGCGATATCGCATCGTACAAAAACACTGCAGGTGGCCGTTGAAGGTGTGCACGACCCCCACAATACCGCTGCCATTATTCGTTCCGCAGATGCGTTTGGGATACAGCATATTCACATTATTGAAGGCGCGACAAAATTCAAGTCCTCAGCAGCTGTTACCCAGGGCTCCCACAAATGGATTGACCTGCATGTTTATCCCGATACGGACACTTTTGTTGCAACGATGCGGCAGCAGCAAATCAGAATCCTTGTGGCGGCGATGGACGGAGCCATCAGTGTATCCGATGTAAATACAACGACGCCACTTGTGTTGGTGTTTGGAAACGAAGCCGAAGGCATTTCGGACCGGCTGCGACTGGCCGCAGATGGAGCATTTCAGATTCCGATGTTTGGTTTTGTGGAGAGTTTTAACGTTTCGGTTGCCGCTGGTATTGCCATTTCCACACTTCGAAGAAAAGGGGGCGGTGATTTGACGCCATCGGAAAAATCCATTTTAAAGGCCCGCTATTATCTGCGCTCAGTGCGCGCGGGCTACGATATCGTAAAACGTTCCTGATTTTTCAGCCTTTTTTCGTATTTTCCCGCGACTCGACAACTAATGTGTGTATATAAATGTTAACTGAAAAAGCTTTTAAACGGGGGAGTTCGGTTTATTTACCGATTGTTTTAACTTAAGACTTTGTATGACCCTTATGTAAAATAATTTGGTACTATAGACTCAAATGCGGAGGCTAAAAAATGCTCTTAAATCAATTTTGGACTTATTTACTAACTGTTAGCCTGCTTCTTTTGTCGTGCTCGGAAAACGGCAGCGGCAAAAAGGGTGCGGACAATTCAAAATCAACGTCGGATGCCGACACCGATGGCGATGCAGATTCAGACACTGGCCCGGATGGCGACAGCGATTCAGATGGGGATGGTGATGGCGACGGGGACGGTGACAGCGACGGGGATGGTGACGGAGACGGCGATGGGGACGGTGACAGCGATGCCGACGAGAGCGATTCAGATCCCAAAACCGCGGAGGAAATCGAAAAGGAAATCTGGGGAATTTATGCCCCGCCGGATGAGTATAACGATCCCGGGCCGTACGCGGAATCATTCCAGAAATCTCTTTATTTCTTCGATGTGAACATGTCGGGCATCGGAGTGACCGGTGGTCGTTTGCAGTGGCGCGGCAATTCAGAAGTGACCGATTACGCGGTGCCTCTGTTTTGCAAAACCAATGATCCCTTCTCTGAGAATTGCACCGATATGTCTGAAGCATATGTGAACAAGTACATCCACATTTTTGATCCCGATGGTATCGGCACCATCAATGTGGGTGGCGGATTTCACGACTGCGGCGATCATGTGAAATTTGGATTGCCCCAGGCGTATTCGGCGTCCATGCTGGCCTGGGCTCTTTATGAATGGCCGGATGCCTTTATTGCATCGGGACAGGCGCCCCACGCGCTGGATATTCTCAAGCGGTTTACCAATTATTTCCTGCGCAGCACGTTCCGTGAAGAAGACGGCCGAGTCATCGCTTTTTGTCATCAGGTGGGCAATGGTTCCATTGACCATAATTTCTGGGGTCCTCCGGAACTGCAGAAAGCTGAAGATTTCCCGCGTCCCGCCTTTTTTGCCACCGAAGAGAATCCTGCTTCCGACGTGACTGCGGCGGCGGCAGCGGCACTGACACTGGCCTCCCTGGTGTTTCGGCCCATTGATGGGGATTACGCAGATAAATGTCTCTCCAACGGTATGGCCCTGTATGATTTCGCGCGTAAATATTCAGGGCACGAAATCAGCGAAGGTCTCGTGGATGGTCAGCCCGGAAGTGTTCGCGCACCAGATGAGGATGACGTTGCCAATACCGGCGGCTTCTACTTTTCAGAATACGATGAGGACGACCTGTCATGGGCGGCCATCTGGCTGAATATCGCGACCGGCGAACAAAAATACATCGATCATATCACCAGCGAGTCGGGTACTCAGTACACGGGCTATCTGGGACGCATTATGGCGTCCACTGCAGACGGCTGGTACAACGCCTGGGCACATTGCTGGAACACCGTTTGGAGCGGCATGTTCCTGAAACTTGCTCAGCAGACAGGCAATGAAAAGTGGACTAAAATTGCCGAGGATCATGTAAATCTATGGGCCGGTCTCGACGGGGATCGGGGTGTGTCTCCTGGCGGGTTGAGTTTCCTCTCCGGATGGGGGTCCCTGCGCTACAACGTTGCGGCGCAGATGACAGCCATGACCTGGGGAAAATGGGTTGGCAATCCGGTGTATGCCGCTTGGGCGGACACGCAAATCCGTTATATCTGGGGAGATAATCCCACTGGTAAATCCTATATTGTCGGTTTTGGGGACAAGTGGCATACCCACATTCATAACCGCGCGGCTCACGGTTCCACAAAGGACAACAGCCTGACTATTCCGCCCACTCCCAGTCATGTGGCGTGGGGCGCATTACTGGGTGGACCGGACAAGGACGACTCGTATAAGGACGATATTTGGGAGTACGCGTACACCGAAGTGTGCATAGACTACAATGCATCACTGGTGGCTGCGATGGCCGGACTTTACGAAAATTTCGCAATGGATGAGAATGGAGTTGGTGAAGCGCCGCTGGAAAACTTTCCGCCGCGGGAGCCGGATCAGCTTGAATACTGGGTGGAAGGTCGCATGGGACAAAACGACGACATGATCACCGAACCCAAGTTGATTATTCACAACGAAACCGTGCATCCGCCGAACCTGAATCCCAATTTGTCCATCCGTTACTACTTTAATGTCAGCGAGTTTCTTGCCAAAGGGCAATCCATTAACGATATTAGAATTCAGCTCACCTACGACGGGCGCAGCGTGGACAATGGCATGCTGAATTCGGGAGATGGCAAACCCACCATCGTGACCGGTCCTATCCCGTACGATGAAGATAAAGGCATATATTACTACGACTTCGCTTTCACCGGATGTAAATTCTACGGTTCCATCCCCTTCGAGTTCCAAATTGCCGCGACAACCATTGGCTCAGATCAGGGCTACTACATGGATGGTACAAACGATTACAGTGCACAGGGACTTCCCGAAGGAAAAGATGCAGAACATGTGGTGACAGAAAATGTAACGATGTACAGCGATGGCGAACTGATCTGGGGAGTGGAACCATGATTACGATTACAGATTTACGATTAAAAATTAAAACTCTGGCGCTGATGATCCTGGCCGCCTTTATTATTGTGATTGCTGTGGGGTGCGAGAAATCGCAGGGCGCGCAGAGCAACGGCGATTCTAACAGGAACGATGATTCCGACAGACAAGAGTCTGACAACAACGATAGCGGAAGTGACCCCGAAAAAGAGAAGGAAACCGACGATACCAAAAAAGACACGGATCCCAAAAACAAAGACAGCAACTCGCCCGATAAGGACGATAGTGACACCTGCGCTAATCTGGATCTCAAGTTTGATCGTCAGCCATCAACCATCATGCTTGTGGTGGATCATTCCGCATCAATGAACCTGCAATTGGGCGATACCGATACCCGCTGGAGTTTGATGGTGAAGACGTTAATGGGGACAGTGGATCATCCGGAATCGGGTCTGGTGTGGTCCCTTGAAAAGCAGGTGAATTTTGGTTTGGTCCTTTTTACAGCCAAGCCTGAAACATGCCCCATGCTGCAAATGGTATCGCCAGAGATTCAAAATGGTCGTGAAATTGCGGCGATATTTAAAGCCGATGACGAGACATACAAAGGCGCGTCGCCAGTTCCTGCTGGTATCGATGCGGCGGTTCAACTGTTGGCTGAAATGGAAGGGCCAAGTAAAAAAGTGATTGTTCTGGCAACCGACGGCGATCCGCAAACCTGTGACAATCTGGCGGTCAATGACGACGCTGCCGCGCAGGCGGCCACTGTTGCCGCTGTCGAAAATGCGTATAGTGCGGGCATTTCCACCTTTATTGTCGGGATGGCAGACGCGGAAGATACCGCTGCCTTCGAATATTTGCAACGGGTTGCCAACGCTGGGTTGGGCCTGAACCCGGACGGGGGCGAAAATGCTACGTTTCATCAGGGGCTGACAGAAAAAAGTCTGGTGGACGCCATTACTCAGATTATCACTGAAGAAGCCCAAAGCTGCATTTACGAGCTGAACGGAAAAGGCATTACTGAAGGTGAAGAGTCCAAGGGAACAGTATTCCTGGACGACAAGGCACTGGAACTGAACAACGCCGCATACGGCTGGCGCCTGAAAAGCGAGACTGAAATCGAATTGTTGGGCGGCGCCTGCGATGATATTCAGATAGGGACTCACCACCTTTCCGCAGATTTCCCCTGCGAAGTCATCGTCATTCTCGAATAACCCATCAGATTCGGTGTCGTTTCAATATTTCAAGGCCGCACCCGTGTGTGCGCACCAACAGAGAAAAATTTATCCAATCAAATTGTTGTAGTCAGACCCATGTGTCTGGCCTGTCCTGTAAATTCCTGTTTTAAAAATTCTCATTTGAAACGATTCATCTATTTTTCTTTTGACCAGGTGGCATCAAAGCGCTCTTTAACCCGGCTTTGAAGTGTGTCCGACTGGAGTTCCGGATACGGCTCATCTTCGTCTATCAGACCCGCATCAATCAGTGCGTTGGTAACGGCCAGTACAGGATCTTTTCGAATGTGGCATTCCCAAATCACCTGAACAATCCATCCCATTTTTTTCAAGTCCGCCTGATTGCGTTTATCGCGTTCCTTTGTATCTGCAAATTTGGCTATCCAGAATTCGCGATTTCGGGTGGGGGTGGTGGCATTTTTACAGTTGTGATGACGGTGCCAGTAGCAGCCGTGAACGAATAATACCGTTTTATATTTGGGAAAAACAATATCCGGTTTTCCCGGTAAATCCTTTCGATTCAATCTGAAGCGAAAGCCCATGCGATGCAAAATGGTGCGTACCATGAGTTCCGGTTTGGTATTCTTTCCCCGTATGCGGCTCATATTCCAGGAACGCTGCTCTTTGGTCAGACGGTCTATCACTGAACATCAACTTCCGTGACCGAATCACTGTTAGAAAGTGGGCTCAGCAAATACAGATGTCCTTGCCCCCAGGTGTTTTTCTTCCAGTCTCTTTGAAATGTCCATTGCACATAGGAGCGGTTGTTTTTTGAAAGTAGCGACTTCGGGGGAGGCGCAAACGGGGCACTTTTAATCACCGTGTCAAGAGCCGCCGAATCGAATACTGTATGTCGGGAACTTCGAACAAGCCTCAAATCGCCAAGCTCTCCGGATGGGAGTATTTCAAACTCTGTCACCGCGTGGATGGACAAATCGTTCATCGGCCCCTGCATCGAAAACTGGCGTTCGGCATCGGGCGGAGGCACATAAAACGGATTGTATTTAAGTGGACTGTTTTGAACTTTCTTATGCATACGTTCACTGGGCGAATCCAATGAATCAAGGAATGTCCCGAATTTTGAGACCAATGTTCTGTGGAGCGTTTTCAGATACTGAGTGACCAGCGCGGCTTTGGCGCCAACGGGAATGACTTCGGCGCCAACCAAAGCACTGCGATGTTGGCCGATTGCAGCTTTCAACTGATTCGAATGCCGGGCGTGCGAGTGTCGTGTCTGACGCTTTTTTTGGAGCGAATCGTTATACTCTTTTCGAGAATCAACGGCCTGTTGTCCCATGAGGGTTTCAAAATCTGAAAATGTCATTTTTGTTTGGATTTTCACAGGCTCTGAAGATACCGCTTCAGCTTCCACTTTTTGGGCAGGCTTTTCAGGTTCAGACAATTCGGGCATGATAGTCGAAGCAGGTGACCTACTTGCGTTCTGACGCGAGTGTCTTTTTTGCCTGGTGGTTTGTCGGACAGCGGGAGAATGATTTTGAGATGTGGACGATTCTTTGTGCGTTTGCGCAGCTCGTGGCATTGATGAAAGAGGTGGATGACTGTTATTTTGGGGTGCCGTGATCTCTTTGTGATTGCCAACGTCTGTTGTTGCAGCGACAAAATCTATCTCCACAGGCGCGTTGTGGATTTTCGAATGAGAGCGTTCAAGCATCACCAGCCCAATCGCCAACGCAATATGCAAGACCAGGGACAAGACAATGCTCCATCTGACGATGTATCTATTCGATGCTTTGGGCGTTGTCTTTTTCATTTGTCAGCAAAACAAACTGGAACGCGTTTTATTCACAGTCGACGGATTTACAACCCGGGGCAGGAAGCATGGCCAGTAAGTGGCAGGCTGACGTCATCTATGGATTCGCCCACCACTTCGATTTTGTCGGGATCATTCTCCCCCAGTCCGCTTGCGTTGAGCAGTTTGAGGTAGTCCACTTTCGTATGATCGCAATGGGCCAACAATGCTTCTACCGTATCCATGGCCACAGCATCCCGCGATGCGAGCACCAGACGCATGTCTTTAACGTCATCGTCGTAATTGCCGCCGTTCCACGAGGGTTCCGGACCGTTGGCAAGACCGCGCAACCCGTCCATCACCGAAAATTTAGTGGGATTGATGCTGAATATATCGTGAATAAACGGGCTGATGGAACTCACACTGTTGTGTTGGATTGCGTGACGGCCACATGATGGCCGGCCCCCCATGCCATAGACCGCCCCCGGAGCCATACCCACGCCAATGTTCTTGATGGCCCCGGTAATGACCGCCACCATATGCGTTTTAAGCAGGGGAAAGCTAATCACCACATCGGCATCCCGATATCGTTTGTCTACGGTATAGGCCTTTCCCCCAACTGTCACCTCCACGAGATTGGATTCGTCCGGTTCGCCACAGCTGAAACCATCGGATTCTTTACCTTCCAGTGGAATAATATCGTCCACAACGCCGCTGAAGTTGGTCATGGTGTAACCAAACTGTTTGTAGGCCACATCTGTACCCTCTGAGCCGCCTTCCAGAATAATCATTTCGCCGGTGGGATTAATCTCGCGAACCAGTTCCGCTGTCGCAAGTACGATTCGCCAGTCGGTGGTGACGCCGTTGGCCAACTCCGGTAAATCCATGTCTCCGGTAGTGGTATTGGTAATCAGATTGGGTTTGAGCAAAACACTGTCGCCGTCCTTAATAAAGTTAAGTCCACCCGCCAATGAAATTGCTTCAGACACCAGTGCACGAATATCGTCCATATTCATATCGGCCCCGGCCTTGTCCCCTTTGACAATGGACACAACGGTTTCCTTCATGTCGGTATCCCGTTCATCAGTGCCAGTGTCGCTGTCGGAATCTTCATCGGAATCAACTCCGCTGTCACTGTCTGCGTCGCTATCCCCATCGGCATCCGAGTCCCCATCCGAATCCGAATCCCCATCTGCGTCCGAGTCCCCATCGGTATCTGAGTCGCCATCGGTGTCCGAATCGCCATCAGTGTCCGAATCGCCATCCGAATCGCCGTCTGTATCGGTGTCGGAATCCGCGTCGCCCGCACTGAACTCCGAACTACTGTCATCTTTCGATTTTCCGGAATCCGAGCAGGTAATAAAAACAGTGCTGAAACAAATCATCGACACCATCAAAAAACTGGCGGCCACCTGTTGTCCGTGCCGAAGTTTGTGCACAAATCGAGCGTGGGAGAGCAGCAGCGACGTGCCACCAATTCCCACAATCCACAACACAAAGGCGGATGCCAAAGGAAACGCCGCCTGCTGACAGGGATAAGCCGCTCTGGCGGGTTTGGGAATAACGCGAATGAAAAACCAAATGAGCGATGCCACGCCCACAATTGAAAACGCCCATCGTTTAAGAAAACCGATGATTCTTTGATGACCACCGGAGTGTACCGTGTTCGTGTCTGCCATGGTCTCTCCTTTCAATATTATGGGAATTAAATTCCCGCGACTTTTAGCTCAACAGCATACAGTGCACCTCGGGCCGTGACGAACAACGTTTTCATGTCCTCTCCGCCAAAGGTGCAGTTTGTCAGACTTCCTTCAATTTCTATAGTGTCAATCGGCGCACCATCGTGTGTAAAAATCTGTACCCCAATGGCCGATGTCACATAAAGGTTTCCCTGAGAATCCATGCACATGCCGTCTATATCAGGCGTGCCCCCTGGAGATGTGTTCACAGTGACAAATGTGCGCTTGCCAGTCAGTTTTCCAGGGCCGGTAACATCGTAGGCGATAACATCGCCGGAATCGAAGTTGTCCACGTAAAGCACGGATTTGTTGGGGTTCATGGTGATGCCGTTGGGCCTGGAGTTGTCGTCAATGACGAGCGAAACATTGCCACTGGCAGATACGTAATACACACCCATTACTGGCTGGGGATAGGACATGCTCCAGGTGGGATCGGTAAAGTAAACGCCTCCGTCTTTGTCGATCACCAGGTCGTTGGGAGAATTAAACTTGTTGCCACCATATGTGTCTGCCACTATATCGGCCACATTGCCGGAACTATCGACAGACACCACGCGTCCATTGTTTCCTTCGCAGGAGACCAGGTTGCCGCTGGTATCGAACATCAATCCGTTACTGCCGCCGGTATTCTCTCGAAATGATTCGATTTTTTGACCGTCAAAGGTGTGCGTGACGCTGTTGTCCACATCTGAAAAATACAGCTTCTGGGCGCCATCCCAGGCGGGGCCTTCGAGCAGTCTGTAAGAGCCGTTTCCTGTTAATTTTTCCACAACGAGATTGTCGGGTATCACATCGGTATCGGGCTCATCCGTCGAGTTTGTGTCCAGAACAGATTCACTATCCGATTCGGTGTCCGTTGTCGATGCGGTATTGGAATCGGAATCGCCATCGGAATCACTGTCACCATCGGTATCGGTATCGCTATCGCTATCGGTATCGCCATCCGTATCGCTATCACCATCGGTATCACTGTCGCCATCACTATCGCTGTCGGAATCGCTATCTGAGTCACCGTCCGTATCGCTATCGCCATCTGAATCAGTGTCTCCGTCGCCTCCACCAGAATCGGAACCCCCATTACAACCCGGTAACACCCAAAACAACAACACGGAGATAATGATCAGATACTTCATTTTAGTGACTTTCTGTAAAAGAGGTCGGCCTCCATTTAAGTGGTAATGTAATAGAGTTCTTTAAAAATGGCGACCTCGGAATACACCTCGGGAAAATTTTAATTCACAAATTTCTTCATTTTCAGTTATATTCCCCGAAACATCCGCTTTAAAACGAGGAAAACATCGGCATGACCAAACATCAGAGCAAAGACGAATGGATCGCTGAAATATTGGAAGCCGCCAGAGTGGAAATCGATGAAAACGGCTACAGCGAGTTCAGCATGGAGGCCATCGTTCGGCGCACAGGATTCAGCAAGGGCGGGATTTATCGGTTTTTTAAAAACAAATCAGAAGTCGGACTTCAACTTTTTACAGAATCCTATAATGCCCAACTGGATTTCGATGTGAATGAATGCGTTGGATGGCGTCTACCCATGCAAGAGACAATCTTCAAATTATTCATTCGTTACCGATTATCAGAGGAAGGGGCGAAGCGAATGGACCGTATCTGGATTCGGCTGTTGCCCGAAGTGCTCAACGATGCGCGTTTTTGCGACGAACGAGCCAGGTTGCTTTCAGAAATCAAAGACAAAATTGGTGCGTTGTGTATTGTCATCGCTGAACGTGATAATATACGGATTCCCGCAGATTTCCACGTTAAATTGTCTGAGTCGTTCGAACTGAGCGCTGCGCTGATGGAGGGTTTTTCGGTTCAAACCGCGTTGGGCAGTGGCAGTGCCATCGAACATCAGGGGATTCTGGTAAGAGCATTCATCGACAAGCTTGTCCAGGACATCTTCATTTCGTGAAAATCTCAAAAAATATGGAATTCACCTCTTTTTGTTTCGCCTGTTCAACGGCACCGAAACGCTGAAAATACCGATATTTAAACATTTTTTTATCGATTTGCCAGCAATATCAGATGACAAACAGAGCGGATTGGAATATGACGTCTTGGTCCATTAATCTGGTGCGTGTTAATGCATGGTGCGCTGCATTGTTCATTGCGCGCTAAATAAATTGTTTACAGGAGGCATACATGTCAAAAACAGTATTGGTAGCAACTGAAAAGCCATTTGCAAAGGCTGCGGTGGACGGTATCAAAAAAGTTCTGGATGAGGCTGGATACACCCTTGAACTGTTGGAAAATTATACAGATAAATCAGACCTGCTGTCTGCAGTGGCGTCTGTTGATGCACTTATCATTCGCAGCGATAAAGTCACCGAAGAGGTGATAGCCGCTGGTAAAAACCTTAAAATCGTTGTTCGCGCCGGCGCTGGATACGACAATGTGGACTGTGCTGCCGCCACCAAAGCCGATGTGACCGTGATGAATACACCGGGACAAAACTCCAACGCAGTGGCCGAATTGGCGTTTGGCATGATGCTCAATCTTGCCCGTAAAAAATACACCGGTAAAGCCGGCACGGAGCTTCGGGGAAAAACCATTGGTATTCACGCCTATGGAAATATTGGTAAGCTCGTTGCGGTTATCGCCAAAGGGTTTGGAATGACAGTAAAAGCGTTCGATCCATTCGTGGACGCCGCCGCGATTGAAGCAGACGGCGTGGAGGCGGTGGATTCGGTTGAGGCGCTGTACAGCAGCTGTGACTATGTGTCACTGCACATTCCCGCTACCGACAAAACCAAAAAATCCATTAATTACGAATTGTTGTCTAAAATGAAACAGGGCGCCGCGCTCATCAACACCGCCCGCAAAGAGGTGATTGACGAAGACGGTCTGTTAAAAGCCATGACGGAGCGGGGCGATCTGATGTACGGTTCCGACCTCATTCCCGACTGTCTGGATGCGCTCAATGAAAAAGCCGGGGATCGCGTGTTTGTAACCGCCAAAAAAATGGGCGCGCAAACCGCTGAAGCCAATATCAACGCCGGCATCGCCGCCGCCTCTCAGATTGTCGCGTTCTTCGAAAAAGGCGACGCCACCTTCAAAGTCAATTGAGCTGAACATCTCAAAGGGGGCTCCCCCTCGCCCCCAGGCAATGCGCTTGTGTTCAACGGTGTGGTGGTGGAGAGTGCCGGCAATTGCTTTTATATTCGCAGAGCGATGCGAACATCTGCGTGGCGTGTATCTCGTCGACACCCATTGTCTGAATGAACAGCGCAACGTTTGGGTGTCCTCTTAATTTCCTTGATTGCCAAGGGGATTCGCAGTGGTTTCACCGATTCTGGAAGTGATCCTGGACAAAAAACGTTGGAAGCAACAGACGTTTTACCCGGAATGTAGATGTAAAGAAATAAAATGTAGTGCGGTAGTTTATCTGCCGCAACGCCCAGCAGGCTCCCTTGTATTTTAACCCCCATAATTTCCCAGTTGTCACCTTCATATGAGACGTTGCACGCATCGTCTCATATGAACAATCGGGAAAATGGATGTTGGATAATAGCGCACTTTCGTGCGAAGCCCGTGTGACGTTCAAGGCGGGGAATCGTGATATATTTTTTTATTTGGAACATACGACCCAATTGAAACAACGGATGAAACAGGTGTAGTCGGTATCTTTCGTAACAATTTTCTGTTTAATTATAACATATGATAAATTTCCAGACCGGCGACATCTTATCGTTGGTTCTTTGGGTTTGTACTTATATTCTGTTCACATATGGAGAATTGCTTATGCATTTAAATCAGCTTGTTTTCTGCAAATATACCCCTGGGATACTTATTGTTTGTTTATTTTGTGTCACCTGCTCCCGTACGGGAGTCATGGGCAGATCGGATGTGGATTCTTTATCCGATAATATTTCTACCACCGACACGGCCACGGGTACCGATTCTGTCGATACCGAATCCGCTTCGTCGATGGATTCCGACACGGACACGGATTCCGACACGGACACGGATTCCGACACGGATTCGGATTCCGACACGGACATGGATTCCGATACGGACACGGATTCCGACACGGACACGGATTCCGACACGGATTCGGATACAGAACTGGTTTGTACGGTCACCAGCTGTGACCCCAACGCATCCTGTATCCAGGGAACCGGCGTTATTACATGTGTCTGTAATCCCGGGTATGAAGGCTCAGGCCTGACGTGTACGGATGTGGACGGATGCGCGGGGGATCCCTGTTTTGACGGGGTTCAATGTACTGATCTGGCGGCCCCCTTAACGGGATACAGCTGTGGCGATTGCCCGGATGGATATACGGGCGATGGCGTGTCGTGCGCCCCCTGGAC
>JAFGQN010000224.1 GCA_016935665.1 Deltaproteobacteria bacterium | reverse complement strand
TTGCGGTGGCCTCCTGGAACCGGAATTCTTTTTTGTTGCAAATCAGGAATACCCAATATCCATGCGGCCCCGCAAGATTTTCCGTTCTCTTTTCCTGTTTATTTTATGCAATCTGGGAGTACAGGCGCATTTCTGAAAATGCTTGAAATGAGATGAATCAAACCAATAACGATGTCTTCGATGACGGCACCAGACGGATGCTATTTGGGAGATGTTGTGACCATCTGGGCCACAGCCTGTTTCAGTTCACTCAGGTTGAACGGTTTGTTCAGACATGTGTTTGGCACACGCGTTAAAAATTCCCTGGCATTTGGCGTAAACGCACCGCCTGTAACGAAAATGATTTTGTTCGCCAAAGCGGGATGCTTTTCACTTATCCATTCGTGAAATGCCATTCCCGTGACTTCTGGCATCATCAAATCACATAGGATGGCATCGAAATGTGGGCGTTCGTCCACTTTTGTTATCGCATCGCGGGCGGAGTAGGCGGTTGTTACTTTGTATTCGTACAGGATGTCTGCCAACGCATTTACAATATTGATCTCGTCGTCGATGATCAGAATGTTTCCACCGGAGACAGTGACAGCGTCGCAATCGTTATTGATTTCATCTTCAATTTCCGCAGAATCGGTGCGTACTGGAAGCCGGATGATAAAGCTGGTACCTTTGCCCTCTTCGCTTTGCACGTCGATGTCACCCCCATAGCCGGTAATGATGTTGCGGGAGATACTCAAGCCCAGTCCCGAACCTTCACCAACATTTTTGGTGGTAAAGAATGGTTCAAAAATGCGACGCATATTATCTTTGGAAATACCTTTGCCCGTATCCCGGACTTCAATACACACCATTTCGCCATCCTGCCAGGTGCGCACGCGAATTTCGTTGTCTTCCACATGCCCTTCTTCCACAGCATGAACTGCGTTGATGAGCAGATTTAAGAAGACCTGCGAAATATGGCCTTCACTGGCCATTACGTTGGAGATGCACCCAAAATCTTTTACAAATTTGGCGCGGTACTTGATTTCATTGAACGCCATGTTCGCGGCGCACTCGATGGTGTAATGAACATCCACCGACACCAGTTGTCTGCGTTCCACGCGGGAAAAAGTGCTCAGGGAGCCGGCAATGTCCTGTATTCGACGGGTCCCTTCCAACGCTTCGCGGATGCGTTTATTGTATTTATCAAAATCAATGGCGCCGAAACTGGCGTAAAAGTCACCCCGCAACGCCTCCAGCGAGCCGTGGTGCACCATGGAATGACACTTTCTGCGAAAACTGCGCAGCTTTTGTTCGAAAAAGGGCATCTCTCGGGCGAGGGTTTCCAGATTGTAGAGAACGTACGCGAGGGGATTGTTAATTTCGTGCGCCACTCCGGCGGCAAGCATCCCCATGCTGGTAAGGCGGTCGGACTGCGCCAGACTGGCCTGAATTTTTTTCTTCTCCGTGATGTCGCGACTCACAGTGAATACCATGGGTTCATCTCCAACCAGTGCGCCGGATGCGCTGACTTCCGCATCGTAGGTGGAGCCATCCTTGCGGCGATGTTTTGTTTCGAACGTCGCTGAGGTCTGCGCCAGATTGCCAAACGCCTCACGGATGTCCGCTTCGCACATATTGTCTTCCAAATCCCATGTATGCAGTTGCAGCGCCTCTTCGTGGGTGTATCCCAGCATCTCACTAAATCGATGGTTGGCTTCCACCACCTCATGCTCCTGATTGAAAATGGCGATTCCATCTCGCGATGCGTTCATGAGCACCTGTCGTCTGGTCGCCTCTTTCTTCAGGTCTGATTCCGCCTGTTGCGCACCCAGCGATTTAATTTCCAGCTCTGCGCTTTTTTCGTCCAGCTGTGATCGGATTTTACGCAGGGTCAATCGTGTCTCGCGGGCGTCGAATTCCCGCCGCAATGCATATGGCAGCCCAGCGAGACGCCGATATAAAAAGAAGTCCACTGCGCCGGCTTCCATCAGTTTTATCAATCGGGATTCCTGAGGGGGCGAACCAACAACCAATACCGGCAGATCTGCTCCAAAATCGCGAATTTGCCTCAGAATGATTTCCACTTCGGAACCGGTGTCATCGCATTCACAAATTGCCATTTGCCATTTCTGAACAGTGATGGCTTTGTAAAATGCGGTGGTGTCCCGAACTGAATGCGTTGTCACTAAAAACGATGAGCCCGTTAGTGCATCCGTGATTTCTTTTTCAAACGTTGGACTGCTGCCAAACAGCAGAAGTAGCAGTTCTTGTTCCCTCTTCATTTATCCCAGCTCCCGGAACCAGTAATTTCCTGGAATTGTTCGTGGCTTTATATAACATAGTGAATTAAACAGGGTAGTTTCGAATAACAGAAATTGTTGCCGCTCACAAGTTACAAGTCGCATGTGGCATGCTTTGTTTTTCTTGTTGCCGGATTATATTCTTCGTTATCCATTGGAACCTGTAGATGAAATCCTGTCAATGAATACTGTTTGGAATGCGCGTATCCGGGTAGAAATTTACCTGCGGCGGCTATGAAGTAGAGCGCGTTTAGAGTGTCACTATATTATCCATCATTGTTTACCGTGTCTAAATTGAAAAAAAGAAAACGTATCCACGGTGCTTTGGAACGTTGGAATCCATGTGCGCCAGCCAATGTGGTTCCCTCGGAGTATTGTCGAACTGACTGCCGTCCAGACTGTATTCCTGGCAGGTATTTGCCACTTTGCCTTCATTGTAGAGATGAATATCGTGAAAACCACAGGATATAAGCTCTGAACACGGCGGTTTAGTATTTACATGGATATTTTTATACTGCGTATACGTGATTGACTATGTTAGCATCCGGTAATTGTAATTTATAAGCTCGTGCTGACTGATTTTTAAGTGGATGAAACGCGTCGCAGCCTGTTGAGACTAATGGTTGTGCGATTTCGTCACTATTGCTCAAGGGTGCAATGATGAAACAATATCTTTTTTTCCTTTCAGTTTTTCTGCTGACAACTTTGGTTTTCGGTGCTGGATGCAGCGGGAAAAAGCCAACCGATACTACCGGAACAGATGACAGCAGTTCCTCTTCCGATACTGACACTCCCTCCCTGGACAGTGCGACAGCAGATACTGCGACCGCGGATAGCGAAACGGCAGACAGTGCGACTGCGGATAGTGAAACGGCGGATAGTGAAACGGCGGATAGTGAAACGGCGGATAGTGAAACGGCGGATAGTGAAACGACGGATAGTGAAACGGCCGATAGCGAAACGGTGGACAGCGAGACAGCTGACAGTGAAACGGCGGACAGTGAAACGGCTGACAGTGAGACGACGGATAGTGAAACGGCCGATAGCGAAACGGTGGACAGCGAGACAGCGGACAGTGAAACGGCTGACAGTGAGACGACGGATAGTGAAACGGCCGATAGCGAAACGGTGGACAGTGAGACAGCTGACAGTGAAACAGCTGACAGTGAAACAGCTGACAGTGAAACGGCGGACAGTGAAACGGCGGACAGTGAGACGACGGATAGTGAAACGGCCGATAGCGAAACGGTGGACAGCGAGACAGCTGACAGTGAAACGGCTGACAGCGAGACAGCAGATAGCGCAACGGCTGACTCGGATTCAGACAAATTGGATGACGAATACGAACCGAACGACACTGCCGACGTCGCGCATCCGATTCAAATCGGACAGATTATTGAAGGAATTCTGAGAGTGGGATCTTTGCTGGACTACTACTCGTTTATAGGAACTGCTGGAGAAAGTGTGGTGATTTCGAATCTGGATGAACTGCTGGAGAATCCTGCGGACCGCGTGGTGATATTTCTACGCGATGAGAACGATGCAGTTTTAACGAATGAAACTTTTACTTACGCAAAGCCGGATAAACTGGTTTATATCCTGCCCTACACCGGTAAGTACTTCATTCATGTAAATGTGAATAGCGGACCGGGCGCATATCAGTTTAAACTTGGCAATGGCGATGCAGCCGGCGCCACTCTGACGCTTATAGAGCCCAATGCTGGTGAACAGTGGGAAGTGGCCACGTCGAAGGAAATCACCTGGACCCACACAGGCGCCATTGAGAATGTGATTCTTGAATATTCTTTGGATAACGGGAATTCCTTTTACCGTATGGTGGCTTCCACTGAAAACGACGGCAGCTACATTTGGGAAATTCCGGACACGATGTCTCCATCGACTGAGGTGAAAATTCGCGTTTCAGATGCGGCCGATGCGCTGCCGTATGACGTGAGCGATGGCGTTTTTGAATTGGCGCCCTTCGGGGATGACGATTACGAACCCAACGAGAATACCGGGGATGCAGAGATAATTTTTTACGACCAGGAAATCGCTGCGGCGTTGACCCTTGCCTCGGGTGTGGATTACTACAAATTTACCGGTGCTGCCAATGAGGTAGTGACGGTGACCAATACATCCTCCATCACGAATTCAGAGTATCCGGCGGATCGCGTGATGGTAAAATTGTTGCATAGCGGGGCTGGAGAGCCTGTAGAGGCCTATTTTACGGCATTGGGTACCGAATCAATTGAGTTGGAGCTGGACGAGCCCGGTGACTACTACGTGCTGGTCACGCGTTCTCCACTAAACTCGGGGTCTACTGGTGTTGGAAACTACGCGTTCACGGTTACCAGAGAGACGGTGACGCCTCCCTCTCTGACACTTGTCGCGCCGGCAGCTGAAGATCGTGTGGAAGCCGGGGCTACAGTCGATATTAAATGGTCCAGTGCTGGAGACGTGGGGAACTTGTTGCTGGAATTCTCTGTGGACAATGGCGAATCGTACGAGATAATTGCCG
This sequence comes from Deltaproteobacteria bacterium, assembly GCA_016935665.1. GTDB lineage: Bacteria > Myxococcota_A > Polyangia > JAAYKL01 > JAAYKL01 > JAFGXQ01. The sequence continues at coordinate 28,866 of JAFGQN010000224.1, read as the reverse complement.
ACGATGTCGCAAATACCGGTGTTTACAGTTGGACGGTACCTGGGAATGCACAGTTGTCTGGTGCAGTTGTGATTCGTGTTTCCGGAGCCGAAAACGGTGTTGTTTTTGGAGAATCTGAAGAAGCATTCAATATTGTGGCGCCCGGCGACGATGAATATGAGTTTAACGACAATTTTGATTATGCAGTGGAAGTGGCGTACGGCGACGACATTTCTGCGCAAATTACCATTGGGTCTCAACACGACTTTTATGCTTTTGATGGAGAAAAAGGGGATGTTGTGCATCTCTCCTGGCTGGCAGTGAGCGGCGCCAATCCCGCAGATAAGGTAAATGAAGTTGTAGTGTTTTTAAAGGACAAGAACAGGCAACTGTTGACATACCAGTATTTCAACGTGAGTGAAGACGACCTTCTGGCGTACATTCTCCCTGAAACCGGGGTGTACTACATCCAGGTTGACATTTCGACCGGACCGGTTGCATATCATTTCGCGCTGTCTCGAGGCGAGGCCACTGAGCAGATCAGTTGGCTGAATCCCGCTGATGGCGACGAGTGGGCAATTGGGAGTACTCAGAATATTAGCTGGAGCACCACCGGGGGCACGGTAGAGGAGGTCTCATTGATGTATTCGCAGGATGGTATCCATTATATTGATATTATATCTGCGACACCCAACGCGGGCACATATGCCTGGACGCTTCCGTTGAAACTGGAACTGGACAAGCCGCTGTATCTGCGGGTTGCAGATGTGGACGATCTGGTTCCGTATGCCGCGCTGGATGGGACATTGACATTGAGTAAATTTCCGGATGATGAAACAGACCCCAATGATAATATGGATGATGCGGATGCAATAGCATATGGCGATTTGGTGGAAGCTGTGGTCACTCAAGGTTCGTTTTCGGACTTCTACAAAGTTTATGCGGACGCATGGGACGACGTGGTCATTTCCAATGAATCGGTTGGATTGGAAAACGCGGCTGAAAAAGTGACGGTATTTCTGTTTTGTGGAGACTCAGAAAAACCGGCGAGTCAGGTTTTCGAGGTGGGCGATTCAAACAGCGTGATGGAGCAGACCTCAGTCGAGGGCTGGTGTTTCATTCATGTTCGAGCCGCTTCCGGTGCCGGAAAATATCGATTCCGATTAACGCATGTTTCCCATGATGCACCAACGATCACTCTTTTAAGCCCCAATGGGGGGGAATCCTGGAATGTGGGCAACATTATTCCCGTTCGCTGGAACAACACAGGCAATATTGATTCTGTGAACCTGGCGTATTCCTTAAATGACGGTGAAAACTATGTTTCGATTGCGGACGACATTGAAAACACCGGCAGCTACGACTGGAAGGCGCCACTTTTCGCTGAGAACATGGATTCGATTCTGTTGCGTGTCGAGAATACAGACGATGCATCTGTGATGGATGTCAGCGATGACGGCTTTGATATAGTGATTCCGACGGATGATGAAACGGATTCAAATGACCAAATAGGGTTGGCGGATTTCGTTGCGATTGGGAATAGCGTTTTGGCCGTGGTTACCAGTAGCTCGTGGCATGATTACTACACGTTCACTGGGACAGTCGGTGACCAGATAGTCATAACCAACACGTCCACAGGGCTGACGAGTCCAGCGGATGTGGTGAAGGTTCTGCTTGTGAATTCGGCGGGAAACCTTCTTCCCGGGACAGCGGTGACATCCTTTACAAGTGGAGGTTTTGAAACCATCCAGGCCACCGCAGTTGCTGATGGGCCCCTGTACATCCACGTGTTTTCAAGTGGTATCTCCGGTGAATACCGTTTCAAACTTGAAGTGAGATAGTATCTTCTTTTTGAAATCGTCCTGCCGCAATTATTGCGACATATGACATCGGTGTGTTCCCAATGGTAAGCATCTGGGATTCAGAAGGTTATTTCGGCAAAAGAGTTGGTGATTGTTCACTGGGACGTTCTGTGACTACAGAGATGGGGTATCCCAGTCAATCCAGTCGGCGGCGTTGAAGTTCGCGGCGGCGGATTTGTTCACCGCTCCGGCGGGCTTGGACCCGGTGCCCAGCAGATAGTAGTTCGCATACGCGTTAATAAATGTGGATTGTCCTGAAGGGGTGCTGCAGTGTCCGGAACCGTTCATCTGACTGTAAGTGAAGGCGCCTTCTTCGCCCAGCGCTTTGTAGATTTCCGCTGTGGCATTGGCCGTCCAGTAGCCAGTGCTCTTGCCCAGCCAGTCGGCGGACGGCTGGTCCAGATACAGGAAAGCGCGAGGGGCAATCATTCCCATCACCTCGTGCATATCCACGGGCAGTTTGTCCTGTTTGCCATCGAAGCTGCAGAAATCCTTGTGGAACCAGACGCACTCGGTGCAGGCACTGCTTAACGGCTGTGCCGCGGAATCTCTAGCAATCATACGCCATGCCGGCGCGCCGCCAGAGCCGCCCTCTTCGGGAAGTGTCAATGCGATGCGTCTGTCGAAGGCGCCAATGGCCAGCGCTCCTTTACCGTAACGAGAACATCCATGAACAGCTATTTTGGTGGCATCGATACCGGCTTCGGGTGTGACTTCCAGTGCATCGATAATACGGCTGGCACCCCATGCCCACGCAATCAATTCACCTGCCGGATGATTGGAACCATACAGATCGTAAAATTTTCCTGTCCGTGTTTTTCCGTCTTTCGCTATGGTTTCAGATGGGAAGGATATTGATACAATCCCGGACGGCATGGATAGTCCTCCCATTGGGAATTCCAATATCGCCGGCTTGGGATTGCCGGCATCGCCGCCGCTTATTTTCACATCGAATGAAATGGACTTTCCTTCATCTTCAACGGTGACTTTCAGCGTGCCGTCGGCGAACGAACCGGTAACGCTTTCGGGAATTGGTTTTTCACCGTAAATATACGCTTGAGCGGCCGCGTTGATTTCGGCGCGTCGGCATTTCCAGTCGTCTTTGCTGGTCACTTCACCGCCATCGCCAAATTTGAATGAGAACGGATCGGGCAGTTTGGGAATGCTTTTGAGTTCGTTCATTCCAGGGGTGTCCGGACGACCGCATTCGCCAAAATAGTCTTCTTCAGAGGCCGCATCTCCATCGGAGTCTCCATCGGAGTCTCCATCCGTGTCGCCGTCCGAATCCGTATCGCCATCGCTATCTGTGTCACCATCGGAGTCAGAGTCGCCGTCGGTGGATCCGGTGTCCGTATCGTAATCGTCCGGGATATCCGCACCCTCGCAGCAACTCAACCCGCCTGCACAGGTTTGATCCGTGTGTGGGGTGCCATTCCAGGAACGGCAGTGAGGCAGACAGTCGAATTCGCAGGTATAGTCGCCATCAGAATCCGAATCCCCGTCCGCATCCCCATCGGCATCCGAGTCCCCGTCGCCATCCCCTTCGCTGTCGCCATCCGAATCGCTATCCCCATCGCTATCGCCATCCGAATCACTGTCACTGTCACTGTCACTGTCGCTATCGCCGTCGGCGGAACTTTCATCCCCTGATTCGTCAGATTCGTTGTCTTTTGCACTATCCGAACCACAAGAAATTATTGAAAACATCAACAAAGTGCATAAAAGACCCCACGAAATATTACGGATTTTCATCTTTATTAGCTCCTTCCTTTTTATTCCCCATATTTGTCTGTGCATAGAACTCAGGGGTAAAACCCTTTTATTAGTGCAGAGTACGTTGTTGAGAGAAAGTAGCTCATATCAGCTCAATACGTTGTTCATAATCGCTGTTTATATCGCATGGGGTACAATGCGAATGGATTGGTGCATATTTTCTGTAAAATGAATTCCTTTTGGACGCATATCATGACGATGTTTTTTATTATCAGTTGTCAGTTTTTTTTGGGGGGGATGGCTATTTGAAGTCGCGACTCGTTGTGGTGGCGGATTCTTTCAGCTTCGGCTTCCACAGGTGCTGTGCAATGAGATGCGTGACCCCATCCTGATACTGTACCTTTCCGGTGACTCCGAGAATGGGAGTGGTTTTGGCAATCAATTTGTATTTTTCAAATATGTCTTTAAAGCAAATGAGGTTCACAAAACCTGTTTCATCCTCAAGGGTCATAAATACCACTCCCGCAGCGGTAGACGGCCGTTGACGACAGATCACCATCCCCACATAGTGAATTTGCCTGTCTTTGTATTTGCTGATTTCATCTGCGGTGGGGATTTTTTTTCGCGACAGCGTTTCTCTGAAAAGACAAAGCGGGTGTCCGGTTGTGCTGTGTCCGGTGATATCGTAATCCCAGCCTATTGTATTAAAATCATTAATGTTTTCAAATGCTACATGGGAGTGACTATCGGGCAGAGATATGGCCGTGTTGGCACTGGTGTTGTCGTGATGTACCGCCAGTCCCTGCCACAGCGCGTTGCGGCGATTGGCGCCAAAACATTCGAGGGCGCCCGCCAGTGCCAGCTGCTTTTGAACGTGGGCGGGCAAAGTGGTGCGTGTAAAAAAATCGTCCAGACTTTTAAAAGGCGCCTGTTGCCGTGCGGTGAAAATTTGTTCAAAGTGCTGTTTGCCAATGCCTTTTACATGACGCAGGCCCATCTGAATGGTGTTGTGTTGGGGAACGGTGCAAAACCACATGCTTTTTTTTACGTTGATTCGATAGACCGCAACCCCTTTGTGTTTGGCGTCTTCCACAATGGTTGAGGGCATGTAAAACCCCATGGGCAACGCGTTGAGCAGGGCACACGAAAACTCCGCGGGGTAGTGTCGACGCAGATACGCCGACGCATAGCTGATGAGCGCAAAACTGGCGGCATGGCTTTCGGGAAATCCGTACTCGCCAAATCCGCGAATCTGTTCGAAGACCCGAATTGCAAATTCTTTTGCGATGCCCTTTTTCTCCATGCGGGAAATGAGCCTCTCCTGGTGGCGTTCAATGCGTCCGCTTTTTTTCCATGCGGCCATGTCGCGGCGCAGTTGATCCGCCTCACCGGGGGTGTAGTCGGCCGCGATGATGGCGATTTTCATCACCTGCTCCTGAAAAAGAGGAATCCCAAGGGTTTTTTTGAGAACCGGTTCCAGTGACAAATGAGGATACGTGATTTTTTCCTCTCCATTGCGTCTTGCCAGGTACGGGTGCACCATGCCGCCAGTGATGGGGCCGGGGCGCACAATGCTGATTTGAATCACCAAATCGTAAAAGGTTTTGGGGCGCAGCCTTGGGAGCATACTCATCTGGGCGCGGCTTTCAATTTGAAAGACGCCAATGGTGTCGCCCTGCTGAATCATTTCGTAGGTGGCGTCATCGTGGGGAATGGTGGCCAGACCAATATTCAGCGGGCGGGTTTCTTTGAGCAGATCAAAACAGAGGTGCAGATGGTGCAGGGCGCCAAGGCCGAGTAAATCCACTTTAAAGAGCCCCAGTGTTTCCACGTCATCTTTGTCCCATTGAATAACGGTGCGACCGGGCATGGTGGCGTTTTCCACAGGCACCAGTTGATGAACGGGTTCGCTGCCCAGAATAAACCCCCCAGGATGGATGGACAGGTGGCGGGGGAAATCCACCAGTTCATTGGTGAGCTGGTAGAGCAGCTGGTAGAGTGGGGCTTCCAGAGAAAACCCGGCGGCGGTCATGGATTCGGTATCCAGCGTGCCGTAACGGGAGAGGAGTTTGGAGAGTCGGCCCAGCGAAATGTCGTCGATGCCCAGCGTCTTTCCCACCTCGCGTACTGCCGAGCGGGGACGATAGCGCACCACCACCGCCACCATGGCCGCGTGACTGCGCCCATAGCGTTCGTACACGTGCTGAATCACTTCTTCGCGGCGATTGTGTTCAATGTCCAAATCAATATCCGGCGGCTCGTTGCGCTCCCTGGAAATAAACCGCTCAAAAAGAAGATTCATTTTCACCGGGTCCACCGAGGTGATACCCAGGCAAAAACAGACCGCGGAATTGGCGGCGGAACCCCGTCCCTGGCACAGAATGTTCTGTTGCTTGCAGAACTCCACAATCTCATACATGGTTAAAAAATATCCGGGATAATCCAGTTCGTTAATCAGTGACAGTTCCTCGTTGAGTTGCGCAATGGTGTTTTGGGGAATGGCGTTGTTGTACCTTCTGCGCGCCCCTTCAAATGTGAGAATGCGAAGCCGTTCAAAAGAAGATATGCCGGCCTGGTTGACTTCGGAGGGATAGCGGTAATTAATTTGGTCGAGGTTGAAATGACACTGACTGGCAATATGTGTTGTGGCGGCCACAGCCTCGGGAATTTCGGCAAACAGAGATATAAACGCGGCCGTGCTCTGCAGGTGGTGTTCGCAGTTGCCTCTTAATTTTCGCCGTGCCTCGGCCAGGGTGACGCCATGACGGATGCAGGTGACCACATCCTGAAGCGATTTGCGCGCCCTTGTGTGGTACAGCACTTCGGTGGTGGCCACGATGGGCAGATTGTGTGTGCCGGCGCGCTCCCGCTGCAGCGCATTGGGTTTGACTTCTTCGGCGATTTTGTGACGCGTCACCATCAGGTAAAGAGAATCTTCGAAATATTTTTTTAAGGTTTCAACAACGGTGGTTTCTTTTTTGTCCGTACCGCCAGGGGGACGCAGGGCAATCAGACCATTGGCGTATCGGCACACCGTCCTCAACGACACAACGCAGCTTCCTTTGGGGTTTTCAAGACGACCCTTGCTGATGATGCGACACAGGTTCTGATATCCGGTATGATCCCTTGTCAGCAAAATGAGATGGGAGTTGTCGGCCAGGGTGATTTGAGAACCGATAATCAGCTGGATGCCCAGTGCCTTTGCCCGCACGTGGGCGCGCACGATGCCATATACGCCATCAATGTCGGTGATGGCGATGGCGGTCAGACCCAGTCGATGGGCTTCCTCCACCAGTTCCTCGGGATGGCTGGCCCCTTCGAGAAAAGAAAAATTACTTTTGCACCACAGGGGTACATATGATTTTAAACCATACATATGTGTGGTATACCACGATTTTATCCCCCCTTTACAAAAAACAGACAAAACTGCAGTATTTCGCCAGGCCCGTTCGAAAAGGAGGTATCGTTTTAGATCAACCTGTTGGTTTATTTACACCATCGCCATATGCCTTGGCGCCATGGCCTGCGGGGGCCGTTACAACAGCGCGGCATCCGACAGCGATAATTTGAATTTCGCTGTCATGAAAAGAAAAAAAACCATTGAATACAGTGGGTTAAACGGTCTGGCGAAAAATCCCGTTATCCGGCATGTGTTCACGGCCGACCCGTCCGCCCGTGTATTTGATGGACGCATTTATGTGTATGCCACCCATGATTTGGATGCCCAGGACGAATACATGATGAACGATTATCGCGTATTTTCCTCCGATGATTTGGTGAACTGGCAGGATCACGGGGTGGTGCTGGATGCGAAAGATATTCCCTGGGCCGAGCGTCTGTTTGCGCCGGATGCGGCGTATAGTGATGTCACTCAAAAATACTATCTGTATTTTCCCAATGGCGGTGACAGCATCGGGGTGGCTGTTTCTGATACTCCGTACGGTCCATTCCACGATGCATTGGGGCGGCCACTGATTGATAGAACAACCCCTGGCGTGGAAGATGTGGAATGGGTGTTTGACCCCGCCTGCTTTGTGGATGACGATGGTCAGGTGTACCTCTATTTTGGAGGCGGCATGCCGGGGACGGGCAAAAATGCGCGAGTGATGCGTCTGAACGTCGACATGACAAGTTTAAAGGATGTCGCGGCCACCACCATCAATTACCGGCGGCTGGCAGAAATGGCGTGATTTGATGTGCCCCATTGAAAAGGTGGTCGGTGTGCACGATGTCTACTTGCGGTTTACTGCAAACAGCCTGGACCAACTGTTGAATCTGGATTTGTTTCGATTTGTGTCGGAAAAAGTGAAGTGAGTTTATTCGGTTATGGTGATTTTGATCATTTTAACCGGGGGGGTGGGACGATCGCCGGCGCCTTTGGGACAGGTCTCAATTTTGGTAATCACGTCCATCCCTTCAATTACTTTTCCAAATACGGGGTGTTTGGAGGGGCCTGCGGAAAACCAGTCCAGGTATGCGTTGTGCACGGTATTGATGAAAAACTGGGACCCGCCGCTGTTGGGCCGTCCGGTATTTGCCATGGACAGTGTGCCGGGTTCATTGGAAAATTTGGCATCTTCGGGATGCTCGTCCTGGATGGTGCCATGGGGTGGACCACCGGTGCCGGCCATGGGGCTTTGTGGGTCTTTGCTGTGGGGACAGCCAAACTGGCACATGAACCCCTCGATGACACGGTGAAAATGCAGACCATCGTAGAAGCCGTCTTTGGCCAGCTTGATGAAGTTACCCGCCGTAATGGGCATTTTGTCTGTATATAGCTCTACGGTAAATGTGCCGAGAGACGTTTCACATGTTGCTGTGGGATTTGTCATTTTCAATTCCTTTGCAATTTTTTGGGTTATTTGTTTTTTGTTTATTTCGCAGGGAATCTAACAAACGATTCCATAAGATTCAACGACCAAAAAACGGAGTTCGGTTTTCGTTGAGGGAATCCATTTTATTTTGCATGACGCTTTCAACCTGATTGTAAATTACGGTGACCAGGTCTTCGTCATCAGGGCTGCCATTGACTTCAATTGCGGGGCAAAACTCCATTTCGATGGCGGTGGGCAGCGGAATAAACGGAAAAAATGCCGGTACCAACCCCCAGGGAAACGAGAGGGAAAGGGGCATCACTTCGGTTCGCAGTTTTTCCTTTAGACCGAGTTTTTGCGCCAGACCTTCGCCCCTGGATAAAACAAAGAACGATTCGTGCAGCCCCACGGACACCAGCGGAACGATGGGCACCCCCGCCTGGAGGGCGATGCGAATGAACCCTTTGCGTCCGGCCAGAACAATTTTTTTTCGTTCTGAAAATGTGCGAAACGCATCCTGGTCGCCACCGGGATAGACCAGCACGTGCCCGCCATCTTTCAGCGCCGCCAGCGCGTTTTCCCGTTTGGCGCGTATGACTCCCATGCGTCTGGCCACTTTGGCGATGCGGGGGGCCATGTACGCGAAATCGTGTACCAGTGAGTACACTCGCTGATGTTTTCCATGCACATCCCGAATTTCGTTCATGGCGAAAAGCGCATCCAAAGGCATCAGTCCGGCGCTGTGGTTGCCCACGATGAGTGCGGGTTTGTCCGCCGGCAGATTTTCCACATTGTAGATGCGGGTGGAAAAATAGTGGGTGGACCACCATCTGGCCATGTTCAATACCGCATCCATCAGTTCGGGGTCGGGACAATCGTTATTATCGTTGTTGTAGTCGTCACCTTCAAAGGCGCGGCCTCCCAGAATGCCTTTGAGCATATTGAGTCCCAGCGCGGGTGGAAACAGCAGGGTGGCCAAATCTTTGGGAGACATGTGTTCAAACAGCTCGTCTCCCAGTTGCTTGAGTTCACGAAGGCGCTCTGCGCCCAGCTTTTTCAGTTCATCCAGCGGATTTGTTTTTTCATACCGTTGATTCATGGCCGGAAGGTACTCTTTTTTTTAAATGGGAGCAATACCGTATGGCGGTTACGGGAATAGGTCGTCTACACCTGTCGTTTCTGCGCCTGATCCAGCAACATCTGTTTAACCTCGCTTTTTATTTCGCGAATGAATTGCTTTTTTAAATCGTAGGGCATGAATGTGGATTTGGCGCCGTGAATGGCGATGTCGATGATGTCGCAGGGCAGAAAATCGAAATGCTGATGGGCCAGCATGTATTCTTTGGTCATTGTGGTGTTGGTAATCAGTCGGTTGTCGGTGTTTAACGTAACGCGCAGCCCCAGATCCAGATAAAATTTGAATGGATGATTGTCCAAATCCGCCACGGTACTGGTTTGCACGTTGCTGGAGAGGCAGACCTCCAACGGGATTCGATGATCATTGATGTAGTTGAGCAGATCTCCGTTTTCCCGCAGCCGAGTGCCATGGCCAATGCGATGGGCACCGCAGTAATGCACCGCCTGATGAATGCTGTCCGGACCATAGGCTTCCCCCGCGTGAATGGTCACGTTGACATTATTGGAGAGGATGAGTGTGAATGCGTCCAGGTGATCCTTTGCCGGATTGTTGTATTCGGCGCCGGCTAAATCAAATCCCACAACGCCTCTGTTTTTAAATGCGGCGGCCAGCTCAGCGAGTCTCAGACTCACCGCCGGAGAAATATTGCGAATGCCGCAGACAATGACGCCGCTGCGAATGCCAAACGCTTTTTCCGCATCCCTGAGCCCCGCCAGCACCGCTTCGAGAATCGCTGCGAGAGACAGCTTCTCCCGGGTATGTAAAATGGGGGAATAACGCACTTCCATGTAGCGAATATTTTCTTTGGCCGCGTCTTCGGCCAGTTCGAAGGCGGTCCGATACAGGGCCTCTTCGGTTTGCATCACCTTCAGGGTAATTTCGAAACCCTGCAGATAATCATGGAGGGACGCATGGTGTTTACCAGGGCCAATCAGTTCTATTAGACCGTCCTCTGTGTCGGTGCCCAAATCCACTTTCTGCTGTTCTGCCAGCGCCAGAATTGTTTTGAGTCGCAAAGACCCATCCAGGTGCACATGCAAATCGGTTTTGGGCAGTTTGAAAAAGAATTCTTCATCAAGGGGGATGCTTTGATGCTGAATATCGTGAAATTCCATGGGGTGACTCCTTTGAAACACATTCCAGCCTCTAATATATCATGTTTTTTTGGACTTTATGACGATAACGACTTCGTGGCGAACGGTATGAATATCCGAAAGTGCGCACCTTTCTGTGTGTCCTGACAAAGCTCAATGCGCGCGTCATTGCGATCGCAGATACTCATGCAGATGGCAAGGCCAAGCCCTGTGCCACCACCGGCCTTTCGATTGGTGAAAAACGGATCAAAAATGTGCTCGGCAATATCTTTTGAGATCCCAGGGCCGTCGTCTCTAACATGGATAATCGCAGCGTCTTTCGAAATGATATGCTGGTGCTGGGTATCCCGTTCCCACGAAACATAAATATTGCCATCATTTGAGATGGCCTGTGCGGCGTTTAAAAACAGATTGATGAGAAGAGCGGTCAGGTCATCGGTGGAGATGGCCAGCAGCGGTGGCTCATCGGTTCGAGAAAAATGAATCTGAATACTGGAAAAACTTTTTTGGACACGAACCAGACTGGCCACGTGTTGCATCACATCGGTCAGACGCGCCTGATGGGGCTTGGGGCTGGAATCGGGCCGGGCGTAGCTTAAAAGGTCACGAATGATTTTATCAATACGTTCAATTTCCTTTCGAATCAGATTTCGGTATGTTTGTGCGGTTTTGGGAGAACGTTCATCCTCCAGGGCTTCGAGAAGCCCCAGAATACCGGCAATGGGATTTCCGATTTCGTGGGCTACGCCGGATGCCAGTGTGCCAACCGACGCAAGACGCGCGGCGCGAACCAAATCGTTTTGAGTGTTTTTTAAATTAGTGGCGGCATCTTCCAACTGGTGCAGCTGTTCTTCCAAAAACTGTTTCTGTTGCGAAATGGTGTCCAACATGTGATTGAATCGGGTCGATAACAATATCAGCTCCGTAGCGCCCGATGCTTTGGCGCGAACATTCAGTTTTCCGTGAGTCACGTCGTCCAGCGTTTGTGTTATGTCCCGAATGGGGCGAACCACAATTCGATGGATCATCAGCGATGCCGCCAGAAGTGAGAATGCCGCCGCCGTAATGGAATAGATGAGAATGGGTTTTCGCACTTTGGATATAAAGGCGGTTGTCGCTGCCGATGTGTCAATTGATGCGGTGCTTTGGTTGCTTTCGAGTGTTAATCGGATCACAGACGTGACTGTCATGTCGTTGAGCAGCATAAGGAGTGCAAATACAATGGATAGCGCTATAACGATTCGCCCAATAAGACCAAATGAAAACATGCGATTCATTGGAGAAGTGTAACGGGAATTAAAGGAAACACAAAAAAAAATCAGGGTTGTGTTTTTTTTCATGGCAAGGGTAATGTGATATGTTCCAGCGCCGGAAGGAAATGGCATGCACGACAAAAAGATACCGGGATTTCCCGCCAGTAAAGAACTGTTCCGTCTTGTACGGCACGTGACAGACACCATCTACACGGATGAACCGCTTTCAGATGCGGCTCTTGGTAGAATGGTGGGGCTGGAAAGCGCGCGAACAAGCCGCTGGAAACACGGTCAAATTGCCATGGATGATGCGGCGCGGCTGCTTTCGTTGTCGCAATCGCTCAGTATCGATATTTCGCTGTTGTGTCATGTGGCCTCGGGATACATCACCGCCGACGAAGCGATTATGATACTCAGTGACGACATGGGCTTTTTGCGGTTTCTCTCTGAGCAAATTGTATTGCCCCACAACGAACACGCGCTGACATTGCTGGACTCTGACGGTTCGGAAGCTCGCGTGGTGCGCAGTTCATCCACTCAGTACAAACGACAGTTTCGTCGTGGAGGGAGCGGTCGTCCCATTTTAAAAAAAGAGCAGGAGCGAACAGTGTTGCTGGCGGACGATGACGCCGCTACTGTGGAAATATTTGAAAACATCACCGGTCCGGGAATGGGGGTGCGAGGCCGCGTGGTGAAAAGTCTGACTGATTTGCTGGTGACGGCGGGTGAAATTCAACCTCAAATGATTATAATGGATCTTTTTTTACCTGGAGCGGACGGTTTTTCGGCATTGCGCAGTCTCGCTGCCAACGAATCGCTGGCAACGGTCCGGTTGATTGCCACGAGTATGTTGATGACCCCGGATGTTGTTCGGAAAGCACGGGGATGCGGCGCCGCTCAGGTGTTGGAACGTCCGCTGAGGGCACGGCCGATTGGCAAGCTACTGCGTGAATTGCGAATGGGTTGAAAATATCAGTTGCAGTTTTCGAAATACAGTTCGGCATTAAAGAAATTGAATCTACGGCCTTTAATAGTGCTTATTTCCTTTGAAGCAATAACCGAACTGCAGTACAGGCGAACGTAGTAGTCAAATGTTTTATTCAGGTCCAGATTTTCTTCAAAGATAACTTCGCCATCTTTGGGGATGGCAAAGAGTTCCAGGTCGCAGTCGGCTTCATTGCCGGCAAATGTCCACTTGTCTTCTTTGGTCTGTGCCCATATCTTGACACCCGCTCCCAATTTCTTGTAGGTAGTCGGATTATCGATGGGAGAGGGAGGCGTTTGGGTTAAATCATAGACGCCTTTCGAGGGAGGTCCGGGAATACCCGAAATGCTTAAAAATGTGGGCGCATCTACACCCAGGTTAGACAATTCGCCTGTGCTGGCATGACCCACTGTGAAGATGAATTTATTGCCATCCATGGTACATTTGCCGTACACGGGGGAATTGTCTGACGCCTCCAGTTTCCCTTCAAAGTCGGCGATAGCACCTGGTGGATCTATCTCGATGTGTCCATACACGAATGCCGCTCCCTTGGATTCGTCGCAGGACACAACAAGACTGGCGATGAAGACCAGAAACAGTATTTGGGGCGTTTTGTTCATTTTGCAATACTCCTCGCAAATAAGATGTTTTTAGCAATATAACTATAAAAACACCGTAATCACAACTTGTTTAATATACTGGCGCCTATTCCCATTGATTCACGTACTTCGCCCATTGTTTCTTTTGCAATCTGTCCCGCTTTTGCTCTTCCCGCTGAAAGAGCCTCCAGCACCAGTTCCGGTTTCGCCCGGAGCATGCCGGCGCGATCCCGAATCGGAGCCAGCTCCCTGTTAATTGCTTCGGCAAGCTTTTGCTTGCAGTCGAAGCAACCTATCGATCCTTTGGGACATTCCTCTGCAATTTCGTCACAAGTGGCATCATTTGAAAAAAGTTTATGCAGTGAATATATGTTGCAAATATCCGGGTTGCCAGGATCATCCCGACGAATTCGTCCAGGATCGGTAAACGCGGGTTTCAATCGATTGGTGATGGTTTCCATGTCGTCGAGAACACCGATGTAGTTATTCAGGCTTTTAGACATTTTAGCTGCCCCATCAAGCCCCATGATTCGTGTCGCCTCCCCTTTAATGCGTTGCGCCATTGGAAAAATATCGCCGAATTTTTTGTTGAAGCGTTCTGCGATTTCACGGCACAATTCCAGATGCTGCTCCTGATCTTCCCCCACGGGTATCAGCGATGCCTTGTACAAAAGAATGTCGGCGGCCTGCAATACGGGGTAATCAAACAGGCCACAGGATGCATCGGCCACGCCGAGTCCCACCTGCAGATGTTGCATCATGACGCCCATCATATCATTAATCCGCATGACCTGTTTCTGGAGCGCTATAAATTCCTCTCCCTTGAATCCGGCTGCCGCTTTGGGATCGATGGTTTCCAGGTCGGCTTTTAACTTATCCGATAGCTTAAGTGTCTGATTGCCAATTTTTTTTAACCCAAAGAGCGCGGTTTTCCTGGCGCCACCCTGTTTGGTATCCAGGGAGCGCTGCAGCGCATTTCGCGCCTTGTCCTTGAATTGGGTCATTCGGAACAATGAGCCCATGGGAGTGATGGAGTTAAACAGCCATGTGAGTTCAGTGTGCTGCGGAACATGCGATTGTACGAAAATGGTGCACTTTTCGGGATTTAGACCGCATGCCATGGTGGCCAACACAGCATTGAATGTACGAACTGGCAGTTGATGTACATCGTATTCCACGGTGATGGCGTGGTCGTCAACGACGCAGTAAATGCATTCGTGGGTATCTGAAAGTTCAACCCACTTTTTTACTGCTCCAAGATAGTTGCCAATATGAATGTCGCCGCTGGGTTGAATGCCGGAAAAAACGCGATTAGAGGGAATGCTCATTGGTATTGTATCTCCATCGATTGCCTGTCTGCAAAATGCAGAATATGTTTCAAATGCAGTGAATGCCGCGCAAATAGAACAGGAACATTGCAGCTTTGTCAATTCCTGAAAATAATACCGACTTTATTTATCATTGCTGGTCTGTGGGGGAGCGACGGGTTTGAGTTGAACGACTGTTGCGCCCCAACTGCCGCGACCATGTCCGGCGGTCTGATATGACACAACATAATCCAGTCGGTCCAGAGCACTGTGCACAATCCGGCGCAAAACGCCTTTTCCCTTGCCATGAACGATGCGCACTTCATGAATGTTGTTTCGGAGACATTCCTTGAGGTAGTCAGGCACCAACTCTTTTATATCCCGGGGCGCAAATGCATGCAAATCAAGTGTGCCATCGATGGACATGGCAACCACTTCTGCGCTGAAATCCTCAAATTCCACATCATTCGCGTCGAATTCGGGAGGTATTGTCTGTTTTTTCCGATTCATAATGTAATTTTGCCACAGTCGGTAGTTGAAATGAATGACAAATCTGTATATGAATAGCCAAACAATCTTTAATTTCACGCGCTGACCGATGTGGCGCATTTCAATATCAGGTAAGGTGAGGCTCATGAGAAAAGTTGTAATGGTTTTGTTTTCACTGGTGATGGCGTCCTGCTTTTCATCACCGGAGGGAACCACAGATGGGGACTGTGCCGATTCTAAAGATAACGATAAAAATGGATATACGGATTGTGAAGACGAGGGATGCAGCCTCGATGATTATTGTCTGGGACTGGCAGCCAAAGCCCAACTGGCTGAGGAAGCTGCTCGTCAGGCATCAGAGCCAAGTGTTCCCGACGCAACGACGGACGACGATAAAGAGTATGTGGAAGTGGGCAATTTATGGGTGCAAAAGGGACATAATGATGCCGATATTAATCAGCCAAATGCAGTTGAATACTGTAAAAATCTGACGCTGGCAGGAAAGGATGACTGGCGTCTTCCCACCCAGGCGGAAGCTGAGGCAGCCGCCAATTCTCAGAAACTTCCCAATGAATCCCTGGTGATGTGGACCTCAACGGAGAAAAGTAAAAAACGGGCTGTTATTGTGGGTATCTCCACTGGCGCAGTAAATGATTTGGGCTTACATTCTGTAGGTCAGTGTCGCGCAAGATGCGTTCGCGATAAGTAATAATTACATTAAAGATTAGCGAACTCTGTAACAGATGAAACGGCCGGACAGCAATCGATGTCCGCGCTCTAACCTCAAACAGAAATTGTTGATATGGATTTTGTCGAAATATTAAAGCGAGTTGATCGCGATTTATACGATTCATCAGATAAGGCGGCGCTGCCTAAGCTGGCGCGCTTTATGGAACGGTCAAAGGGAATTGGCGGGCTGCTTAAGAGCAATAACGCCATTTTGGAATCGTTTCCTACGTCTAGTCTGTTAAAACTTCAGGATGCTTACGAACATTTTGAAAGATGGAAAGATGCTTTTCGGAATGCGAAGCGAGTATTGGCGACCAGCAAGCTGGCGCTTCCCGATAGGTCGTTTACTCAAACCGCCTTTCCTCACGAATTGTCCGCATTGGAGCGCGTCGCCAGAATGTGTCAGCGTACCGGATATGCTGACGTGGCCAGCTGGGAAAAGGCAGTGAGCGCCCATCTCGCACTCTGGAACGCCTGTGTCTCTCTGGCTATGGACAAGGGAACCGTATCGTCGGTCATGGTGAACTCGGCCCATGCGGACGCGTCGCAATTTGAGCCGTATGTGTTTTCCAATGAGAATATTCGAGAACTGAAAAAATATCTCTGGCTGGGAGCAAGGCGTGGCGAAAAAGCCGGGATCATTAAATTGGAATTCAATATGCCTGAATCGGAGTTCATTGCGCAGGCGCGTGCACATGTTGTGGAGATGGGAATCGCAGCGCAGCGACGGGAAATCGAGAGCGTGTTGGATGAGTTGGTGGGAAGTACGATTCGTCAGGTCGTTGCTGTGCTGATGGATTTTGATGCATACCATGAAGCGCTGCAAACGGCCCGTGACGCGTATGTGGGATTGCTTCAGGTGCCACCATTGGAAAGTCCCAAGATTCTGAGCGTATACGTGGGATCAGCCGACAGCAATCGGGGTGCGGTTGTGGTGGACAAAGCAGGAAAGTTACTTGAAAGTCGCGATGTAAAAAACAGCCAGTCCATTGTGGATGAAGTAAAGGCGATTCTTTCGGATAGTGAGATTCAGGCGGTGGTTCTACCTGTGTCCGCTACGGACGATGCCACATTGCGGGACGTTTCCGATTTAGTGGACAGTAAGCCGGAGTTGAACGTGGTCCGCATTCTTCCTGCGGCGATGTCGTTGGCCAGGCAGAAACTTTCTACGCCGCCAGCTATTGCATCGGCACTTGTCCTGGTGTTTCGAGCTATTCGTCCCAGTGTGGAATGGGCCAATGTACCGGCATCCGCAATTGGTTTGGGGGAGTTTACCGCCGATCTCGATGATAAGCGTCTGGAGGCGGCGCTCACAGATTCGCGATTGCTGCTTGCTTATGAGGCGAAGCGGGACGCGTCAGGCGGCGTGGGAAAACGAGTGCAGAAAAAACGTCGATTGAATCCACTGGTTCGGACTATTCGAGACCTGAAACCAGGGATGACGCTTGATGGTATCGTTACTAATCTCACCAAATTTGGTGCGTTTGTCAATGTGGGGCTGGCCACCGAAGCAATGATCCATGTGTCGCAACTGTCAACAGACTTCATAGAAGAGCCGTCGCAAGTGGTGAAGGTGGGGCAAACAGTGAACGCCCGTGTTCTGGAAGTGATTCCCGAAAAGGGACGTATTGCCCTGTCGCTTAAACCTGCCGGCGCGGAGATACCGCGTCGTCAGCAGGAATCGAGAGAGTTACAGCAGGCGCGTGAAAATGCCAGCGCTATATTCAATGATTCCGAAATGGCCCAAATACGGGAGGCTGCCCTTTCTGCTCCTGTTAAGCGTCCTGGCTCAGGGGAATATCCGTCGCCAATGGGGCCACCTCAGTCGGGAGGTGGGT
The DNA here is from genome assembly GCA_016935665.1 of Deltaproteobacteria bacterium. GTDB lineage: Bacteria > Myxococcota_A > Polyangia > JAAYKL01 > JAAYKL01 > JAFGXQ01. The sequence continues at coordinate 11,066 of JAFGQN010000224.1, read as the reverse complement.
CCAAGGAAGCGCCAAAGAAAAGCCGAAGCGAAGCACTGGCAGATTTGCACGCACTGTTTAAGAAGTAGTCTTTTGCACAGTATTCTGTTTCTTCTATTCTGTTTTCGCCTCACAAATTTTCATTGCATTCTGATTTGACAATAGATTGATCCGGACGATCAAAGTGCGGTTCATGACCGGCGTGTAGTACTTTTTAACGGGGTACATACGTTATTGTTGCGAACTTGTGTGAGGGATTACTCGAAGGCAGATGAACGGATGAAAGAGCTATATTTCAGAAATTTCCTTTTCTTTGGCTGAAATGATGTTGTCCACTTCCGCCACACCGGCATCAGTCATCTCCTGAATTTTTTTCAGTGCTTTGGCTACGTCGTCCTTGGGGGCATCGCCGGATGTCTCCATGTCTTTGAGCAGCGCGTTACAGTCCCGACGATGATTGCGGATGGCAATTTTGGACTCTTCACCAATTTTCTTTACCTGTTTAACCAAATCCTTGCGGCGTTCGTCCGTCAGCGCCGGAATGGGAATTCGAATCATTTCCGCATCCGCGCTGGGATTCAATCCCAAATCCGAAGTCTGAATCGCTTTTTCGATGGTATTTAAAATGGTGCGATCAAACGGCTTAATCATTATCATTCGTGGTTCCGGTGTTGAGATGGTTGCCAATTGGTTCAGGGGCGTCTGGGCGCCGTAGTAGTCAACCCTCACAGAATCCAGAATAGCCGGGTTCGCTCTTCCTGTGCGAATTCGCGTAAGGCTTGTTTTAAGTGCATCCCTGGATTTTCCCACAGATTCCTTCATTGTACTAAACACTTCGTCGATCATTTTTCCTCTCCTTACAAACTGCACGTCTGTTTCGAAATTCGGCAAATTGTACCCGCACAACGGTTACTTGTCGACATCGAAAATGGGCTTTTTCGGTACGATGCAATCGCCCGGGCATTATGGATTTTCTGTTGCACGATTCGCTGAACTTACGCTTCCAGCTCTTTGGCGGCAGCCATGGCCGCAATAGTGCCGTCCGCCACTGCAGTGGTGATTTGACGATACTGTTTGTGGACAATATCCCCCGCTGCAAAGACATCGGGAATGCTGGTGTGCATGGAGTCATCCACATTGATATAGCCCCACTGATCCATATCAAATTTTTCATCGAACAGATTCAGATTGGGTTGCATTCCCACAAATACAAAAACACCATCACATTCAATGATATGGCGTTCGCCGGTTTTCAGATTTTCCACTTCCACTTTGTTCACGGATCCATTGTCCGCAATAAATGCGCGGGGTTCGTGGGAAAACGCAAATTCAATATTGGGATTTGCGAGAGCCCTATCTGCTGACGTTTTGTTGGCCTGAAGCTTGTCAAACTGATGTACCACAGTGATTTTGCCGGTGAACTTATCGATAAACAGTGCCTCTTCAATCGCGGTGTTGCCCCCGCCAATGACTACAACGTGTTTGCCTTCGTAATATTTGGCATCACAGGTGGCACAATACGAAACCCCTCTGCCTTTGTATTCCTGTTCTCCGGGAATATTCAGCGGCCTGGGCGAGGAACCCGTGGCCAGAATTATTTTTCTTGCGTGAATGGTTTCCAGTTCATCTACCACCAATTCCTTTTTCTTAAGATCGACCGAGGTAATGTCCACGGCCTGCCTGAAATGGGCGCCGGCGTCACGGGCCTGCTCCGCCATGTAGTGAGACAACATGAATCCCGGTTGCGGTGCGACAAATCCAGGATAGTTGGACACCTGATGCGTGATACTCACATTCCCCCCCGGCATGCCTCTGTCGACCAGTACGGTTTTCATTTTGGCCTGTGCGGCATAAATCGCGGCGGTGAGTCCGGCAGGGCCTGCTCCGATAATCATGATGTCGTACTCGCTGCGAAACGGTTTTTCCATGGATTTGAGTTTTTTTGCTCTGTCAGATGGGAGCAGATTGTGAATGTTGCGTTCCAAATCGGCTCGGCGAATGCCGCCACTCAAGGTATCTCCCACATGTTTGCCATCGTGGTAAAAAAGAACCGTCGGAGAACCTTTAACCCCCAGCGATTCCGCCAGATTACGATTTTCCTGACGGAAAATTTTAAGAAACTTCACGTCTTCGCCGTAGATGGCCGCCAGCGACTCATATTTGGAAGCCAATGCTTCACAGGGTGGACATTCGGACGAATAAAAATCGACGACCACTGGGCCCTTTGCCAAAATGACTTCTTTTTCCCATTCGTCGTGATTAATGTAACTAATGTTGTGCTGTTCCATGATTTTCCCCTGTTGCTGTTACGGCATTCGTCGCGAGTTGCCCTGTGTTGAAAAAAAGAGGGACGCTCCGGTTTGGGCCACTTCCCTTATGGGACGACAATCTGGTGTATCCAGACGGCCTGTTTTGTTTTTGGCCACCGAACCGCATCCCCCGCCACATACCAGCGAAAGATTGCAGGTTCTGCACTCTTCGATGGCGAGGACATCTCTATCCTGCCATTTTTCAATCTCGTATTCGTTTTTGGTTACTTCCGGATAAAACGTTCCCAATGTTTCATCTGATTTGCCCACTGTCGCAGTGCACGAATAAATGTTTCCCTGGTAGTCAAACGCCCACTCGGTTTTACATCCAGGGCAGGCGTCAAACAGCGCGGCCGGTAATTCACCTTTGTCGTGCAACGATTTTACAAAATGAAACGATGGCCTGTGAAACTTAAGGATATGCGGGTGCTTGTCGATGAGTTCCCCAACCTCTTTGTACATCTGAATACGGCTGTACAGGGCCTGCCCGTTTTTCTGACAGGTGTGCAATTCATAATTGCGTCCCAGCTGTGTTTTAAAACCGGCGTGTTTTGTCCATCCCCGCTCAATGGCAAACGTAGCCAGAGACGCGAGCGACTCCACATTGGAGCTGTCCACCACCATGCGCAGATTGACCGGAATATCCGCTTCCAACAGACCATCTATTCCTGCAACGATTTCGTCAAAGGTGCTGCCACCACCTTTGAGCGGTCTGCGTTTGTCATGCACTTCTCCCTGACCATCCAGTGTCACCTGTACCTCACGGATGACAGCGGTTTGTAAAATGGGAAGGTATTTTTTCAGATGGTAGCCGTTGGTCACAATGGCTGTTTCCAGATTGTGTTTTTTTGCCTGATTCAGAAAGTACGTGATCAGCGAAACCGCTTTGGACTGTGGGAGCAACGGTTCACCACCGAACAATGTGCAATATTTTTTCCTGCCGGCGAATTCCCTGCCGATGTATTCAAAAAAAGCGTCCACTACCTCCGGTTTAAACTCTGAATTGGCAGAGGTGTATTCGGTTTGGTAACAGTAGTCGCAATCAAAATTACAAGCATACGTGGGCGCAAAAAACAGTTGTATTTCGTCAGCGTCCCGGTCGTCTATAAAGTCTATATACTGCTTCTGAAACTCCGCCTGTTCCGCTGCCAAATCAACTGCATATCCCCGTGACGCCCAGACATCGTCTGAAAAGTCGTTTTGTTCGTACCGCTCAAATTCCTCTCTGGACAACACATCGGCGGAACCATAAAGAGAATTGGCGATGAGCTTTCTGTCGCTGTTGTTCAGGTTGAGAATAATATTGTATTTCGACTTCTGTAACATACGTTTCAACTTTCATGCATAGGAGGCGAATGGCGCGGATGTGGTGTCAAAAAAAGGTGCGTGATCAATCGTGACAGCCGGCGACTATTTTAGAAACCTTCGCACAGCATTGTGCGACGGTTTTGGTGTCCTTTTTTTCTTCGCGTTTGTGAGTATTGCTTTTTTGAGATTCAACTTGTTTGGTTTTAATTAACGATTTCATTTTTTTTCTCCAGGGTTGTTTTGTTTTATGATTTATCCACAGCAGCAACCGGGACGTGTTCCAAGGATTGTAAAACTGGCCACCTGTATTTTGCCTTTATCATAAGGGGCGCTTTCTTCGAGTATTTGAATTTGTCCAAAACCTGCATAACGAAGCGTATCCATATACTCTTGTTTGGTGACTGCGCCCGCCCAGCATTCGGCCACCGCATCAGGGTCTTTTCGATATTCTTCGGGGACGGGTTCAAGAGAATAAATGTCGCTCACGACAAATCGACCGCCACCTTTGAGAATCCGGTAAATCTGTTTCCAAACGGCCGTTTTATCGTCTGCATGATTGATGGCGCAATTGGAGATGACCAGGTCGGCACACTGATCGCGTAGCGGAATATCCTCAAATATGGCATCTATGAATTCCGCGTTGGTTACCCCCAGCTTTTTGGCGGTGCTGCGCGCCTTTTTCAGCATACCTTCTGCGGTATCCACGCCGTATGCATACCCTTTTGGCCCCACGGTTTGCGCCATGCGAATGACATCCGTTCCCCGGCCACTGCCAATGTCCACACATACTTCCCCTTCATTGGGCTGTGCAAAGTGGACGGCCTTACCGCATGACAGGCAACATGCATCATCTGCGAGGCCACTGTACCGGTTGTTGATTTTTTCAATGTTGTTTGCGTTTAATTTCTGGGTCATTTTTGTCTCACAACTTTATGTATTGTTCGTAAATTTTTTACCATACTGAGCCAGGTGGGCAAAGATGGGTGTCAAAAAAAAGTGATTGGCGCAAAAAAAAGTAAATGGATGTGATTTCAGTTGGTTATGTGTGACTCATCGTCGAGAGTCACTCTTGAAATGAAAAAGGGGGCACGGCTGATTCACGGACGGCTAACGTCTGTTCACCATCCAGTTGGCCATGGCCACAAGCCAGCTTTTGAATGCGTCCATATGTTCTAATGGAAATGCATACCGGTTTGGCGCGTCGCTCAAAACATCAAAAAAACAGCTGAGCCAGACCTGTTTATCGTTTTCGCGAATTTCAAACGGCATATGGCGTGCGCGCAGTCGCGGTGGACCGTAGGTTGAAGTGTAATCCATCGGTCCACCGCAAATTTGAACAAAAAAGGCGGCGCTCTTTTTCGATGCCTCCATCAATGCGTCACGACTTGCTGGAAACATTCCTTTTATTTCCGAATCACCGAGTCGAAGATAAAAATCCGACAACATGGCAAATATGCCATCTTTGCCCATTTTTTGATAAATTTCCGTTGGCGGAGGTGTGGTGTCAGGAGGGCCACCAGCTGGAATGTGAATATTTTCGTGATTGTTCATATATCAGCTACTTTTTGACCTCTGCTTCTTCCAGCATAATGTCCACCAATTCATCAATATCAAGAAAACCGGTGTACTTTTTTCCGTTGATAAACAGTTGGGGGGTCGCCTTTACGCCATTGGCCAGGCCTTCCTTTTTACTGTCAACAAGTGCGTTTCGCGTATTGGGGTCGGCCATCAACTGCTGGAATTTTTTGGGGTCCATTCCCGCGATGGCGGCCCAATCTGAGAGCTTATCTACACAGAACATTTCATAGTTATTGTACATGTGCAGTGTGAATTCCCAAAAACTGCCAAGTGTTGCCGCAGCCATCATCGCCAATCCCCCTTCTTTGGAGTATGCGTGCCCTTTTAATGGAAACGGTTTGAAGTAGAGCTGCACTTTTCCTTTGAGTCGTCCCGAAACGACTTCCCGGTGGAGCCGGGGGACCAGTTTGCTGCAAAAGGGACAGCGCGCACAGGCGTACACTACCACCTTTACGGGGGCATCGGCATTTCCAGCGGACATCGTTTCCAATGTGTTGATTGTTGCTTTTTTCTGGTGAGGATTCATGCTTTCCGCGCGTTTTTGTAATCGTTTCATGATTTTCTGCTCGGTTTCCCCTTCGGCAACCAGCTGGCAGACCCTGTTTGCGAGTCGGATTGCCAGGGGGCAGGGATTCTTTTTTAAAATGCATTTTTCGATGGTCTCATCACAACATTGATAGGGATGAGCCGTGCCGAGGATTTTTTGGGCCAGCGCTTTTTTTTCGCCCTTCAGTTTGTCGCATGACGGGACGGTTGCGGCGGCGGTCATGGAAACTACCTGTAATGAAAGGATTGTGATTAGAAATAGGATAGTACGCTGCATGTTAACCTCTTTTGCCATAAATAATTGTTTCCAGCCCAATTGGCTGCCGATCAAATATTAGAATATAGATGCTCATCAACAGCCAGGTGGCGTCTCGAAGGATTGTCAGGTGTGAAATCGCGTCTTCTTCGCTCATGGACGATGATGCGAAACAACCGCAGGACATGTCCAGACCGTTGGCCAGAGCGATGAGCAGCGCCACCATAAACATTGCCATCATGCCGGAAATCAGCCACGAGGCGGCTCTTGACTTATATCCGGCGACCATTAGTCCGCCGCTGATGATTTCAACCCAGGGCAGACAAAGGGCCATCAGATTGATGAGTGCCAAAGGAAGGATATTGTAGGTCGCCACATCCAACGCGAAAGCACCGGGATGGGCAATTTTGTGTAGACTGGCCAGCACAAAAACACCGCCCAGGTAAATACGCAACACGAGAGACACCCAGCGATGCCCTTTCCAGCTTAAAAAAGGTTTCATTTGAGCCTCCCGTCCTGTTTTGGCCACACTGCTTTCAGCGCGTCAGCACCACCTTTAATATAAAAAACATTATTAATTCCGGCTGCCGATATGTCTATTCCAAGCAGTTCCCCTGTGTCCGGATTGGCGCCATCGCCATACACAAGCACCTTTGTGGCCCGTTTGGCTGCAATTCGCTTTGCCATTTCGCGGATGTTTTCTGGAGGAATCGGGTCCAGAAAGTCATAGGTGAGCAGAAGGGCGCCCTTTGGATGCCATTTATGGAACTCGGATTCTTCGCGGGCATCCACAAGAAATACGCCTTTTTCCACGAGTTCGCTGGCAGACGCTGCAATTGGTGTGACGTGACCTTCCTGGACGGGACAGGGGACCATCGTTTCGTATGCATCGGTGGCAATGAAGGGAATGCTTTTGGGATGGAAGATATTCACGGCTAATGCAATGACACTGGCGCCACATGCCAGAACCGAAGCTTCCACCAGCGATTTTTTAATTGTTGAGTATGCTTGTTTCATTTTGAGTGTTTCGACGTCGTTTGAGTTCCCCAATTCAGATGAACCAACATTTGAGGGGGGGGATCATTCCCCAAAACCATTTCCATATGGAGCGATGTTAAAAAAGTCTACATTGCTTCTGGAGTAGAAGTAAAAAAATATGGAATAAGTAAAATTTTTTCGTAATTAGCCTGGTCGAAGCAACTAAGTATTTAAGGTACTTAACTTACTTAACTTTTTTTTCCAACGAGGTACGACATGCAAAAACTTGATCATGAACTTCAGTTTCAGGAAATCAAAGAACACAGGAAAGACGATTGTGTCCATTACGAGACATGCCTGTCAGAAGCATCCGCTCTGTTGTGGCCGTCTTTTTCCTGCAAAAACTGCAGCAATTATGCCTGCAGTTCAAGGAGAATGGAAAGTTATCAGCGTGCCTGCACTCCGCTTGCGTGGGAGGCCTGAGTCTCCCGCTGTTTGCGCAAAGATTTCAGGTCTCTGTTTCCATTTTCTGTCGTTTACTCGTTCGGCTCCTCCCGAAATAGATTAATTTTATTTTTTTCTCGAAAAATTCCGATCGTTTCCTTGGTTATGCGCTTTTTAGTGGCTACACTCCTTCCCTAAACTATGTTTGAAAGGAAGATGCGTCATGAAAAGTTTTACATATTACAATCCGGTAAAGGTGGTGTTTGGTACAGATTCATTTGAGAGTCTTGCAAAGCTGCTTCCTGCCGAAGGCAAGATTATGGTGACGATGGGGATGGGATCGATACGTAAAAACGGTGTTTACGACAGGGTGATGAGTGCGCTGGCAGGTAAGGATATCGTGGAATTCGAGGGAATTGAGCCCAATCCGGAATATGAGAAGTGCATGGAGGCGGTGAGAATCGCAAGGTCTGAAAATGTGCGCTTTTTTCTTTCCGTGGGAGGCGGATCTGTGTTGGATGCAACGAAGTTTATCGCGGCAGCTGTTCTTTTCGAGGGCATGGATCCCTGGGATATTCTCGAAAAGGGTGCCGAGATAAAATCCGCTCTGCCTATAGGGTGCGTGCTTACGTTGCCGGCCACCGGGTCGGAAGTGAACGGCAATTCAGTTGTGTCCAGAAGGGCAGAGGGGAAGAAACTTGCATTTGGATCTCCCAAAGTCATGCCTCAATTTTCCATTCTCGATCCCTCTGTGACATTAACGCTGGATGCCCGCCAAACCGCCAACGGTATTGTGGATGCGTTTGTCCATGTGATGGAGCAGTACCTGACATACGACGTGAATACGCCTCTTCAGGACCGTCAGGCCGAAGCGATCCTGTCGACGCTGGTAGAACTTTCCTTCCAGGTCCGTCAGTCACCAGATGATGTGGACGTTCGCGCCAATATTATGTGGTGCGCCTCAAACGCTTTAAATATGTTGATTAACTGCGGTACGGTTCAGGATTGGAGTACTCATGTTATCGGACACGAAATAACAGCACTGCACGGAATTGATCACGCGCGTACTTTGGCCATCGTTTTACCTGCGAATATGCGCCATCAGCGAAAGCAGAAAGGAAAGAAAATTGTGCAGTACGCCAAGCGGGTTTGGGGGATAACTGGCCAAAATGATGAGGAAACCATCGACAAATGCATTGAAAAAACAAAACAGTTTTTTGAAGAGACGGGATGCCCCACGTCTCTTGCGGCATATGGTTTGAAGCCCTCGGACTGTGAGAGTATTTCAAGGACGCTTGCAGAGCGGGGGATGGTGATAGGGGAACGGGGCGATATTGGTCAAGCGGAAGTGGATGCCATCATTGAGCTTTGTGCCTGACTTTTTTTCTCTTCAATAAAAAGCGCTTTCCATAAAAATCGGTAATGTGTACATCATATAGGTGGTCGTTTTAATTTTGGATATCCGGCCAGTATTTTTCACAGTATAATATTATACGACAGGATTTGGGGGAGGGGGTTGCAATTGCAAAACAAGGTCTGGGCGAAAGGCAATTCATCGAAATGAAAATGGAACATGTTTGCGGGGCTGTTCTGGTATGGGTGCTGTCAATAACGATGGTGGCCTGTATGGATACCGCCGGTGATTCCGGTTTAAATGGGGACGATGAGACTGAAGCATCGCAGGAGTCTTTATCCTCTGAAGATGAAGACTCCGACAGCAAGGAATTCGGGAGGGATACGGTTTCGGAAAACGATGGAACCTCACAGGAGGACGATTGTCCAGACGATTCGGAGAAACTGTCCCCTGGAAGATGCGGATGTGGCATCAGTGACAACGATGAGGATAATGACGGCACACCGGATTGCATCGATGCCTGCCCGCTGAACAATGCGATCCAGTCTTTTGGGAAGGTGACTTTTAAAGTGGTGATGGCAGAGGACGCGGGGATGCCCGAGTTGCACGATGACATTGAAAGATGTCTGCTTGCTGCTGGAGAGACGTGGACCGCGCGACTGGTGGTGCCCTTTGATGTACTCATCGATATCTTTGTGGATATAAAGGATATCAGTACGGCGAATGGACGCAGTTCGACGACCATTTTCACGCACACGGATAAAGAGACGGGCCTCGATGTATATCAGGCCGGAGTGGCATATGAAATATTGACTGGCGTCGATCCGGCCGAGGGTGAATATGACGCGGAAATCAATTGGGGGATTACGGCACTAAATGGGGAAGACGGTTGGAAGTACTGGTTTGACCCGGACCCGTGGGAGCGAACTGCTTATATTCCTGGAAACACCCTGGATGCCACCAGCACCTGTCTGCATGAATTTGGACATGTGCTTGGTTTTACGGGATGGCGGGATTCGTATACAGGGGAGTTGCCGGACAATTATGCGTCTGATTATGATCTGAATACCACTACCGATGGGGACGATTTTTATTTTAACGGCCCTCTTGCCAAAGCTGTGTATGAGGATTTGATTCCTGAGACCTGGAACAACATTCGCCATGTGGGCAATTTAAGCCCCAGACCTGGGGAGGACCTTGTTTATGACCTGATGCGTGGCACTTCGACAGTTCCTGAGCACAGGTATTACATTTCTGACTTGGACCTGGCCATTCTTGCGGATACGCGCCTACCTGTCATCGGTTCGCCGACAGCGGAAAATATATGCAATAGCAGTGTGAAGAAGAAGGCCGTTTCTTTATTGGCTAAAGAAGCCACTGTATTGATGACGGGGCCTCAGCTCCCGCTCAGCGATTAATTCGAATTTCTGTGCCGTTTGTGTATCGTCTGTCTATTCGTCTCGGTTGCCAATGAGGCCAAGACGCAGCAGATAGTAGAGGAGTGTCATTATGGCGGTGACAGCGGCCGCCACGTAGGTCATTGCGGCTGCGGAAAGGACTTTTGTCACTCCACGCGCGTCCGCCCCGGACACCACTCCCATCTCCGCAAGCTGAATTTTTGCTCTGGAAGAGGCGTTGAATTCAACCGGTAGCGTCACCAGTTGAAAAATTACGGTGACTGAAAATAGCGCCACTCCCAGATATACAAGTTCAAGGACGTGCAGTAAAAATCCACCAATCATTATAATCCACGGTGCATACGACCCCAGCTGCGCCAGTGGAACGGCTGCTGAGCGAAGTGCGAGAGGCGTATATCCTCTGGCATGCTGCAGTGCATGACCGACTTCATGCGCGGCAATAGCCATCGATGCCACAGATGGCTCTCGATACACCTGCGGTGACAGTCGGACTACCTTACTGCGGGGATCGTAGTGGTCCGACAGCATTCCCTGGGTTTCTTCCACATGAACATCATATATTCCGTTTCGACGCAAAATTTGTCTGGCGGTTTCGGCGCCAGTCAACCCTCTGGAAGAACGGACATGGGAATATTTGGCAAAAGTGCTTTTCACTTTCAGTGAAGCCCAACCTGCCAGTAACAGTCCGGGAATCAGCATTATCAAATACAATGGGTCAATGAACATTCCAAATATTGGCATTTTTCACCTGCCTTTCAGGCATGAATGTATTCACCGGGAAAATAAAGTCAACGATACTCGGAAGTCAGGCAGGGGGATCGCAATGTCGTCCGATGTATTTTCGCTGATCATTTAGAGATTCTTTGACATGGCGCTTCGAATGTGATCGATACTGT
>JAFGQN010000223.1 GCA_016935665.1 Deltaproteobacteria bacterium | reverse complement strand
GGACACTGAGGACACTGAGGACACTGAGGACACTGAGGACACTGAGGACACTGAGGACACTGAGGACACTGAGGACACTGAGGACACAGCGGACACTGAGGATACTGCGGATACTGCGGATACTGCGGATACTGCGGATACTGCGGATACTGCGGATACTGCGGATACTGCGGATACAGCGGATACAGCGGACACTGAGGACACGGGCGATACGGGTTCGAATCTGGATTCAGATTCTGATTCAGATTCTGATACCAGCACGACGCCCTAACCTCGTTTTTTCAAGGTTATTCATCTGATATTACATAATATTCTGTATGTGTTTGTGTTACATGGTTGTACCGTTGTACATAGGGGTTTCTTTTTGATTCAGCCGTATCATCCATCAATGAAATTGCGGCATTCTGCCTAAAAATATTGAGAAATCTCATTGAGAATTTTGTGCACTGGGTGTAGTTTCCGCATCGGTCACTGTTGACGTAACTCGTTAACCGAACCCTCGGGTGCCCAAAATTGGCATCATTGAAGTGGTAACCATGGGTAGCAAACCTGTTTCAATATCAAAATCAAGGAGAAAGCAATGATTGGCGAAGGTCTGGAGCTAATGGTCGCCGGTATGAGCGTAGTTTTTTTATTTCTCGCTCTGATGGTACTGGTGATGAACTTGTCCGCTGGAATTCTCAAGCGCTTTGACAAGCCCGAAGAAGCAATACAAACCGCAGGCGCCGGTAAGGCCGGTGACCCAATGGCCGAGGTGGCCATTGCCATTGCAGCTGTTCAACGAGAGATCAAAGGCTGAAAGGAAGGATTATCGTGGCTAAAAAAAGAATTAAATTTATGTGTACAGCGTTCCGTGACGGCTTTCAGTCAGTATACGGTGCTCGTGTTTTAACTGAAGATTTCATGCCCGCTGTGGAAGCAGCTGCAGCAGCAGGCATCGACTGGTTTGAAGCGGGCGGTGGCGCGCGTTTCCAGTCTCTTTATTTTTACTGCAACCAGGATGCATTCGATATGATGGATGCATTCCGCAAAGCTGCCGGTCCCAAGGCGGATTTGCAGACGCTGGCCAGAGGCGTGAACGTGGTGGGTCTGGATTCTCAGCCCTCCGATGTGATTAAGGCGCATGCGGATCTGTTTGCAAAACACGGCATTACCACAATCCGTAACTTCGATGCGCTCAATGATGTAAACAACCTCATTTACAGTGGTCAATGCATCAAGGACGCCGGCCTGAAACATCAGGTGTGTGTGACCATGATGGAGCTGCCCCCCGGCTGTGCCGGTGCGCACGATGCCAAATTCTATGAGAAATCATTGCGCGACATTCTGGACGCGGGCATTCCCTTCGATTCGGTATGCTTCAAGGATGCCTCTGGTACGAGCGTACCTTCAAAGGTGTACGAAACAATTAAAATGGCTCGCCGGGTTCTGCCGAAAGGCACGTTCATCGATTTCCACTCTCATGAGACTGCGGGCATCGGCGTTGCCGGTTACACCGCAGCTCTGGAAGCGGGCGCGGACGCCATTGACCTGTCTTTGGCGCCGGCATCCGGCGGTACCTGTCAGACCGATGTGGCGACCATGTGGCACGCGTTGCGCGGCACCGACTTTGACCTGGGCGTCGATATTGATAAAATCCTGGAAGCTGAAAAAGTGTTTAAAGAGTGCATGGGCGATTACTTCCTGCCACCAGAGGCCACTCAGGTGGAGCCGCTGATTCCGTGGAGTCCCATGCCCGGTGGCGCGTTGACCGCCAACACCCAGATGTTGCGCGACAACGGTCTGATGGACAAATATCCGGAAATCATTGCCGCCATGAAAGAAGTTGTGGAGCGGGGTGGTTACGGCACTTCGGTTACCCCTGTCTCTCAGTTCTATTTCCAGCAGGCGTTTAACAACGTTCTTCACGGACCCTGGGAGAAAATTGCCCCTGGTTACGGCAAAATGGTTCTGGGATACTTCGGTAAAACGCCTGTCAAGGCCGACCCCGAGATCGTGAAACTGGCTGCAAAGCAGTTGGAGCTGGAGCCCACTACCAGGACGCCCCTTGAGATCAACGATGCAGACAAAACCAAGGGCCTGGCAGTTGCCAAAGCCGATCTTGAAAAAGAAGGTCTGCCCACCACGCCTGAGAATGTTTTCATTGTCGCTACCTGTAAGGAAAAAGGCATTATGTACCTCAAGGGCGAAGCGAAAGTGAATGTTCGTAAAAACGAGCCTCAAAAAGCGGCTGCCAGTGGCGGCGGTGGCGGCGCGGCCGACGGGTACACTGTTACTGTCGGTGGTAAAAAATACGCGGTTAAACTCGATGGCAACAAAGCCACAGTAAATGGCAAGAGCTACGACATCACCATCGCTGAGGGTGCAGGTGGTGGCGCTGCTGCGGCATCAGCCGGTGGCGAAGGCGCTGACGTGAAAGCACCTCTGCCCGGGCTCATCCTCGATATTAAGGTATCCGAGGGCGATTCTGTGGCTGAAGGCGATATTCTGGTGGTTATGGAAGCAATGAAGATGGAATCTCCGGTGAAGGCACCTGTTGCAGGTGTGGTCGGTTCAATTAATGTAGGCAAGGGCGACCAGGTCACCGCTGGCCAGTCTCTGGTAACGTTGAACTAGTTTGGAGGCCAACGTGAAAAATATATCATTAAAACCGGCCTCCCGGATAAACAAGGCGTGGTGGATCACCTTTGGTGCCATTCTCTTCGCCGCGTTTTTCATGGGGCAAGCTACCGGCGGGGTAGAAGAGGCCGAATCGGATGAAGTAAGTAATATTGACAAACTGGTCGATAAAACAGGTTTAAAAAGTTTTATCGACGGCGCTCAGGAACTGGGCATGACCGAAGAGCAGCTTGCTGAAAAGCACGCCGCTGAAGCTGAAAAACTGGCTGCCGAAAATGAAGCCGCTGCCGCGCGTATCGCGGAGATGGAAGAAGCCAAACATCACAAAAAAGGTTTGCTGCCCACCGGGCTTGGTCAAATTGTGATGATTTTAGTGGGATTGTTGCTCATTTATCTGGCCATTGCCAAAGGATTCGAGCCGCTGTTGCTCCTTCCTATTGGTTTCGGCGGTATTCTGGCCAACATCCCGGTAATCGAAATGGCACACAGCGCGGCGGTTGTGGGGCAGCCCGATGGCTTCCTGCATGTCATTTACAGCATGGGTATTGAAAACGGTCTGTTCCCTCTCTTTATTTTTATGGGTGTGGGCGCCATGACCGACTTTGGTCCCCTCATTGCCAATCCCAAAACCGCTCTTTTAGGTGCGGCCGCTCAGTTCGGTATTTTTGCCACGCTGATTGGCGCCTTGTGGCTCAGCGGTGCAACCGATATCATCAACTACAGCATTAAAGATGCAGCTGCTATTGGTATTATCGGTGGCGCGGACGGTCCCACGTCCATCTTTGTGGCGAGTCGATTGTCTCCCCGTCTGCTGGGCGCTATTGCGGTGGCGGCTTATTCATACATGGCGCTGGTTCCCATTATTCAGCCCCCCATTATGAATCTGTTCACCACCAAAGCGGAACGCATGATTAAGATGGACCAGTTGCGTCACGTTGGAAAGCTGGAAAAAATCGCTTTCCCGCTTATCGTTTTGTTCCTCTGCATTCTTTTGCTCCCCGATGCGACACCGCTGATTGGTTGTCTCATGTTTGGCAACCTGGCCAAAGAGTCGGGAGTGGTCGATCGTTTGAGTGACACCATTCAAAACGCGATGATTAACATCGTTACCATTTTGCTGGGTCTCTCCGTGGGTTCCAAGCTGTCTGCCGATAAGTTCCTTTCTGCAGAAACGCTGGGTATTTTGCTTCTGGGTGCCGTGGCCTTTTCCATTGGGACTGCCGCTGGTGTACTGCTGGCCAAACTGATGAACAAAGTGTCCAAGCAGCCCATCAACCCGCTGATTGGTGCCGCCGGTGTGTCCGCCGTTCCCATGGCCGCACGTGTGGCCAATAAAGTGGGGCTGGATAACAATCCGCAGAACTTTCTGCTCATGCACGCCATGGGGCCGAATGTGTCCGGTGTGATTGGTTCCGCGGTTGCCGCCGGTGTTCTTTTGGCGCTGGTGTAATTCGTCCTCTGATTTCTTCTTCTGATTCATACTCCGCAAAACTGTCTAAAAACGAAGGGATGAGTCGGCCTGCCAATGCCGACCGACTATATTCCCCTGATTTTCCAATAAGGTCATTTTTCTCCTGCGGTATGGATTTAATTGCTGAATTGAGTTATGGCATTTAGTACACTTTATGATTGGACTTTTTTCACCCGGTGATTGAGTACGAATACGAGTTATGACAAGTACGCCAAATAATGTTCCGCTATTGGTTGTTGATGATGATCCGCCCGTTGCGTCTTCATTGCGACGTCTCTTTCGACGCGCTGGTTTTACTGTCACTGTGGCCGGCTCCGGAACAGAAGCCGTCTCATTGCTGGACAGCACCACCCCAGGGGTAGTGATATCCGATTATCGAATGCCTGACCTGTCAGGGATTGATGTGCTGTTGGAGGTGCAGCGACGATTTCCAAAGACAATTTGTGTCCTGATTTCGGGCTATGCAGACTCCGGCGCTTTGCAGGCGTCCATGAAAAAACTGCAAAAGGGTCGGCATTTCTTTTTTGTTCCCAAGCCCTGGAATGATGAGGCGTTTGTTCAACGTGTCTGCGACGAATTGCGAAAACGGGAACGTTCAAAATGAACGAGATGGGCATGAACGACAGAATTCATCGGCGACGCCTATCGGTGACTCAGGCTGTGGCGCTACCGGCATTTCTGTTGGACGTGCTGATAGTTATCAGTTGTTTTGACGATGAATTCAGAAGATGGTCGGCAATCATTGTCTGTGGTGTGCTGGGGGCTCTAAATGTGGCGGTTCTGCCATCGCTGACGAATCCGCAAAAGCAGATGAAAATGTCGCGTATTCGTGAAGTTGTCAATGTAGTGGGACAGGTACTCAAAATAGTGGTTGCGCATGCGTCAGTGCCAACCTGGGGATTTTTGCTGGCTTTTGCTACCATGACCGATCGTGGCGGCAGTGTCTTTTCGCGAACGGGAGTGTTGGTGCTGCTGGCGGCACAAATTGGATTCAGTGTGTATTTTCAGATGGACTGGTTCACCATTCTGGCGTTTAGTGCGGCGACTGTGACCGCGATGACCGTGAGTGTCGCGCGTTCCGGCGTGCTGATAGAGGCTGCGGCAGAACAGCGACGTCAGCGCCAGCGACTGGAACAGTTGCAGGAAGTGGCCACACATCAGGAGAAAATGTCTTCTCTGGGTATGCTGGCGGCGGGTATTGCTCACGAAATCAACAACCCAATGGCATTTGTGACCAGCAACATCCATCAGCTGGAAAAAGACTTGCCCCATCTGTGCGATTCCAAAGAGTTGCATTCAGAGTATGTATCGGAAATCGTCCCGGAAATCAAAGAGGGCATCGGACGCGTTAACACCATTGTGGATGACCTGAGACGGTTTGCCCGCGGTGATGTGGAGTCCCTGTCTATTTTTGATGTTAACGATGTGATTCGCAGTGCGGTGCGTATGACACAGGGACGAGTTGGGCCTGGGGTAACGGTGTCTCTCGCACTGGAAGAAATTCCCATGCAGGCCGGTTATCCCAGACAGCTCTCGCAGATTGTGGTGAATCTGCTGGTGAACGCAACTCAGGCGGTGGCTCGCGGGGGTGCGATTTCCATCAGCAGTGGGTGCAGTGATTTGTCATACTGGTTTTCCATCAAGGACAACGGCCGCGGCATGGATAAGGACACCCAGAGTCGAATCTTTGAACCGTTTTTTACCACCAAACCCATTGGTGAAGGAACGGGATTGGGGTTGGCGGTTGTACATGGCATGGTGGAGCAATTGAAGGGACGCATCAAAGTGAGCAGTGCCCCAGGGAAAGGTGCGCGGTTTACTGTGATTTTGCCCCGTCGCAATGAGGGGGAGGATACGGGCGTGTTCAACGCGCGTCTGGACCAGAGTTACCATAAAGTCTGGATGTGAGTGACGTCGTTCGAGTGGCGTCTCGTCAGTTGTGTATATTGCTTTCCTGCAGATGCATCACATCGTAGATGATCCCCGCCAGGGATTCCAGGTTGTACGGCTTTTGCAAAAACGCCGCGGGTTTGACTTTGTAGTCTTCCTGTTCCGCGGATTCTTCGGAATAACCACTGGTGAGAACCACTGGGATTTTCGCGTCGATTTTTCGGATTTCAGACATGGCGGCAATTCCGCCAATACCCGGCATGGTAATGTCCATCAGGATACAATTGATGACGTCGGGGAAATCCTGTACCAGGTGAATGGCCTGCTGCCCGTTTTGCGCTTCCAGGGTGGAAAACCCCATTTTTTGTAAAAGTCTGGCGCCGGCTTTCAGCACTGCTTTCTCATCGTCCACAATTAATATGGTTCCAGCGCCAATTTGTGTTGGTCTGGAAACAGGCTTTCTGGGAGAGTCATCCTGTGTGGGCAGCAGCGGAAATGCCAGTTCAAAAGTAGTGCCTTTCCCCAGCTGACTATCCACGAGAATACTGCCGCGATGACCGCGAACAATTCCCAGTACCGCTGCCAGTCCGAGGCCTCTGCCGCCAAACTTGGTGGTGTAAAACGGATCGAAGATCTGACTGAGCGTATCCTTGTCGATTCCCGTGCCGTTGTCGATGATGCGGGCCACTACATATTCACCCGATTGAAGAATCTCCTGCGAGATGGTCCGCTTGAAATAGTCTTCATCCAGGAGTGTCGTGGTGGTTTCCACGCGAATGAGTCCTTCCCGGCCCAACTCTTCAATGGCCTCCGAGGCATTGATCACCAGATTGACAAATATCTGGTTCAGTTGCGCGGTATCGGCCTCCACGTCAGGCAGTTCATGAGTCAGCTGAAACTTCAACCTGACGTTTTTGGATACCGCCATTTTGAGGAAATCCTCAAGATCCTGGATAACGGCGTTCAGATTTGTGCGCGCAACAGAAAACTTGCTTTTACCGGAGTAGGCCAGAAGCTGCTGCACCAGACCCGTCGCACGTTTAACGGTGTTGCGACATTCCTGCAGTGGTTCTCTCATGGTGTCCTCCTCTGGCATCTCCATGTGAATGATGTCCAGATTTCCGGCCATTACCGAAAGCATGTTATTAAAATCGTGGGCCACGCCGCCCGCCAGCACACCCAGACTCTCCAGTTTTTGCCGATGCTGCAGTTCCAATGCGCGCTGTCGTTCTCTCGCTTCGAAGCGGAATTTGCGCTGCTGATCCTGATATAGCGTAATCAGTTTAATGTTGGCGCTGAGGTATTCGCTGAGCATTTCGTAGTAACTGCCCGCGTTTCCCCCATCCAGCGCAAGGATACCCAGTCTTTCTTCTCCGCTGGCCAGTGAAAAGTAAACGTAGCTGTTGCGTTCGTTTGAGCGCATGAAATCCGGTATGAGCTGAGTCGAGGGATATGTCTGCTGCGAATCCGCCACGGGGCGACCTTCCCGAATCGCCACGACGCTCTCCAGCTGCTGACAGCTTTCGTTTGTAAATACGGAGATGACTGCGTTTCGTACACCCACCGTCAGCAGTTCGTGAATAATTTCTTTGAGCAGCAGATTACGTGACAATTCGGGGCGTGTGGAATCCAGGGAGCGCATCACGAGAATCTTGTTGGTTCGAATCAAGGCCAAACGTTCATCGATGTGCAATCGGGCCATGGAATCGAATAGCAGAATTCGGCCTCGGTGCCACATATCTTCGACTGTTTCGGCCTGTTCCGGCTTAATTTGCAGTTGTGAGCGTAAATAGGAAATGGCGGTGTGCAACTCGTCTATGAGCCAGGGACCAGGGATGCAGGAGGAAAGGATTTCGCGCAGGCCCGAAGTAAACGCATTCTTTTCACCCTCCAGTTCTTGAAACAGCGCATCCACCAGTCGAGATGCCCAGCCTTCATATGCTTTGCCGGCGAGTTTTATCTGAGTGAGCAGTACGGCTTCCAGCTGCATCTTTTGTGTCTCTATGGTTGCGGGCTCTTTATGGGTGGCGTTTCGGTTGCCAGGACGCAACGCGGGGGGACGACAACCACAGGAACGGCGGAGCACCAACCGTGGTGATACTTCGGTAATCAGTGGAACGGTTTCTCCGTCCATTTGCCTCCAAAGCAGTGATGCTGCCTTGTCACCGATGGTTTCGAAGGGCTGTCGCATGGTGGTGAGCCTGGGACTTACAAAACGGGACTCGCATAAATCATCAAATCCGGTCACCGCAATATCCTCTGGGATGCGAATCCCCTCCTGTTGCAGCGCGGTGAGCGCGCCGATGGCCATATCGTCGTTGGCCGCCACGATGGCATCCATGGGGACATTTTTCGAGAGCAGCTGCATGGTGGCTTCGAACCCCTTGTGAACCAGAAATTCGCCACAGGCCTCCAGTCGCAAATCAAACAGAAGATGATGTGCCCGAAGTGTTTCCAAAAAGACTTCTCGTCGCTGCTGTGCCTCGGTATTGGAACGGGGACCACCCAGAAAAGCGATGTGCTTTTTTTCATGAACGGTGATGAGATGCTCCACCAGTTCTCCAAAGGATGGATTTCGAATCAGTACGCTGGGAACTTCAGGAACGGCAATTCCCACGCTGCAGATGGAGGCGGGTCTGTAGTGATTGCAAAATTGGGAAATGCGCCCCGGTCCGCAGTAATTGGACAACGCCCCGGTCAAAATAATGATGCCATCAGTCAATACGGGATCTATCTGTTCAAAGATGCCATTTTGGACCTGGTCATGAAACAGGGGGGAATCCAATTCTCTGCCCACTACAAACTGCAGGTTGCAGTCGTGTGTTTTGGCGAACGCTTCCACCGAAGTACGTATCAAAGTTTGATATTCTCCGAGAAAGCTGTCGGACAGCACGGCAATTGTACGTTTTCTGGGGTGCATACTTTGAAAAATGTAGCGTAAGTTCTTTATGAGGCAAGAATATTCGCTAGCCGAATATTTGAAACCCGAGAGAATTCAATGAAACTGTTGAATTAAAAGTGCGGGAAATATCCTGAACGCGCAATTATTTTGCCTCCGGTTGCGTGAGTTTGTACTGTTGGAACCGAAATGGCGACCAACTGCCCTGGCAGTTCAGTTATTCGAAATCAAAAGTCGTCAAAGCAGGAAAATGTTCAGTTTTGTGCGTAATTTTATTGTGATGTTGGCATTGCTGTCTCCTCTTGTTCCATTTTGGGGCCTGACTTCGGTATGTCCGGGCGACTGTCCGGCGAACCCGATTGTTCTTGGGAATGCGCGGGTTACTGCGTGGCGAGCGCTGCGATTGGATTTGGACTCGTTGAATCACGGAGAGGTTCATCCGGCTTTGGTTCACCAATGGCTCGAAGCGGCCTCCCCCGATGTTCTGCAGATGTTGGCGGAACACGCCATGGATCCGACTCTGGTGCTGGACGCCGCCAGAATTTTGGCCCAACGGAAGCTGGTTCCAACCTCTTTTTTTTCACGACTGGCCACAAAGTGGGCGCAAAGCCCCAGGCGGGAGGACTTCCTGTCGTTGCGCGTGTTGGCAAAGGAAAAGGCGTATATCATCAGGCTGACTGGCCAACTGCGTGCAAGAAGCGATGTTATTCGCATTAACGCGGCGTCGATTCTGGCGTTGGGAGCTCACAGCGAGGGCTATAAAGCGCTGTTGGCCCATGTGGCATCCTGTGGCCCCCAGCTGGGCACAGCGATGCAGACACTGGCTAAAATGGGTGGGGAAGCGGAGCGTATCGTTCTTGAAAAGAGCATACGTGCCGGATGTGAGGCGTCAGTGTTGCATAAGGCAAGTGGTGAAATTCTGTTTCGAGAGCGCTTTCCGCTGCAGTACGACCTGATATTGAGACGGGATCCCGGCGAAACCCGGTACCAGGCTGAAAATGGCATGTACGGATCGTGGTTCGACTTTATTCGATTTTATGAACAACAGGGCGGCGCCAAACGTTTCGGCGCTTTTCCGTTATGGATAAAGTCGTTTCGCCAGCTGACCGAAGTGTGGCCGTTGCTGCCACCGGAGGTCTCCCAAAGAAATGTGGATGCACTCATCGAATTTATGGACAACGCCACAACGCGTATTCAAAGCAGCCCGAGTGTGCTGTGGCCCATGTCTTTTTCGGACGCCATGAAGAATGTCCAGGATGAATCGAAAGACGGATTCGGTAAACGGGTGAGCGCTGCGATCCGCATACTGGAATGGACATCCGGATTACCCGGTCGTGTAAATGGAAAGGAATATCGACCATTCAGCATTCTCAGTCCCCTTGGCGATCGTGCGAAGGACGGCAACTGGCGCAGTTCCTGGCAGGGCAAAAGTGGCGATACGCTTGTAATTGAATGGTTTCCGCCATCGAATGTGGAGGTTTTATGGCTGGCATCGAGCTGTGCGTATCAACCCCAGGCGAAATTGAATGCCGTCCGCATGACTGTTTTCACCGCAGATGGCGAAGTGCAAAAGGATGTTTCGCTGAACCCGGAAGCGATGTTTTATCAGCGGATTGTTGTTCACCAAAAAGCGGTGCAGAAAATCAGTCTTCAAATTATGTCCACGACTCAAAATGCACCGATTTGTATTACGGAACTGAACGCATCCGGCTTTTAGACCGCGGTATTAAAGTTCACATCAAATCCTGCGTCGAACTTCTTTTCCAGCCAATTGCACTGAGTCGGCGTTTTGTGAACAAACACACAACGGGAAATGCAACTCCATTTTCTCTGTGGAATATGCAGCCCAGTGTGTTGTTTGGCGTGGGACTCATTTTTTTTGTTTTTGTGTGTCCATTTTGATTTTTAATGTGCACTGGTAGTTTATATATGCGGAACTTTTATCTAAAGATAAATACTTGCCGTTCAGACAATACGGTGGATTAACCGGTTAAGAAAGTGAATGCCCTCACTTTTCAAGGCGCGAAGTGGTGTTGCTACGCGCCTTGTTTTTTTTCGCGGGTTTTTTTCATTCCACGTCTCGCCAGGGCATTGACCTCGAATTAATTAAGAAAGCAGCCAGTATACAATGAATCCCACTGCGGCCAGTGCGGCGGCTGCCATGAAACCGGCAGCGACGGTAGCCGGGGATTTTTTTTCTTCGGGAAGACGGGGGATATTGGTTTGTGATTCCTTGATGGCGCGTTCTTCTTCTTCAAATTTGTGCGCCAGATTCTCAGCCAGGCGATTCGTGCTGGTATAGCGGTCGCTGTGATGCAGCGGATCTTCCAGATCGTCGTCGTTTAGCAGAGATACAGTAAATTTGGAGGGTGTTTCGTCAACCTCGTCCAAATCGAATCCCAGGTGGTCATTCAATGATTTATTTTTTATTACGTCAGCCAACGCCTGAGCATTCTTCTCGCGCGTTTGTCGCATTTCCATGATTAGCTCGCCCAGATTTTCCATCAAAAATTCAGAAAATCGCAATTGGGAGACCACCTGACCGGTGACATGAAGATAATCCTCAATGGCGCGAATAAATTCTCTGCCGTTTGCAAAACGTTGCGTCACATCTTTGGACAGCGCCTTTTTGACGATGTCGGACAGCATTTCAAATTCGTCAAATCCACGATCGGTGATTTCGGGAATGACGGCTTCACTGGCTTTGCGTCGAGTTTCGTCGGCGTCTTTGGACTTATAGAGTCGTCGTCCACTCAATAGTTCCCACAATAAAATGCCCACCGCGAAGAGATCAGCGCGCTGATCAATATTGTCGCCGGCCACATGTTCTGGAGACATATAGGCCATTTTGCCCTTTACATGCTGCTCGTCGAGATGAGGTTCCTCGGCGTCCACCCCTTTGCGCGTGACTTTGGCGATACCAAAATCACATAGCTTGACTTCGCCTTCGGTGGAAATGAGCACGTTGGTGGGGGACACATCGCGATGAATGATGTTGTAGGGATTGCCGCTGGCATCTGTGGCGCGATGGGCGTAATCGAGCCCTTTGAGCGTTTCAATGATGATGTAAAGGGCGAACTGCAGTGGCAGCGCTGCGCCTGCTTTGGAGAGAGTGCCCAGCAAACGATTCAGATCTACGCCCTCCACGTACTCCATGGCGATATAATATTGCTGATCGATTTGCCCCAGCTGCAGCGTTTTCACCACATTGGCATGGGACAGATTGGCCACGATTTTGGCCTCGTTAATCAGCATCTCGCAAAAATCCTTGTCCTTATTCAGAAGGGGCAGAATACGTTTGATGACACATATTTTTTCTGTTCCCAATTCAGTGAGGGTTTTGGCAAGGAAAATCTCGGCCATACCACCTTTGCCGACAAAATCGAACAGGTAGTAAGGGCCAAATTGAATGGGCAGTTTTAGGGTTTCGGCCGAATCAGTCATGGGGTCCCCGAACAGAGGCCATCCTGGCCTCGAATATTTCTAAAATAGAGTTCTTCATCATTCACAGCGATCTCTATTGTGTCTCCTTTGTTACTCTCTCCAAGGATGATGCGGGCGAGGGGGCCTTCAATCATTCTGGAGATGGTGCGACGCATTGGCCTGGCCCCCAGTTGCATGTCAAATCCGCCACCGACTATAAGATGATCAATCACTTCGTCCTCAATAGCAAGCGCAATTTCGCGCTCCCGGTAAATTTGTTTCGCCAATTTATTGAGCATTAACCGGGCGATCCGGGCCACATCATTTTGGGTCAATGGCTCGAATACCAAAGGTTCATCAATACGGTTCCACAATTCGGGAGGCAATGCCGCCCGGGCCGCGTTTGTAACAGTATCTTTAAGATTGGTTTCGGCTCTTATTTCGGAGTGTCCAAATCCAACGGGACCATGATTTTTTTCCATCTGTCGCATGTCCGAGCCCAGATTGCTGGTCATGATGATGACGGTATTTTTAAAATCCACCGTTTTGCCCTTGCCGTCCGTCAACCGTCCGTCGTCCAGCACTTGCAGCAATGATTGAATCACATCGCGATGGGCTTTTTCGATTTCGTCCAGCAGTACCAGACTGTAGGGGCGTCGACGCACCGCGTCAGTGAGTTGACCACCATCTTCATGGCCGATATATCCAGGGGGAGCGCCAATCATCCGGGCCACTGCATGGGCTTCGGAAAACTCCGACATATCCAGGCGAATCATGGCCTTTTCATCGGCGAACAGCAGCCGGGCCAGTGTTTTGGCGGTTTCGGTTTTGCCTACACCCGTGGGACCCAGGAACAAAAAGGAGCCAATTGGACGCCCGCTGTGAAAACCGGCGGCGTTGCGACGCAGCGTTTCGCCCAGGGCGGACAGCGCGTGGTGATGTCCGATAATATCCTGTGACAGTTCCTGTTCCAGATCAAGCAGTCGATGGGCATCGCTGACTTTCAACCGCTCTTCGGGGACGCCGATTTTTTGCGCGAGAACAGTGGCCACATCGGCTTCCTGTACACTATTTCCACCCCGCCGCTTCACCTGGGATGCCGCCAGGTCAATGATGGAGACCGCTTTGTCCGGCAAATAACTGTCGGAAATGTATCGCGAGCTGAGCACCACTGAAGCACGCAGCGCATTCGTGTCAATTTTTACATCATGAAAGGCTTCGTAGTCCGGCGCCACCCCCGCCAGAATCTCCAGGGCTTCTTCTTCCCTGGGCTCGGTCACATCGATGGTGGTCATCAGACGGGCCAGCGCGGGATCGACATATTTGTTGAAATCGGACTCAGTTGTGGCAAAAATACAGGGAATTTCACCTCTACCCATGGCAGACTTCAACTCTGTCACCGCCTCTGTGGCGTCTGCGGATCCCAGCAGTGTATGAACATCGTCGAAAAAGAGAATTACCTTGCCCTGGCTTTTTCCGATCTCCTTTGTCGCTTCAATGATTTTTTCGCTCAACTCACCTCTGAGGGTGGTGCCCCCCAACAGCGCGGGCAGACTGACCTCCACAATGACTTCATAATCGAAACCGCTGACTGTCTCAAACAGCATGTCGCAGGCGAGACCTTCCACAATAGCCGTTTTGCCCACTCCCGGCGGTCCCACCAGACAGGGGCAGTTTGCCCGCTTTTTATTAAGAATATCAGCTATTTGCTCTATTTCCGCCACGCGCCCAACGATGGGTTTGAGTACGCCATCCGCCGCTTCCTGTGTTAGATTTCGCCCCAAAGTGCAAAGGACGGGGTAGTCTTTGGGCGTCAATGAAAATTGGGAAACGGCGATATCCCCGGAAACGGTGGCATGGGACGTTGACGCCGATGACGGCGTGTCGACGGGTATGGCGCCCCCGGTACGCATCTTTTTTTGGGCCTGTTCCAGTTGCCGCCCCACGCCTTTGGTTTTGGAGACTATCACCCTCTTTTTTTGAGCAGGCAGTGTTTTTTTTGGGGGACGGGTCTCTTTGGACGGCTTGCTGGACGGTTTGCTTTTTTGCGTGATGGCCCGGGGTGAGTCCTTCATGGCGAGATTCAACTGTTGATTGTCGCTGCGATGACCGTGTTCCCGGGTAAAACCACTGGTCATATTGCGCAGTGACTGAACGCGAATGGTATCCACATTCAAATCGCAATCCCGCATGATTTGATGCCCCCTGCACTCTTTTACCGTGGCAATTCCCGCAAGTAAATGAATGGCGCCAATACTTGTGCTGCGAACGGACCGCGCAATCTGCAATGTGCTTTGCTGAACCCGGTTTAGTACCTCGTCACTTTCTTCCAGGTCTTCACGGAGTCTCGCGCGGACCTTGGTTTCGGTAAGTCCGCGAAGAGACAGCGTATTTGCGGCTACCCCCGCGCCGGTCAGAATCGCCAAAAGTAAATGTCCCGAGTTCAGTTTAATGCCGGCGCTTTTGGCAAACGCTGCCGCGCGTTTTGTGATTTGTTCGAATGTTTCTGGGGTTTTCATATTTTCTCTAATGATTTCGTATGTTTACACTTCGAGAGATAATATGCCATACAGAAGGGGTACTGAGCAAATTTTCGGTGTTTTTTTGGGGCGACAATGCATGCCCAATGCCGGCATCCGTTGTGTTTTGCCGGTCGAGCGGGAGCGTTGTATCGAAACTTCGCCCAATAGGTGCGCGAGGTGAATTCCCCACAGTTTCCTTGTGCTATTGCACGTGAGCGAGTATGATTTCCCGCTATGATTGGACGGTTGAAAGGCATTATTGCCGATAAGGAATCTGATGGTGCGGTGGTTGATGTAAATGGTGTTGGATACGCTGTTTCACTACCTTTAAACACGCTGGCGGCTCTTCCGCCCCTGAACGAATCAGTCGTGTTATGGATTCACACCCACGTGCGCGAGGAGGAACTGCGGCTGTTTGGCTTTGAGAGTAAACAGGATCGCACCGCGTTTCGCACATTGCTTAAAATCAGTGGTGTGGGACCCAAAGTGGCGCTGGCTGTAATTGGCGCCCTCAACGGTCCGGAATTGGTGCAGGCGGTTCAAACTGCAGATACAAAGCGGCTCAGTTCCATTCCGGGTATCGGAAAAAAGACGGCCGAGCGCATGATTCTGGAGTTGGGGGGCAAACTGGATTTTGCCAAAGATGCGGCTGGGGAAAGCGGGGGACTGGGCGGTGTATTTACCGAGCTGGATTCTGCGCTTAAAAATTTGGGCTTCAAGCCACCTGTCGTTTCCAAAGTGTTAAATGAAGTAAAAGCGGAAAGTGCAGAAAACGCCACATTCGAGGAGTTGTTACGCAAGTCGCTGGCGCTGCTTCGCAGTAAATAGGATACGGATTGAATGAACGAATTTGTGGAGAATACGCGTTTGGTGGATGCATCGATAGCGTCGGATGAAAAAAGATTCGACGTGGCGCTCAGACCATCGTCGCTGAGTGAATATGTGGGACAGAAAAAGCATGTGGCCAATTTGCGTGTGTTTATAGAAGCGGCAAGGCGTCGGGGAGAACCGCTGGATCACGTGCTGTTCTGTGGCCCGCCGGGGTTGGGGAAAACCACTCTCGCCAATATTATCGCTGAAGAGATGAACGTGACCATTCACACCACATCCGGACCGGCCATTGAGCATAAAGGATCGCTGGCTGCGTTACTGTCAAAGCTGGAGCCCCGGGATGTACTGTTTATCGATGAAATTCATCGATTGAATCCCGTGGTGGAGGAAAATCTGTACCCGGCCATTGAGGATTTCGAAATAGACATCATCGCCGGAGACGGCCCCCATGCGTCATCGTACAAATTGCCCCTGAGTCCTTTTACGCTGGTGGGCGCCACCACGCGCACGGGGTTGCTCACCTCGCCGCTGCTGTCCCGATTTGGTGTGAATATGCGCCTTGAGTACTATCCGGCCTCAGAGTTGAAGCAGATAGTGGCGCGGTCGGCGAATTTGTTGAATATTCCCATTGAGGATGATGGGGCGGTGGAAATTGCCAGACGTTCCAGAGGAACGCCGCGTATCGCCAATCGCCTGTTGCGCCGGGTGCGCGACTTTGCCGAAGTGGAGGGCGAGGGAAACATAACAAAGGCCATCGCCTGTTTTGCGCTGGAGCGGCTGGAAGTGGATAATGCGGGTTTCGACCAAATGGATAGACGGATTTTGCTGACCATCATCGAAAAATTTGATGGCGGCCCGGTGGGAATTGAAACCATCGCTGCAGCGGTGTCGGAGCCCAGGGATACAATTGAGGATGTGTACGAGCCGTTTCTGATGCAGAATGGGTTTATACAGCGTACGCCCAGGGGACGTATCGCCACTCGCCTGGCTTATGAGCATTTGGGTGTGCGCCCCAGACAGGGGGAACAACGGGGGCTGTTTTGAGCGCATCTGATGGAAAAAATTATTACGACGAGTATCTTCATCTGTCCCGGTGGATGAGTGAGGGGGCGGCCCGTCGTCGGGAGGACTGGTTTGAGAGGCTGGAGGTGGAGGATAAAAGTGCGTTGCTGTTCCGGTTTGAAATGCTGCTCAAGGGCACTGTGGCACTGGGCAATCATCGCAATTATCCCGGTGCGCGCGCAGTGAAATCCACTGAGGAGCGGGATTTTTCGTTTGAAATGCGGATGCTGCTCGAAGCGATTTCTGAACTGATTTCATTGGGAGAACATTTAAATCAGCCATCTACATTCATGGGGTACACGGTGGATGTGTTTATGTCCACCACCGCTGATGACGGCCTTAGGACAGAACATCTGGAGCGAACCCTGGTGCAGGATACACCGGAGCAGAGCATGTTTCTGCTGCTGGGAACATTGCATGCCGTGAGGGAACTGGCCGAACGGGCGTTGACTCGCAAGGAGACCATTACACAGCGGGAGTTTATTTCGACGCATCTGATTCTGTACAAGGAAGTGATGCGTTCCAGGTATTTCAATCCACTTACATTGTTTGAGTTTCGGCCTCAGTACGACGAAATATTGCGGCATCAGGTACTGCTGACGCTGGGCAGTATTGACCACGTGGCGGCGCAGCGCATCAGCGCCATTTCGTTACTGACCGTCTTTCGGTTAATGAATTATCTGGATGTTACTATTCGGTGGGATCACGGCGAACCGTCCGGCTCGCTGTTTGCGATGCTGTGCCTGATTTATTCCGATGGCAATCAGTTCGCCCATTTTTTAGCCCACGATACGGCTCACTGGCTCGCAGCGGATTTTGGCGCCGAATTCGAATCTTTAAGCCCCGAAAAGCTGGAGGTGGCGTACGATGAGCTGAATCTCCAGTTTCAGGAGTTGAAATCTCTTCGTGAACTACTTGAATCCACTGGGGACCAGTTGGATTTGGAACTGAGAAAAACCTTTGTGCAGCAGTTGCCGTCGTTTAAAGAGTTCGCGGACAGTAATAAAGCGACGGTAATCAGTGCCGTGCAGACCGCATGCACCTCGTTGCAGAGTTTTTTTCAGAACGCGGCGGTGCTTTTGGTTCAGGAGTTTAACGTTAGCGTGAAGGGCGACGACCTTTTCAAGGATTTTACCTCGGACATTACACGTTCCAAGCGTTTGAGACGGGACATTTGGATGTTTCGCCAGATTTTGAAGGCGTTTGTGGCCAAAATCCGGGGGACAGAAGCTGTGCGGGATCGGTGGGTGGGGCTGGATACATTCCGCTTTGTAAAAACCTTTGTGGAGTATTTCAGATCCATGGGATATCAGTTGCTGCGCTACAGTGACTATGATCGATTTGATAAATTCATGGCGCTGGTGGACCGTTTGCGGGATGGCGATGCCCTTGAAGTGCAGCGACTCTCCAGTATTTTGGAGGAGTGTGAGGCATTTTATCTGTTTTTGGACAAAATGTTTGACTCGGTGAGCCTGCGTAAAGAGTTGAAGGACGAACCGTTCGACAGCAAGGATGCGGCGAGGACCCTTAAACTTTTTATCGCGTGATTCTTCGTTACGGCTATTCAAATAATACGGGTTGATTTCAGCCGCTATTTCCCCGAACCAGTGGCCGGGGCGGATTCTTCGAGTAGCTGGTTGAGCAGTTCTATTTCATGGACCATCTCCGGGCGCTGCGTGAATTCCTGCGGGAGGAGTTGAACCGCATCTTCAGCAGCAGGCAGATTCCTGCGATACAGCAGTTCGTGAATGTACTGTACCTGAGCGTCATAGAATGTGGAGTCAATGGCGATGCTTCGACTGAATGCATCCAGGGCCCAGTTGTGATCGCCCAGCGCCTGGTGAGTGAGTCCCAGGTTGTACCATGCGCGATGACTCTTCGAATCAATGGCCAATGCGGCCTTGAAATCAGAACGGGCAGCGTTGTTTTCGTTGATGGCAAAATAGGCCATTCCCCGATGATTTAAAATGATGGAACGGATGGGGTCCGACTGGGGGCGCAGCAGAATTCGGGAATAGAGCCGAATGGCACGGCTGAATGACTCCTCGGAATGAGCGGTGAGTGCGCGCAGAACCAGTTTTTCGAGGTCTTCCCGGCTCTCTTCTTCAACCTGTTCATTATCCAGGCGTTTTGACATTTCAACAGGGTGGGCAATACCACTGCGATTTTTTTGAATTTCACGCCGTTTCGCCTGTTTGCGTTGCACGTCCTTTTGAAAATCTCTCAGTTCCTGGAAAATAACATCGCTCAGACTGAGGTTGGCGTTCAGCGCCGCAAGTTTTCTGCGAACCTGGTCAGTGGGAATGGACCAGTCGGATTTGTAAATGAGTTCGTGCTCCACTTCGGCCCAGGCATCCTGCAAAATGGTGCGCAATTGGATTTCACATATCCGCGCCACACCGGGCATGGGGTGTTCGATGGTCTCGTTGTTCAGATCGAGCAGCATGTGGGTGGATTCGTAGCCAAACTCAGAGAAAGAGCGTTCCTCTCCTTTATGATCCACTTCGGAAATGGGAAGTTCCCGATTAAACTGCGCCTCCACCAGCTTCAGATCTTCGAGAAACGGGCAGATGACACGGACTCCGAGCATGTCCCCAATGGGCGTTTCTTCGGTGCCCCCTAGAGATGTCCATTTTTTATAGTACTCTTCGAAGGTTTTCACCCGGTATTTAACATGGCTCTTAACGGGAAGGTTTCGCAGAAGTGCACGAATTTTTTCGACAATTTCATGCAGTTGAACGCGATACTCCTCCGCGCTGATATTGTCGTACTGTTCTCGCAATCTGTCTGGTAAATGTAGCTTCATGATTCTTTAAAACCCCGACATATGTTATAACGCGATCTGCCAAAAAGTACAGCGATGATTGGGAAACCTTCGACAGTTTTATTGAAAAAATTAACATATAATAAAAACGCTGTAAATGGAAATCCTATGGAGCAGGAAAACAGGGAGTGGCGGTCAGTTGCAGGTCACTGTCAGGGCGCCAGTGACGTACTGTCTATCCGAGGTGTCGATGACGATGTAGTGTGTCCCTGTGGTGGTAGCCGTATAATTGATGGATGCCGTGGCGGAGTTGGAATCAATGACCACACAGCTGGCGCTGTTGCAGGCGTCGGTGAGCAGCATTATCGACACATCGTAAGCGGTGGTGTCCATGGTGGTTTCCAGGTTGGTAATGGTAAAGGTGTAATTTTGCGTGTCCACCAGGTCTATCTGGTAAATCAAATCACCACCATCGAATCCAGAGCCACAAAGGCCGCCGTAATTGGATACGCGGTTTTGCTCGTAGGCGGTGGAGAAAACAACGGTGTTCAGGTACGCATCGCCACTATCGGTATCTGCTGCTATGGCGCACCCAAGTGATGTGAACACGGGACTGGGATTATCGGTATCGCTGGATGTATCTGCAGGATCGAATGTCCCGACGAAACAGCCATCGGTGTCCCATGCTTCCACACACAGGGTTTCGGTACAGAATCCGTTGGTGGCGGCCGTGACGCTGCATAGGGGATTATCGCCTATGGAGCAGCTGCCATCGAGACACATTCGCCCACTGTTTCCAAAACAGGCTCCCAAATCCGGTGTGGCGCAGCTTTTGCCGTTGGGCTCAAGATTTTCCACGCATGTGGGGGTACCCCCGGCGGTGTCCTCGATACAGCTGTAGGTGAGGCAATCATTTCCCGCACCACAGTAGCTGCCTGCTTCGCAGACACCATTCACACACAGGTTCACGCCATCGCATTTGAGCGCATTGTCACACGATGTGAAATTGGGTTTATTCGCCACCAGACAGGATGTTGTGGTCTCGTTGCAGGTGTATGTCTTGCAAATCCCCAGCGAGTCTGTATCAAGTCCAACGCATGGTGTGTTCACGTGCACGCAGTCGCCCGCCAGACAGATATCGTTTCCATTGCAGTATATGCCATCGTCACAGGCACTATCGGTGTCATATTCGGCGATGATGGTACAACTGCCGATACCACCGACGGTTGCGGGCTCCACACAATCCACTTCGCGGCACACGCTCGCGGGTCCAGTACATGGGTTGCCATCCGCCTTGCTTTGACACACCCCGCCAATGCAGACTTCCGGGCCGTCACACCAGGATGCATTGTCACATGGTGTGTCGTCCACCGCTGCGGCAAATTGGCAATTGAACTGCGGGCTCGACGCGCAGGACCCAATCATGCAGGGATCGGTATCGGTACAATCGGCCGCCACCAGA
The DNA here is from genome assembly GCA_016935665.1 of Deltaproteobacteria bacterium. Lineage (GTDB taxonomy): Bacteria > Myxococcota_A > Polyangia > JAAYKL01 > JAAYKL01 > JAFGXQ01. The sequence continues at coordinate 46,477 of JAFGQN010000223.1, read as the reverse complement.
CAGCATCCGTCGGGCATACTATCGGTGTCCGGTGCGGCATGTCGGCATTGACTGCTGAATGTACTGCAGCTGTCCTGCGTACAGGCGTTGCCATCATCACAATCCCCCAACTCGTAACAGCATTCGGCGCCCAGCAGAGGATCGCCGGCGCTGTAACAATGCCCATTGCTGCAGACTTCCCTGGTGCAGTCGTTCAGGTCATCGCAGTCGGTTGCATCGTTGCAGCATCCCACAGGCAGTGGGTTGGGAATTCCAGTGGTGCACACATTGTCGATGCACAGGTCCGCAGTGCAGTTGTCGCCATCGGCACAGTCGCCGTCGTTAAGACAGCATCCAGGCGCTGGTGAGATGGGGGCAGAGTGGGCGCACATGTATTCGAACGTGCACGAATCCAGGTTGCAGCTGTTGCCGTCATCGCAATCGGCGGCGGTCATGCAACAGTCGGGCGAAAGCGCCGGGTTGGTCTCATACTCGCATTCGCCCATGCTGTTGCAGCTGGCCACTGCGCAGGCCCCTTCTCCGGGCGGACAATCGGATGCCACGGCGCAACATCCGGCTGGCAATGTGGCGGGAAATGTGGCAACGCACTGGTAGCTGGTACAGGCCATGCTGGCACAGGCGCTGACATTACAGTCGTAAACATCATCGCAACAATCCGTTCCTGAAAGGTCAGCGGCATGAACACACCGCCCATCAAATCCGCATGCGTCCAGCGTGCAAGTGTTGCCGTCGTTGCAATCGCTGTTGGCGGTGCAGCAGGTGCCATCGGCAACACTGGTGTACTGACAGGCAAAAGTGGTGGGGTTGCACGTGTCTGTGGTGCAGTTGTCGCCATCATTGCAGTCCGTTGCCGCCCTGCAGCATCCTGCAGGTAAAGGCGTTGTTTGGGAGTGGGTGCATTGACCATTTTGACAGACATCTGTCGTACAGCTGTTGTCGTCATTGCACTCCCAGTTCTCAAAGCAGGCCACAGTCGCCGTGGCGGAATCCGATGTGCTGTCCGTCCCGGTTTGCGTGGTGTCGCTGTCGGTGGTGGAATCGGACGATGCGTTCGAATCGGAAATGCTGTCCGATCCGGTGGCGCTGCTGCTGTCGGTGGCAGAGTCCGATGCGGTGGACACCTCGGGACTGATGCATTTGCCATTGCGGCATACTTCACCCATCCCGCAATCGCGACTGGATTTGCATTCTTTGTCATCACAGCTGCATGAGGAGATTGCAAACGCCAGAGAGCTGAAGAGAACGATATATCTGACATTCAAATGGTGCATGATCATGTCCCCCCTCATTCGTTTCCGATGCCGTTGCTGCCCTGAATAAGCGGTGTTATCTGGCGGAAGCATTTATCGGATCCAGATCTGAATTTTCCCCAGTACCAGTAGTTGCCATCACATTGAGCGTCACTGAAATAGTTATCTCTGCAATCCTGGTCGCTGTCGCAAGTAACCGTAGATGTGCCACCAGTGATGCCAACAAAGAAATTCCCCCTCGAGACGGCTTCGTCCCATACTGAAGTGGAACCCACCCTACCTGGTCGATAGTAGAAGACAATTCGGCCATCGACTCTCAAAATCACCTGCCACCCTGGTCTTGCATAAAAATGATTCCATTTGTTTTGAGTGCTAAAACTGTCTGTGACCGATGTATCTGCAATTTCCATGGCCATCCAGGTCACAACAAATGCAGTGGTCCCTTCAAATACGATAGTTTGTACAGTAGTGTATCCACGATCACCGTTCGCCCAGCGGTGTTTGAATGTTCCCCACGCCCCGGCGATAACTGGCGCATATCCTCCCGCTTCGGGCGGAGAGAACATCTTTTTCGCATCGGGCCAGATATCCGCCCCACCGGGGTTGTGTACACATCGTCCCGAAGTGCAGACACATGTCCCCGAAGGATTGCAGGCGCCGACATTGCTGGAACATTGAGAATCAGTGCTGCATGTGTAACTGTCGTCCAGTGATTTCAATAATGAAATGCGGCCTGTATGGTCCACATATGCAAATTCATACGTTTCGTTTCCAAGTGGAAATTTGAACGGCAATTCAAATATTTCGTTGAAATCACTGTTGTAAACATCATAAAATAGCGCATCCCAATTATTTCCCCAAATGCCATAGCAGAACGGATGGACCAGCCAACCCATATCCCAAACGTTGTCGGTCCCACCACTTTTGTCCGGACAGGTGTCAGGCCCCTCTCCAATATCTGAAATCGTCATGACATATCCATTGTCCGCTGTTCCACTGGGAATGAAATCCAGTCGGTCTCCAGAGCCGTCAAAATAATTCATTGAGCTAAAATCTCCCGGTTTCCAAGACCCTGAATACGAGTTGAAAAACCCAAAGAAATCAGGCTGGCGTTTTAGAATGGCGAGTTCGTAATCGCCATAATCGCCGTTGCTCTGATTTCCAACTGCCAACCACGCGTTTTCGTACGTGGCCCCGGATGCATCCAGACTGACCTGAACCGGTAACCCCGATGTGTCTTTAACAGTCAATGTATCAGTCCGGGAGCACTCCTGGCTATTGATCGAATCCGCCCACAGTCTGCTTAGAGATGCTGGGAAGAAGCTGGCGGATGCAGTCGCTGCGTCCATGCTGATGGTATTGCCCAGTTCGCCTTTTCTATCCATCGCATTCCAATCCACATACGCGAGATACTGGCCGGATCCCGCTGGAATTTCCAGTTTGAAAAAGGCCTGATGCGGATCAATTCCCGTCCCAAAATAGTTTTTGTAGTTACCGGAGGTCATTGTACCGCGCCATCGCTGTTTCCATGTGAAGTTGCCATCGATGGTGGGTGCACCGGCATAGGAACCGATTTCCCGACAGTCGTTATTATTGTGAGACTCCTGTGACACATTCAGATTGAAGTCGCCTCCCGCAGATGGCAGCGAATACTGAGAATCCACTATTAATGAGGTGATATGGTCGCGGACCACATTGTATCCGTCGCGGACGTTGTTTCGGTCGAAGTCCTGACTGGATACAGCCACTGGAGAGGCGGCATTGTGAGAAGGAATATCCGCGACCGCATATGGCCCGGCCACAACGGTGGATTCCGTACCGGTACAGGCGCCTGATACGGCAAAACCGTAATCCGTCGAGTTGTAGTTGGTGCCGGCGAATGTGCAATCATCATTACAACGGGTTTGACTGCTGTCAGTGGTGCACTCTGTGCGCGTGTACACCACCGGATCCCAATCGCCGGAGGGGTCCGTTACTTTCACCACACTGTGCTTCAGGTCGTAGGCGTCACCCACCGAATTGCTGAAGGTGTAGACCACGTCGCCATATGTTTCTCTGTCGCACGCGGTAAATTTGCCTGTGCGGACAGGTTCGTACGTGTCCTGGGCGCATTCGTTGCTGCCGGTGGTGCTGATGCCCCCAAAGGCGTCTCCCAGGTCGATGAGTGTGGCGCACGTTTCATTGGGTTGACCGCCACTCACGGCAATTACTTTGGCGCAGTTTCCAGCGCCATCGCATGCGTATGTGCCGCAGGCGGGAGCGGGACCATTGGGTGTACAGGACGTGCCTGAAGCCATGAAAGTGGTGACGGTACAATCCAGATTTTCAAGGGCCGGATCGCCGCACACATTGTCGAAGCAATCGTCGCCGTTGCCGCAGGAAGCGCCCGATGCTTTAAACGTCAGATCACATTGGCCCCAATTGGTATTGATAATGGGATCGTCGGATTGACTGCATGTGGCGGTTGCCAGACACGGATTCGTGCTGTCGGCGGCGGGGCAGTCCGCATCCTTTGTGCAGCATTCATTTCCTGGCGCGGGTGTGACGACCACCCACTGACAATTGTGATTGACACAACTGGCATCGGCACAGGTATTGCCGTTGGGATTACATTCGGTTTCAAAGTCCACGCCGTCGCAGCATCCTTCCGGCACGGGATTCTCCACCGGGTTTTGGCAGCTCCAGTCATCGGCCGCGAAACAGGGATCCCCGGATACCGCGCTGGCAATCATTGCCGGAGAACAGCATACATTCTGTGTGCAGGCGCCCGGATCATTGGCATCACCGCATTGCGCGTCATTGTCGCCCTGTGTGTCGCAGCATACGCGGGCCACGGCTGACAAATCCGACAGGGGTCCCCATTGACAGATATTGTTTACGCAACTGTCGTAGGTACAGGGATTGCCATCGTTGCAGTCTGCGGCATCGGTGCAGCAGCCGGGCGTGTTGCTGACGGAGATACCGCACTGCCATTCACTGGCGCCAAAACAGGGGTCTCCCACCGGGGCGCCGGCAATGCGCGCGGGACTGCAACAGGTTTCCACCGTGCAGGCATTGGCGTCTTCATTGTCGCAAGCCTCGCTGATTGCGGGACCGCAGCAACCGGCCACGGATGGCAGAGGTGTTGTATCGCAGGCAAAGGAATTGGCATCGCAGCTTTTGCTGGTGCACTGATTACCGTCGGCACAGTCCACAGCGGCGTTGCCTGCGGGGTCGCAGCATCCGGCGGGCAGCGGACTATAAATATTGGCATCTGAGCAGTGGTATTCGGTGGCGCCAAAACAGGGATCGCCGACTCCCGCAAATAGGACGGCATTGGGAGTACAGCAGGTGTGTTGTGTGCATGCATAAAGGTCGTTGCAGTTGTCCGCCAGATTTGCCGGGGTGTCGTCGCAGCATCCTGGAATATCCTTCACCGGCGCAACACATTCCCAGCTGGGATCAGATGCATCTCCGCCGCACGCCGCCAGTCCCGCGTTTGTGGTGCCACAGCAAATGTTTTGGGTACAGCCGTTACCGTCGTTGCACTGAGTGGATTCGAGACAACAATCGCCGGGGTTGGCGGGATCATAATTGGGAACATTGCGTTGTGTGTAAACAGCAATGCCGCTGCAGCTGGGGATAGTGGAACCGGGTTGACAGCAATAATCATCTGTGCAGGTGTGTCCATCGTTGAACGACGCGGTAACCGCGGGGTCGCAGCATTCGGCGTGGGCTGCCAGACCGGCTGAATCGAGTGGGGCGTCCACGCATTGAGCGCCGGCATCGCAGACAGCCTGGGAACAGTCGTTTTGCCCTACGTTGCAGGGTTGACCCGTCAGTACCACCACGGAACAGGTTCCGCCGGCACTGCATACGCGGGTGAAGCAGTCCGGATGGTATCCTGCGGGGACATCATCCGGCGTGTCCGAGCAGCTTTGGCCCAGCCGCCACGATGTTTCGACCGCACAGGCGCCTTTGTCGCAACTGGCACGAGCGCAGTCGTTGGCGTAAATGACATCGTTGAACGGACATTTGGCAGCGTCGGGAATGGCATCAAGAGTACCTGTCAGTTTGGTGTGCACGCAATTGTTTTCCACACACTGATCTGCGGTGCAGGGATTGTTGTCGTCGCATTCCTCATTGGTTTCGCAACCATTGCAGGGGGTTTGGGAAAAGAATCCTCCAAGCGCGGGATCCACGTCCACCGGATCCGCCGCGTACACCCCTTCACAACAGAACATCCCCTGGGCTTCAGCCGCTTCGTGCAGTGTTTTGGTCGGTGAGTCGGCCGTCCACCAGTCGCATCCGCCCCAGCACGAGCATTTCAGATAACCGTTGCACCAGGAGGGACCACAGACGCCGTTTACGCAAATTCCGTCGTTGCATTCATCGTCTGATTCGCATTTGCAGCGCCCTTTTGTCAAATCGCAGCTGCTGCTGGGGCAATCGGCAGAACTGTCACACAGAACGCCGTCGTTTTCGGCATCATTCATCCAGCACTCGGCGGCGGCGCCGGGCTTGGTGCAGCATTCTTCGATGAGGGGCGAAAAATAGCCCAGATCCCGCGGGCGAATGAGATCTTCCTGGTCGGTGGTGTCTTCAGACGGTGTTTCCGGCGTTGCGGCGTCTTCTCCTTGCGACTGCGACGGTGCCAGCTGGGCTTCGGTATCCCGAACGGAGCCTTCACAACCTGACAGGAAAAATAGAATCAGTTGGACGGCACCGAAGAGAAAAAAAAATGAACGCTGCTGCTGTTTCATGGTGAAACCCCTATTCTGCGTCGAACGCAAGGTGCATACGACAACAGGCATTAGTCGACATTAGGATTCTGGAATTATGAAAATAATCCATTATGGGTGATATTTTACTATAAAACTGTAATAGATCAAATCCCCTCCAGTTAATTGTTTACGGATGTCCAATTAAAATCATTAGAAAGGCTTGGAGAAATGTTGGAAAATTGTCGATTTGTCGATTTTTTTTGATATTTGTGAAATAAAAGGGACGGTCACTGGCGCTTTGCGAGTGGTGTTACTCGTCGATTCCACTCCTTGTTTTTTGGCAGTTGGCCGGGCAATCGTCTCCATCCTTTTTGTTGCCGTCATCACAATCCTCCACCGCTTCCTGAACCTGACCATCGCCACAATAATCGGCGAGTTTGCATTCCCGGGTACAGCCGCCGTATCTGCTGTCATTGACGCCGTCATCGCATTCCTCACCGAGGGTAACAATGCCGTCCCCGCATTCTCCATGGCACCTGCTGCGTTCAATGGAGTGGTTGCCCATAGTGACAAAGAGTCGGGGTGTATCTGTGGATCGATGGGCGTGAAAGATACTGATGCGGTAGGCATCCCCGTGGTGGATGCCATATGAGGCGGCGGTGTTTTCGTCCAACATCAATTCCCGATTCGGGTGGTCCCCAATACCTCCGGCGTCAAGCGCCAGCTGACCATTGATAAACACCCAGGTGTCATCGCTGCCCCCAAACAGCAAATGCAACACCGCTGTGGCGTCAAACTCCTGCCAATAGTGGATTTCCGAGGTGAAAAACGGATGCACGCTGTCATCGCCTGAGACGTCGAACGGGAGCAGATCAACATCGAGACGGCCCATGTACCGTCCGGCCTCTTCCAGCGCCAGCGAAATGGTTGCGGCAAATGTATCGACGTCCGGGTGCGAGGGCGAGAACCAGTCCCAAAGCGATGTGACGCAATTGTCGTGGGCCATGACACCCGGGGCGGGTTTCCAGTCTGTCAACGTCGAGGCGATAATCGCCTCCCCCTGTCCGGCGCCATTGCAGGCGACGAGACCAAAATCCGGGTGTGCATCTGGAAACACGCGGTAAATGACAGGCAGCGAAAGCGTCAGCGAACCGGGGGCGTTGGGGACATCGGGAGTACAGACGAATCCAGCTTCTCTGCGGCACTGGGCACTGCACCCATCCCCGTCAATGAGATTGCCATCGTCGCATTCTTCCAAAAGAACTGAACCATCGCCGCATTCTGAATGACATCCATCTGCTGTGCAGACGGGTTCTTTAAGGCAATTGGCGGAACATCCATCAAATGGGAGCGTATTTACATCGTCGCACCCCTCGATGCCCTCCACGATACCGTCGCCGCACAGGGTGGTGTGGCAAACCGAGGGATCGCCTTCACAGTCAAATCCGATTTCCACCTGGCATGTGGAGGAACAGCCATCGCTATTTTCCAGATTGCCGTCGTCACACATTTCGGGCAGCAATGTGTTGCCGTCACCGCACAGGGCGTTTCTTCGGCACCAATAATCCGGGGGACCACAGGGATCTGACCAGTCAATCAGCCGACACAGGGCATCGCATCCATCGTCGCTTTGGAGGTTGCCGTCGTCGCATTCCTCGCCTTCATCGAGTATGCCGTTGCCGCACAATGAGGCGGCTTTATTGCTGTCGTTGTCCGCGGTGTCGGCGTTGAAGGGCGCGGTGTCACCGGGCAAAATGACCAGAATATCGGTGGCTGATGTGTTGGCGGAATCCGTCTTTGATGAATCAGAGGACCGGGAAACGGTGTCCCCGGTGTTGATATTGCTTTGTTCAGGAGACACGGATTTGCTCTCCCATCCGCAACCGGCGTAAAAACAGTTCAATGCCAAAAAAACGAGAACACTTTGCCGCCATGGCGGTGTAAATACGATATTCATGCAGTCTCCGTTTGTTTTATCCAAACAGTTTGCGAAACAGCCCGCTGACCGAACCCTGCCATTTTTGAATAATAATAACAGGACTTGAGGAGTGGCGTGCGACTTTTTCGGGAATGTCGCCCAAAAGCATGTGTTTGAAAAATTGGGGTGGCGCCGCGCCAATAACCACCATGTCATACGAATTTGCGGCCCGGGCGATTCCGGCAGCCACCGAATTGGCGCGGACGATGTGCTGCCCGGTGTCGTCTTTTACCACCGTCAGTCCGACCACTATGCCGTCTTTCTGGATGGCCAGCGCCGCAGCGATGTCGATGAGGAATTCAACCGTATATTTGCACGGAAACTCCATGAAATACGAACCGAATCCCGCCGCATACAGTGCACAGGCCACCGTGTATGCGAACCAAAGCCACCAGCCCGCAGTAAAGCCAGGTATATCTGGAAAGGCGTGCTTCACATACGCGTAGCCGCCGCCGGCCCCTGGAATTGTGGACGTCAGTTCGGCGTACACCATGGCGGTAATCAGCGTCACTGCACCATTGAGGCCAAATGCGAGCATGGCCGCCGGGCCCCTTCTCCGCAGGCGATGCCGGTAAGAACAAAGATTCCGGCACCGATCATGGCACCCACTCCGATCATTGTGACATCGAAAAATCCCAGCGTTCGGGAAAAAGAGACGTCGTTTTCGCCATCCATTGACGCATCGCCATCGACGGATTCGTTTTCCCGGGTTCTCACTTTTTTATCAGACATAAGTGCAGCGCATGGCATGGGAATTCTGGAATGTGGTGAAATTTGTATCGGTTTGCGCTGGTACTGCATTTCACTATTATGTTGCGTTGTTGCAGGGCACAGGAATATATTTGTTCCCACGACTGTTTTTAACGGGATGAGAGGGCATGTACCGTGAACCGGATACCCAGACTGTTACAGATTCTGTTTGCCATGGCGCCACTTTTGTTGAGTGCATGGCCCGCTGTATCAAAGGGTAATCTCACGCAGAGTTGTTTTGAGATGGGGCACAGTGGGCAATGGGTGAAAGTCCGCAAATCGTGCGATGCCGCACTGTTGTCTGTTGATCATGATGGCATTGTTTTTGTTATCGAGGAATTTGATGATGGCGGGGGACTGGATGGGGAGGTCTCTGCCGTTCATTTGTTCGGGTTGGGCCTATCCCCTCGTTGCCGCTTTGACGCCCCTCTGGAATTGTTCGCCCCAGTCACCTGTTTCCTTTCTGACGCCTCAGGGCGCGGCCCCCCTGTTCTCTGAAACATCCAATTTTAGTTTTGGTTTGATGTTGGATATTGCATCGCGGAGTCGGTGCAAAACGAGAATGGAGTGATTTATGAACGGATATATGAGAAGAGTTTTGGCAGCCTATCTCGCCAGCGCCGCCCTTTCGACGTCCCCTGGGATTTCAGCATCCATGCTGCCGGCCATGGAAGATTTCCCCATGAATCTGGTGGATGGAATTATCGATGAGGTTGGCGATTCTGAGATGTCCAGCGATGAAAAACGCAAGGCGCTGTCGTACATCGCCACCGATCGTCGAGCAGAAGTGCGTATTCGTATTTGCGAAATGCTTATGAACCAAATGGAGTCTCGCACCATGGAATCATTCATACCATTGCTGACGCAACTGTCGGAGGATAAAGATCCGTCGGTGCGAAATGAACTGCGCCGTGCGGTGGTGGCGACGTTAGAGCATGCCGACGTCCTCACCCGCACCGACATGGTGGCGACCCTGGCGCTGTCTCCGTCCAAAAATTTGCGGTTTATTTTGACCACCGCGTTAAAAGAAGATTTTTTCTGTCTGGGAGTCCCCTCTGTGCTGTCCATTCTGGCCGAGGACAGCAGCGTGCGAGTGCGCCGCGCCGTGGTGGACGTGGCCATGTCCCGGATGAACGAAAACCCTGTGGCATATCAGGGAGTTCTTAAAACGTTAATGGACGATTCCCGGCCGCATGTACGCAATGCGGCGAAACACGCGGTGGTGGATTTGAGGCACAGACACTATGGCTGGTGCACTTAAGGGAGGAAATGAATCTATTTGCCGCAGTCGCAGAGGCGGTCTTTAATCTCCGCGAGCGTCTGATCCGCTTCGGTGATGAGTTCATCCATGATTCCCTGGATAGTCATGATTTCGTCCACCAGTCCCACTGCCTGTCCCGCCATGAGGGAACCACCGACCACGTCGCCATCAATAACAGCGCGACGCAACGCGCCCATCCAGAATCGCTCCACTTCATACTGGGCGTCATCCCTGCCAATTTGGTTGGCCTCCAGTTTGTTAATCAGTTCCAGCTGCAGTTTGGCAAATTCATTGGTCCCTTCGTTTTTTAGCGCACGTACAGGAATTACCGGTAAACGGCTGTCAAATGCGGGAGTGGCAATGGCATCCCGCGCTTTTGCTCTGATAAACTGCTCCTTAAATTTATAGTGGGCAGTGCATTCCCGGCTCATCACAAATCGGGTTCCCATCTGCACGCCAACCGCCCCCATGGTCATCATGTGAGCCATCATTCGTCCGGTGGCAATGCCGCCCGCCACGAATATGGGCACCTTGTCGATTTTAAACAGTATCTGTTGCAGCAACACCGTTAGCGATACCGGACCGATGTGCCCTCCCGCTTCAGAACCTTCCAGCACCAGGGCATCGGCTCCCTGGGTGACCATTTTGTATGCCAGTGCTTCGGTGGCGGCAAAGCAGATCACTTTTGCGCCCGCTTTTTTTACCTGTGCAATTTCTTTGGCCTTGGGAATGGAGCCGGCGAAAACCACCACTTCAACACCGGCGTTCAGCACCATGTTCAAATGTTCTTTGTAGTTGGGCGCCACGGTGATGAGATTCACGCCAAAGGGGTTGCTGGACATCTCGCGGGTTTTTTGAATTTCAGCTTCGAACGCGTCCACCGGAGAGTTCCCTCCGGCCAGTAGTCCAAATCCACCGGCATTACCCACTGCAGTGACCAGTCTGGCGTCACTGACCCACGTCATCGCGCCGCACATGATGGGATATTTGCAACCTAAAAACTGCGCACCCTTTTCCATAAGTTTTTCGATATACAATTCTGTTCTCCTTATAAATTACCTTCTCTGCTAAAAATCAGAGCAACGGTTCAAAATTCTTCCGCGCTTTAACATACTGGTTGGAGGTTTCACTTAAAAAAAAAGCGAAGCAACCATTTTCTGTGGTTAAAATCATGATCCTAATGAAAATTAATATGGATTATGTGGATTTTGCAGACGACCGGCAAAGATTCAATGATAATTTGCTTTCAAATTGTTTTTGAATTCATTTAAAAGCAAAGCTTATGGCCAGCCACAAGGATTGTGGAAACAGAAAGCGAAGCAGTTTTTTTCATGAGCAGCATGACGAATAATAAGAGAATATGGGTAGGATTGGATGTGGGGTCCACCACAGTAAAAGCGGTTGTTGTGAACGATGCGGGTGAGATTGTATGGAAGCGGTATCGGCGCCACAACGCCCATCAGCAGGAAGTCGCCCTGGAATACCTGACCGATATCGAAAAGGCGTTTCCGGATACCGATGTTTTCGCGTTTACCACCGGATCGGGAGGTCGCTCCGTTGGTTCCAGCCTCGGCGCCATTCATGTGCAGGAGGTGAATGCGGTCACGGTCGCCACTGAACGATTGCATCCCAATGCGGGGTCGGTGGTGGAGTTGGGTGGACAGGACGCTAAAATTATCATCTGGAAAAAAGATCGCCATGGACGCAAATCCACCATTTCATACATGAACGACAAATGTGCCGGGGGGACGGGCGCCACACTGGATAAAATTTTTTCCAGAGTGGGCCTTAATGCCGAGACGATTTCGCGTATTTCGGCCAAAGGCAGGAACATCCATCACATCGCAGCCAAATGTGGCGTGTTTGCGGAAACCGACGTGGTGGGATTGCTCAAGGCGGGGATTCCCGAAGATGAGATTGTGGTGTCGCTGTGCGCGGCAATTGTGAAGCAGAATATCGAAGTATTGCTGCACGGCAACGTGTTGTCGGATGATGTGGTGCTTCTGGGCGGACCGCATACCTATTTCAGGGCGTTTGTGGATATTTGGCGCGAGGAAGTGCCCGAAATATGGAAACTGCATCACTGGGAACCCAAGCGTCGCCCCATTGAAGAGTTGATATTTGTTCCGGATGACGCCCAGTATTTCGCCGCCATGGGCGCGGTGTGGTTTGGGAAGGATGCATACGCCACCCTGTCCGGTGGACGCCAGGTGGAGCCGTACAAAGGGGCAGCGGCGCTGGCGGCGGCCATTGATGCGCAACAGCGGGAAATGTCCCATGCCTCGGGCACCGTTTTGCCGGGGTTGATTGAGACCGAAGAGGAATTGGCGGCGTTTCGGGCTGAATATACAGTGCCGGATTTTGTGCCCCCGAAATTCAAACGGGGTGAAGTCGTTCCAGGCTACCTGGGGATTGATGGCGGTTCCACCAGTTCCAAACTGGCCATGGTGAATGATGAAGGGGAATTGCTCTACAGAGACTACATTCTCTCCAAAGGCAACCCCATTGTGGATGTGATCAATATGTTTCGGAGCATGCGCAGTTTTGAACGGCGCAACAGCATTCGATTTGAAATTGTGAAAGCAGGGGTCACCGGATACGCTTCGGCAATTTTGAAAAAAGCGTTTTCCCTGGACTGTCAGGTGGTGGAAACCATTGCCCATCTGCGGTCGGCGCAACAGTACTATGGCGACCCGGATATTATTTGCGATGTGGGCGGTCAGGACATTAAGGTGATGTTCATGAAGCACGGCCGAGTGGTGGACATTAAGTTGAACACGCAGTGCAGTGCGGGCAACGGCTATTTTCTGCAATCCATGGCCAATCAGTTCGATGTCCCAATTGAGCAATACGCGGATCGGGCGTTTTCGGTGCGCAAGGCGCCGTCGTTCAATTATGGGTGCGCAGTGTTTATGGAACAGGACAAGGTGAATTTTCAACAGCTGGGTTGGTCCAGGGACGAAATTATGGCCGGACTGGCCCTGGTGCTGCCGAAGAATATCTGGAACTACGTGGTGCAGGAAACCAATCTGCCGCGACTGGGCAAGCGATTTCTGTTGCAGGGGGGAACGCAGAAAAACCTGGCGGCCGTCAAGGCGCAGGTGGATTTTATAAAAGGTCGCGTAAATGATGCCTGGGTGGGCGTTCACAAATATGCCGATGTGGCCGGGGCAATAGGCGCTGCCTTTGAGGCCCGTTCGCAGACTAAAAACGAGGACAGTTCCTTTATCGGTATGGAAAAGGCGATGCGGGTGACCTTTGCGTCACGCAATGACGAAAGCACTCGATGCCGCTTTTGCTCCAACAAGTGCACCCGGACATTTGTGGATATTTCGGTGCCGGGAGGAGGGCGCATCCGTCATATCTCGGGGTACGCCTGTGACAAAGGCGCAACGGAAAATGTTCTCGATATGAAAATGGCGCAGCGAAAAAAAGAAGAAATCCTTAAGACCAGTCCCAACCTGGTGGCTCTGGCTGAAAAGCTGGTGTTTTCGCCGTACGAAGCGCCAATGCATACACCGCAGCTGTGCAGCGATGAAGCGCTTTTGGCGCGGCGCAAAATGGTGGTGGGCATTCCCCGATTGCTCAACATGTTTTTCTATGCGCCGTTTTATTACGCGTATTTCAAGGCGTTGGGCGTGGGCCGGGTGGTATACAGCGATGTGACCTCCAGGCAGCTGTGGGCCAAAGGCAACAAATGGGGCTCCATTGATCCCTGTTTCCCGGCCAAGGTGGCGCCGGCCCACGTGTACAATCTGATGCAGAAGTCTGAGGTGACGCATATCTGTTTCCCCATGATTACGCATCTGCAGTCCGTGGTGGATAACACGCTGGGCAACAACGCCTGCGTGATTCAGATGGGCACGCCCGAAGTGGTGGACGCGGCATTTACCCGCGGACGGGATCATTTTGCGGACGCCAACGTGCACTATTGGAAGCCCCTTGTGAGAATGGACCGTCACGAAGAGGCGCTGGGGAATCTGTTTGAATACTTTGAGGACCCACTCCAGCTGAGTGAGCAGGAAAATCGGTATGCGGCAGAATGTGGGTATGCGGCCATGGAAGAGTACCTGTCCACACTCCGCAACAAAGGGGCAGAGGTGATCAATCGCCTGGTGGATGAAGACCGGATTGGCATCCTGTTTATTGGCCATCCGTACCATCATGATACGGGGCTGAATCACGATATTCTGGAAGAGTTCGCCACTGCGGGATTTCCCGTGCTGAGCATTGAGTCTTTACCGGTGAGCGCACAGTTTCTCGAACCATTGTTCGGTAAGGAGGCAGAGCGCATGTCGGTAACGGATATTGCGGATGTGTGGCAGCGCAATTTTAATCGCAACACCAATATCAAGGTGTGGGCCTCCAAGGTGGCGGCGCGGCATCCCAATCTGGCGGTGGTGGACATGAGCAGTTTCAAGTGCGGCCACGATGCCCCCACATACTCGTATGTGGACAGAATTCTGGACGCGTCGGCAACACCCCATTTCCTGTTTCACGATATGGATCAGAACAAACCGTCTTCAACGATTAAAATTCGAATTCAATCTATAGAGTATTTCCTTAACGAAGAGCAGCAGCGGTTGAAGGAACGGATTTTGGAAGCCATTCAAAAAACGGGAGCAATGTGAATTTAAATGACAGAAAAAAAGCAAACCGTTGAAGTGAAAGCACCCAAAATCGTTCAGACAGAGCAATGGCACGGATACGCCACCAAACCGTGGTTGAAAAAAGATCGCAAAAAAGTAACAGTCATGTTTAACTTTCTGGAGCGGCGAAAATCATACTATCTGGCCGCGTATTTCCACAGAAAGAAAATCAAATTCATCGATATGGGCGACCACGTCAAGGAAGACGTGACATACGGCAAGCTTTACGGCAATCGCATGGAGTGCAACCCCATGTATTTCACGTCGGGCAGTATGATTCGCAATCTGCTAAAGATAGAAAAGGAAACCGGGCTATCCAAAAAAGAGATATGCAATCGATATATTTTCCTTTGTGGCGGCGGGCAGTGTGGACCGTGTCGATATGGCATGTATCCCCAGGAATATCTCAAGGTGGCCAATGAAGCGGGATTCAAGGACTTCCGAGTGCTGATTTTTTCGTCTGACCTGGGCCGGACACCGGATTCCAAAAATCACGCATTCAAATTTGATTTGCAGTTTAGAATCGAAATGGGCATTGCGCTGATTCTGGCTGATTTGATGCACGCTGCAGAAGTTGCACTTCGCGCATATGCACTCAATAAAGCGGAGGCCGAGGCCGCGCTGGACAAGGCGGACCGGATGATTCGCAAAGCGTTTGAGAGCCGGCTGTATTGGTGGAAGATTCCCGCAGCCCTTAAAAAGATAGGCCAGATGTTTGCGGCCATTCCCAGACGTGACGAACAGCTTCCCCTGATTTACGTCACTGGGGAGTTCTTTGCCAATCTGGCCCACAACGATGGCAATTATCATTTGCGTCGGTTTATCACCGACGAAGGATGTGAGGTCATTCCCGGCAGTTTCACACAGCGCACCCTTTACGATAATTGGCGCCGAACTGTGGAGGCCAATCGCGGCATTCGGTATGCCAAAGATCCCGAAGAAATTAAATTCTGGAAAAAATCCTTAAAGAAACAACGCACCAGCACTAAGGTTATTACTTCTATTTATAATAAATACTGCGACGCGTTGCAGCCCGCATCCTTTCGGGCCAGAACGGAATTGCTTAATTTGCAGGAACTGGCTGATTTGGCCCGGAAACACTATCACCCTGAAATTTTTGGTGGCGAGGGAAATCTGGAAATTGCGGAGGCCATTCACCTGGCACAGGAAGATGCTGTGGACGGATTCATTTCCAGCAAGCCGTTTGGCTGCATGCCATCTTCGGGGGTATCCGACGGCGTGCAGGCCAAAGTGCTGGCCATGTTTCCCGAATTGAATTTTTTATCCATTGAAACCAGTGGCGACAATGATGTGAGCATATTGAGCCGAGTGTCCATGCTGTTGCTCAAGGCAAAGCAGCGTCATGCGCAAAAGAAGGAAAGCGGATCACAACATCAGGAAGCGCCGGTATTGGCGGTGGAATCCCCGGAAGCAGTGTCTGATGCGGCCGGGAAGGAGCAATTTGCATGAGTAGTGATGATCGCCTCCCCGTTACCGATGCGAATTCGTCCGGGCCATTCAATTCCGGGATGGGAATACTGAAAATAGTGGCTCTGGGCGTGGGAGATGCATTTTCCGACAGGTACTATTCATCGGGGCTGTGGCTTTCGTATGAGGGGAGTTCCATCATCATTGATTGCGCCCATCCCATTCGAAAAATCATGAGAGAAGCGTCCAGCACCAGCGGGTGTGATATTTCGGTGGATAATCTGGATGGCGTGGTGATCACACATCTGCATGCGGATCATGCGGGGGGATTGGAAGGGCTGGGATTTTATGGGTATTTCCGGAAAAACAGGGTATTGCCTCTGCTGGCGCATAAGGATGTGCTTTGGGACATCTGGCCATGGCATCTGAAGGGTACAATGGCGCCAGTGTGTGATCCCCCAGATGAACAGCGAACTTTTGAGGATTTTTTCACGCCTGTGATTCTTAATGAGCAAACCAACACACCGTTTGGACCGTTTCGAATTGCCTGTCGACGAACCGTTCACCATATTCCCACCTACGCTTTGAAGATAACCGCCGGACAAAAGGTATTCGGGTACAGTTCTGATACCTCGTTTGACTACGGACTCATTGATTGGCTCTCTGACTCGGATTTGTTTGTCCATGAGACCAATGTGGCGTCCCATACACCGTACGAAAAGCTGGCCACTTTGCCTTTGGACATTCGCCGTAAAATGCGTCTTATTCATTATCCGGATGATTTCGAAAGTCAATCTTCGGTGATCGACATCATGCGCCAGGGGGAATTGATCCGGTTGTGAACGACTGGATTGTGTGATTATACTGGATTGTTTTGACATGGGTGGATGCACCCCAGGCGATTGCGAGGAATCCCGACACCCTTTTTAATTTTTCAGATTCGTCCATACCGATTTTGGGTGTGGCAATTTATAAATCTGCACCATACGTATGTTTGTTGTTTTTTATTGAGCCAGATTCAATTTCGGGGATCACAGTATTTGATGAGCACGCAATCTGAAGTCGTTCTGCAAGCGACAATGATGCGTGTCGAGATGCAAAACTATTGATATAGATGTTGAATTAAAGAACTATTTTGGGTAAAAAACGTTAAAATTTTTATCTGTAACTTTTTCCAGAAAACAATAAAAAAGGGAAGCGGACAGTAAAATGAAAACACTCTCAAAAGTAATCATTGCGTTAATGGGTAGCAGTATGTTTCTTGGTTGTGGTGGATATGGCGGGCCAAAAGAGTCTGGCGGGCAGACAGCCTCTGTCTCAAGTTGTGAAAAAAATGCAACTTTGGATGACTTTGAAGACAGCAACAACAAATGTTTCGAAGCGGAAGGTCGCGGCGGCTGGATTTACACGTTTAAAGACGGTCTGGGCACAGAAGTTGAATTTCCCCAGGGCGATTTCCGAGTATATCCAGGCGGCGTAGGCGACAGCAAGTATTGCTCCCGATTCCGCGGTACCACAGCCAAATCCGGTGGCGACGTGTTTGCCGGTTGGGGATTCAATCTGTCGCCGGCTGAAGGCGCCACTTACGATGGGTCCAAATACGCCGGCGTCTCCTTCCTTGCCAAGCGCGGTAGCACAGACGCTGTTGGAGTATTTCGGTTCAACCTGGCGGATGCCAACACCGATCCAGCCGGTAAAATCTGCACCGAGTGCTACAATCACTTTGGTTCTCCTGTAAAACTGACCGACGAGTGGGTGCGTTACGTTATCTATTTTGACGAAATGGAACAGCGTTCCGGCTGGGGAAATCCACGTCCCGAGAAAATCGATCCCAGCGCTTTGGTTTCACTTCAGTTCCAGACCACTATTCCAAATATCAAGTTTGACGTGATGGTGGATGACATTCGATTCATTGGCGCCTGTAACGAGAGTTATCTGACACCCCGTGAAACCAAAACGGAGACCCCCGCACCGGCGGCTGACCCGGCTCCCGCCGCAGAAGCACCTGCTGAAACAGCCTCTGACGATGCTGCACAAACAGCAGAAACTTCCGAAGAATCTGAGGGAGACGCAGCTGAGTCGTCCGCAGAGTAATTCGAAGTTCAGAAATCAATACGCTTGGTTTCCACTTTACAGTATAGAGGTATAAAATGATAAAAAAATTGTTATTAGGTATGTTGGCGTCGTGTTTCCTGGCGTCGCCAATGGCGATGGCCCAGGATGACTTCGATGCGAACTTTGTGGCGCCTCGTGCCAAGGTTGCACCGGGTCTGGGGCAGGATCCCAGCGAATTGGCTGTTAAGACTTATGGTGTGAATCCGATTTCTCTCGAAGGTGCCGGCGGCGATGCTGACGAGCGCAATAACTTCTATTACACTGGTTACTTCCGCGCGCCTTTCAGTTTTGGTATTGGCAGCAACGAGACACTGGAGGGTGAAGGTTTAACTGATACATCATTGCATGCGTTGCCGGTAATGCCCGATGCCACATACGTTGACTGGAGATATACAAATACTCACGGTGGCCCCTGGGCGGAAATCAAGTTTACTTACGGAAATCGCAAGGTCTCAGGCAATGTGTCACTGGCCACGTACAACCTGACCAATGGCAGCTATAAAAAACTCGCTGCGCAAATGGGAATTTCCGAGGCGTTTGTGAGTCTCAACTTCCCTGGATTGTTTGCAGATCGCGGTGGTTTGGTAGCCAACGTGGGGGCGTTCACTGCGCGCTACGGTATGGCTGGCCGGTATGACGCCGGTTCGTATGACACCTATCTGTTCGGTGCGACCAAAGTGATGGGTGAGCATATGCGTGTTTACTTCGACATCGCCCCCAAACTTACACTGCACCTTGAGCAGGGATTCGGTGGAAAAACCGAAGTTGATCCCTTTATTCAGTACGAGCTGCTCGATCAGGATGGTCAGGTGGTCACCAATTCGTTCAACAACGACCAGAAAATCCCCAACCCGTTGACACAGGTACAATGGGCCCCTTATGGCGGCAGTGACTGGGAGCTGGGCGATACCTTCCTGCATCACGAACACTTTGGTGTGTCTTACGACGACAAACTGTTTATCGGCGCCCACTTTATGCATGAATTCAGTCTTGACAAAGACAACTTCAATGTGGATTTCGGTAGCAATAAAAATGCGCATGTGATGAACATGGGTGTAGATGTTCGTTTGCGAGATTTCTTCTTTGGTAACGGATATTTCGGATACGCCCATACGGATTTGAAAAACCCCCTTCGACTGGCGGGCGCCATAGAGGCACTGCATGCCATCGCCGGGTGGTCCTGGAATGCCAGCTATTTCAAGCCACAAACCATCGATCCGTACGGCGGCGGTTCTTCCATGGTGCCCACTCACATGGGAGACGCAACAGGAACCATCGATTCGTTTGTATGGGAATATGAATTCAGTGTTGCCAAATTTTTGTGGCATCCCAAACAATTCTGGGGTCAGGACAAAGACATCGTGCTTAAAGCGTTTGGTATGCTGAATTTAGTTAAATCAGATAGCCCTGTTTTTACAGCGGCCAAAACAAAATTGAAGTACGGATTTGATGCTATGTGGACACCGTTGCCCTGGTACGGAGTTGGCGGTCGTGTGGATTTTGTTAATCCCGATATGGATGACGCATCGCTCAGTTTTATCGAGTACACCGGAAAAATGATGTTCCGCAGCAAGTTTGTTACACACGAAATGGTAACAGTTCAATACTCCTACTACACCATGGGCGAAAACGTTATGTCGGGTTATCCCTGGAACGTGGACGGTCCCAATGGTCCGATGAAATGTGACAAGCACGTGATTACATTCGGCGCTTCCATGTGGTGGTAAACGTCCTGTCTTCGCTCCATCCCTGATTTTTCATACCAGAATTTTTTAATCACTGAATTTGTTGTATCCATCCGGTTATCCAGTATCTTTTTAGTCAGTGCGTTGCGCCTGAATAGGGCTAGCGAAAATGCTCGTCTGGACGTTAACGATGTATGGATGGAAAAAAGAAATATTGATTCAATAGACGATCAAAGGGCGGTAAAGAGAAAGATGACAACCACAACAGACAATTCAAAACTCGCAGAAATATCGCTTAAACTCAAAGGCACCCCCTACTGCGCCATGAGCACATTGTCGGGGACAGGGGATATAAACGCACGATTCATGTTGTTTGCAAACACAGCGTCTTTTGACTGGTTTTATCTGATGACGGGCAAAAGTACCGCCAAAGTGGGTGACCTGAGGAGAAGGCCGGAAATCGCATTGGCAGCAATGACGCTGGCGGCCGATATACAGGACTATCGGGAGACGCTGATAAAAGGGAGAGCGACTATTTTAGAGACATTCAGCGATAAAGCAGTACAGAATGCGCTTGAGTTGCTGGCGGAGAAAATGCCGATGGTCCAGGGACTTCTCGATAGTGGAAGTCTCGGTGATTATGTCATCATTGCGGTGAAAACACTGGAACTCAAATACCGTTTGTATTCTGAGATTCTGGAACAGAAACCCCCCACCGTTATCACTTTTGGATAGGACATGTCCAGCAGCGAGAAAAACAGGGTATGCAATGATTAAAGAGGGCAACGAGGGCGTTAAGTTCAATAAGGGCGAAATTGGCAAAGTGGCACTTAAACTGAATCGTATTTGTTATAACTGCCGCATGGCCGTGGACTGTCCCGTTTTCACAAGCGGTTGTCCGGTTGGCATGTCTCGAAAACTCCTGAATACGTACGCCGAGGATGAACGTCAGATAATCAAAGACGTGGACTTATCGAAGCGGCCCTTGCGACCACCGGGTGCTGTAATCAGCGACGACTGGGCCCGTGAGATCCTGACAACGATTCCACAGCTATGCAACAAGTGCATGTTTCACTCCAATAACTGTTTTTTGAACATCATTTATGCATGGATGGAAGCGATGCTCCGAATATCTCCGGGGAAACCCGTGTCGGAACGCCCTGACCTGTCGGAAACAAAGAAGTAGTTTGTCTGTTCCAACGCCGGATTTCATTCGACAACGATAACAGGGGCGTTTGTGTTAAAGAGGCAACTGAACAGTGAACAGATGTTGCCCCCGGCAAAGGCAGCGTGGTACATATCCAAATATGAATGCAAAAAACACGGGTTTGTTTTTTTTATTAATGATGTTTTCCGTTGTGGAATGTCATCGGGACGACAGCTATTTTTGTCGGGATGGATTTTGTGGCTGTGGCGATCGTCCGGATTGTCCCATGGATTGCGGCGATAGAGATGGATGCACTATGGACTGTGGCTCTGCGGATGTGTGTGATACATGGTGTGACGATGGCTGTCGCATTGATTGCAAAGATGTTTCAACCTGTCGCCATCAGTGCGATGAGAATTGTCGCCTGTATTGTCATTCCGTTGGCAGTTGTCATGCCCAGGTGGGGCCGGGGAGTGTGGCCAGCTGCGACAATTTTGGGTCGTGCCAGATTGAATGCACGGGCAGCTGCAAGGTAAACTGTTTTGGTTGCAGCATTATCTGTGCCGGCGGCGAATCGCCCACCGCGTGTCCAGGGGGAAGCTCATTTGTATGTGGCGGTGGGGATTGCAGCTGGAATTGAGTGAAAAATGGCACAATCAGGCGGCGTGTCCCACCAGTTTTATGGCCTTCCATCGGCCGCTTTTAACGCGGTACAGCATGAGGGTCGCCTGTAGAAACATCATGATGGACATGCCGAGCCAGTTGCCAAACGCTCCCATCTGGAGAGGGATGGTAAGCACATACACCAGCGGAATGCCCACGATCCAGTGCATTACAGCCACATTGTACAGGGGCCAAACGGTGTCACCAGCGCCCCGCAGGGCACCGTAGCTCACCAGATTGATACTGTCGAAAATGGCGAACAGAGAGGCCGCCCATATGACGGGGACGGCCAACTCCTGAACAGCGGGAAATGGTGTAAACCATGTCACCATAGTATGTTTCAGCGCTATCATCATGGCCGCAACCAGCAGACTGAAACCCACTACCAGCGTCAGCGATCGAATCACTGCGGATTGGGCCAAATCGCTGCGGCGTTCGCCCTGATGCCTGCCCACCAGGGTGGTGGTGGCGATGGAAATCCCCCATGCGGTCATGAAGCTGATACTCATAATGCGCATGGCGATTTGACTGGCGGCCAGCTCGATGTTGCCTGCCCATCCCGCGATTGTGGTAAATGCCAAAAATGCGCCAACTTCCAGAAACATCTGTGCCCCCATGGGCAGTCCGAGGCGAATCATTCGTCTCAGAATGGACAGATCCAGCCATTTGGAACCACTGCGGTTGCTGTACCGTTTGGCAATCGTACGGTCGTGATGGAGCAGCAGGGCAAGTGTGGCAAACATGGTTAAATTGCACAGTGCCGTAGCCAGCCCCGCGCCTCGCAGTCCCAAAGGCTCAATGGGGCCGATACCGAAAATCAGTGCGTAATCCAGAATAATATTGAGCACATTGGCGCCAATGGTTACCAACATGGGTATACGCGTATTGCCAATACCTTCGTAAAAGCTGTTGTACACCCAATATCCGAAAACGCTCAGGATGCCAAAGCTACGGTAAAAAAGATATTCGTATGCCTTTAGGCATAGTGTGCTATTGAGTCCCATCATTTTAAAAAATGGCTTAGAGATTAGCAGCGCTCCCCACGTTACAAGCCCAAGAACCAGAGAAATTACGAGGCCGTTTGTGCAAATCTTCCAGCTTTGATGTGAACGGCCCGCTCCTTCGTTTTGGGATACCAGGGTATTGACGCTGGTGATAATGCCCAGCCCAAACACATAAAGCGTAAACAGGTAAACTACTGCGAAGCCGGCAGCGGCCTGTTCGGTGGCACCCAGGTGTCCCACCATGGCCGTATCCACAATGCCCATCATCGTAAACGACAGCTTGGAAACCACAACGGGTCCAGCCAGTGCCAAAAGCTCCTTCCATTTTTCCTTTTGCAACATAGTACACCATCCAGTAACCTGCCCATTTGTTTTTCAACAGGCAAAAAAAAACCCCGCTTCCAGGCAATTGGAAGCGGGGTTTGAGTGACCTATATAGGGTTCAGTTAGCTCATACACCGCCTCCGGTAAGGACGATAATGGTCCAGAAACAAGGTGCCGGGGTGTTGTATGTGCGTTTTGTCATGTATAATACCTGTCTGTTCAAAAAGAACGAATTTCAAAGTTGAGCACATCTGGTGGCAAAAAGCAAAATAAAAATGCACTGCAACGAAAAAATTCAGATGGAGACCTGGGGGATTCCCCGGAAGTATTGGTCAAAATGTTGATTTCAGGTACTGAATGTTGTTTACTCATTTTTCTTTTTTTGAAGACATTGTTCTTTTCTTTTTAGTCCCCTTTCCAGGGAAAAGGAAACACCAGAAGGAGTGTTGATGCCGATGAAAGGTGCAAGGATTGTTGTTGAATGCCTGAAAAAAGAAAAAGTGGATACCCTTTTTTGTTATCCAGGCGGTGTAGTTATTCCGATTTTTGATGAGTTGTACCAGCATGGCGATGGGATTCGCATGGTGCAGCCGCGTCATGAGCAGGGGGGAACCCATGCGGCGGATGGATATGCCCGAGTCACCGGAAAGCCCGGTGTGGTGTTGGTCACTTCCGGACCAGGTGCCACCAATACGGTGACGGGCATTGCCACAGCCTACATTGATTCCATTCCAATGGTTGTGATAACCGGCCAGGTGCCAACAAACTATGTAGGTACCGACGCCTTTCAGGAAGCTGATATTACAGGGATTTCTCTGCCGGTGACCAAAGAGAATATTCTGGTTACCGATATAGAAGATTTGGCTCCCAGTCTGAAGCGCGCTTTTCATATTGCGGTATCCGGTCGACCCGGACCGGTGCTGGTGGATGTTCCCAAGGACGTGCTGCTGGCGACGACCCAGTTCGAATATCCCGAAGAGTTCAATCTCGAAAGTTATAGGCCCGTATCCAAAGGGCATCCAAAACAGGTGGCCAAGGCGCTGGAGCTGATGACCCAGGCAAAGCAGCCATTGATACTGGCCGGCGGTGGCATTCAGATTTCCGGTTCCACGGAGCTCGCCAATACTTTTATGGACAAGTACGGCATCCCCGCAGTGTACACGCTGATGGGCCATGGCATCAATCCAAAGAACGGCAATTTGTCGATTGGCAATATTGGCATGCATGGCACCGTGTATGGAAACTGGGCGGTTCAACATTGCGATTTACTCATCGCGCTGGGGACAAGGTTCAGTGATCGGATTCTGGGGGACACTGTGAGCTTTGCCCCCAACGCCACAATAATTCATGTGGATGTGGATCCCGCGGAAATCGGGAAGAATATCAACGTGGACGTGCCTATCGTGGGGGATTTGAGACACGTGCTGGAAAAATGGGTTGAAGCCGATCGGGAGATGCCCAACTTTTCCGAGTGGGTGAGCATGCTTCAGAAAAAGAAGGCCGACAATCCGCTGACCTATCAGCAAGGGAATGCCATTTTGCCCCAGTTTGTGATGGAGAAGGCGCGGGAACTTTTTCCCAAAAATCTAATTGTGGTCACCGATGTGGGTCAGCATCAAATGTGGGCACATCAGTATTTTGCCACCACCAGCCCTCGCAGTTTTGTCAGTTCCGGAGGGCTAGGCACCATGGGATTTGGGGTGCCCGCGGGCATTGGGGCCAAACTGGGGTGTCCCGACAGGGAAGTGCTGGTTCTGGCGGGAGATGGTGGCTTTCAGATGACCATGCAGGAACTGGTGACCATTCGCAGGGAAAAACTGCCGGTTAAAATCATTGTCCTCGACAATGGGTTTTTAGGTATGGTGCGGCAGTGGCAGGATATGTTTCACGGCAAACGATATTCTGGTGTGGTGCTGGACAATAATCCGGATTTTGCAGCGTTGGCGCAGGTGCTGGGCATCAAATCCCAAAGGTTGGAAAAGATTGATGAGGTTGAAGGGGCACTGGCCGAACTGGCACAATCCAGCGAAGCCATGCTGCTTCATGTCATTGTCGAACAGGAAGAGAATGTGTTTCCCATGGTGGCGGCCGGGGCGTCGCTAAATGATACCCGGACCAGCTGAGGTGATATAATGGCAAATACTAAATTATCTGAACATACCGTATCCGTTTTGGTGTACAACAAGCCGGGTGTGCTCTCTAAAGTGATGAGCCTGATTACCCGCCGTGGTTTTAATGTGGAGAGCGTGAGTGCCGAGAAAACATCCGGTGACAAAACGCGTATCATTGTTGCTGTAAAGGCGGATGAACGCAGCCTGGAGCAGATTCAAAAACAGCTGTACAAAATTGTGGACGTTATTAAAGTCACGCCCATCGATCCCCGACACAAGGTGGTGCGGGAGCTGGCGTTTGTGAAAGTGAAGAACGCCTCGGGCCTGCCCAATGCGTCCAACATGGAGCTGTTTCAGCTGGTGGATGTGTTTGGCGGTGAGATTATTAATGCCACCCCCAGTGGTTTTGTTTTTCAACTCACCGGTTCAAGGGACAAAATTAATTCCTTTATCAGTCTTATTCCCGAAAATCTTATTGTGGAAATAGCGCGGACCGGTATTGTGGCCATCAACAAATGGCCCAGTCAGGATTCCTGATTTCCTGCGAAAAAGGATCATCTCTGCTGCTACAATCCCCAGGTGGAAGTTGTCATATTGAGGTGTTCCGATCACGTTGTGCGTATCCGACAGACAATTTACTATGCAAACCAATGGATAACCGATGTACAGGTCCTTCGACAATTTTGTCGAACATCAGTAATGGAATTGAGCGATACATATATCGAAAATGATGAGCAGGGATTTGCTCCGATTGGTATTGTCGATTTCAACAGCTGTACCATTGCGGTAACAATATGATGTCCAGCCTGGCGTATCAGATTATGGGGTGCATTTTTTGTGCGCCGACATTCAGAAATGACAGAGCACCGGCAGCAGACCGATGGTGTTACGTCTCACTGAAACGAAAACAGCGTACTGTTTCAGTTGGGGGTGTTGCTTGTCAGATAGGCGGTCGAACAATTTGTGTCATTGTCGTTCGACAATTTGGTCGAGTTTGGTGAATTCTTTCTTTAAATGAGGAACGATAACTTCAGGAAAGGGGCTGTTTTTGCACGGCGTGATCCGTGTGGTATACATTGTGCTTATAATATGAAGCGGACCGTCGTGGCGCCAAAAGTTCGAAGCTGCGATGAGGAGCGAAAGGATAGGACGATGACCTGTCGTTTTTTAGCAATCGTATTGAGTAGTCTATTGATGGCGCCACTGGCCATGGCAAATGATACCGCTTCGTCGGAGACATCGGCAGCTGAAAGTCCTGAACAGTCGAAGAATGCCAATGCACCCGGTGAGACAAAACAACAGAAGAAAAAAGAGCAAGTAGCCAAAAAAGCCAAAACAAAAGCGCAAAAGCGCACTTTGAAAAAGAAGGCATACCCCGAAACCCAGCCCATGCCCACCGCTGACGTAGCCACTGAATCCGAATCCAAACGGGTGCAAACGAAATCCCAATCAAAATCAGAAGGTCAGACGAAATCAGAAGGTCAGACAAAATCAAAAGGTCAGACAAAATCAGAAGGTCAGACAAAATCGGAAGGTCAGACGAAATCAGAAGGTCAGACAAAATCAGAAGGTCAGACAAAATCAGAAGGTCAGACAAAATCGGAAGGTCAGACAAAATCGGAAGCTCAGGAAAAATCGACGCATACTCCGCAGACTGAACCGACGACAAAAGCCAAATCAGATAAACAGTTGGAATCAGCGGCGCAAACGTCAAAAAGGCCCGCTCTCGCTCCCGCTCCCGCACCAGCGAAGCCATCTCAGAAAAAGGCGCAACAGAATACTCCCTACACCGCCGAGTTTGTAGACAGGGATGGGGATGGTATCAATGACGGTAAGGAACACCGTTTTCGCAGCAAATCTCAGCGCAAGGCTACCCGGGATCGCCGTCAGATGATGCGCAATCGGCGTCAGATGGGCAAAACAGACTCGGGAAGAAACGGACGACATCAGTAAAAAAAGGGGTTATATCCTATGCACAACCGGATAACTGGAATTCTGTTGTTGGCGATAGTGATGCATACATCAGTGCTGTATGCGGGACTGTTTGCCAAAGGGAGTGTCACCTCCGGATACCTGAGTAACACATACCTTGACGCTTCAGCGCAATGGGATGTAGGAATTCATCCCGCTTTGGAATTGGAAGTGGATTTTGCCGAAATGTGGGCTGTTGGTTATAACGGTCGCATGGAGGCCTATACGCGTCACACTGAACTTTTTTATCATGAACACGAGTTGTATGTCCTTGCAAACCCGCGGTTTGGTGATGACGACCAGCACGATCTGTTTGTCATGGCTTATCTGGGCACCGGCAAAAACACCGATACCTTCGAAAGCGTCAATTTGTTGTATCCGGGTCTTGAACTTTCTTTGGGCCTTGAACCCAACTCCGTTGTGTACTGGAAAACATCGGCGTCTTTGGAGTATCGTGGGTATTACAGTTATACCGCCAACAGTTCTCTGGATACCTGGCTGCAAACCGCTGTGACCTTTTCGATGCCATCCAAAACGTCCATCACTCCCAGGGTGGCATGGGGGTATCGATTTTACCCGGCGCCTGAGGCTCTCACGGATGAACCGTGGGACATGCAATTGAAACCGGGGGTGCGTCTGGCGCAGGGGCTGGGTGATGACAGCGGCTTATGGGTGGATTACGAATATCTGTACACCTTTAATGATAACAATATGGTGGTGGGCCAATTAACCAGTGCAGAGGCAAACTTTGCAGGTATGGAATTCCTCTATTCGGGTCATGGGGTTTCGCTGGGGGGCAAACGGTTGTGGGGCGCCCACTTTGAAGGTACTCTGGAGGTGACGTATCAGCGGCGTTTGTACAACGGGTTTATTTTGGTTGATGACACCGGCGTTTCCACCGGTGAATCGCGGGAAGACAGTCGGATTATTGCTGGAGCGGGGCTCAACTATGAGCGCGCATTTGGTTCAAAGAAGCAAAATACGTTTCTCCTGGGTTTCAATTATGAATATCTGCGACAGTTATCCAACGACGCCTGGTATGACACAGACAGTCACTCCATCCAGCTGCAACTGGCCTTGAGTCATTAGATAGACCGTTCGTTCCCCCTGAGACCAAACGTCTGAATTGTCCAGCAATCGGGATGGAGCCAACTTTAACCAACAAAAAGGCGGGCGATATCCATTATGACCGCCCATACCATGAGCATAATGGTCATGATGGCCCCTGTGACCATCATGCGTTCCTGTGTTTTGCTGGAAAGCCGTCGGCGCATCACTACTTCGGTGACAATAAGCAGCAATCGTCCACCATCGAGGATGGGAATGGGGAGCAGCAGGTTCATCAGTCCGAGGTTGAGGCTGACAAATCCCATGAACCCAAAAAAAGCGCTGGGCCCTTCCTGTCCCACCTGGGCAGCAGCATGTCCGATACCAATGGGGCCACTGAACGCTTTGGGAGAAATATTGCCAGTGGCCACTGATTTTAAAACATCAATGATCACTTCTGACCAGAACAGCGTCTGACTGACAGCCATGTACAGACCGTATTCGACAGCATGCAGATTGGGTAGTGGTTCTGGTGTAATGCCGAACCATTCTTGCGAAAACGGTCGCACATGGAAGCCCGGCTCGATAAGGTCATCTTCAACGCCGAGGTCCTTTTTGGTACCCGCAGCCACGAAATCCGCTTTGTACTCTGCCGTGTACAGCCTGCCGTCTCGCCGCCATGTCAACTCGTGGGTCTCTGTGTCAGTTCCCTGTTGGTTGATGGCGAACAGAGTAGACATAATATCCCAGGTGTTTTTCTTTTTGCCATCCACCGCAACCAGTTCATCGCCTCGTTGAAGGCCAATTCGCTCGGCCGGTCCGCCTTTAGTCACGTTCAAAACAAAGGATTCCGCACTGTTAATGCCTATATCGCCAAGTTGTTCAAAGCGGGCTGGAACAGTAAATTTCGTTTGTCGCGGTTTGGACTCAAACACAGACGGCTGTTTGGCCAGATCAATTGTGGCGGACTCTTTGGCATTGGGAAACAAAATGGTGGGCAATTCATCCTTGGCGCGTAAAAATTTAATCGTAACGGTTTGACCTTTTGTTTCTTTAAAGACCTGCGCTATATCATTGAGCCGTTCCACTTTTCGTCCATTAATGGATAATATTCTATCAAAAGTCTTTAGTTCCGCCGGAGCTCCTGGAATATCTGGCTGCACGGAAACGGTGCTGTTGGGGTAGACGCCAATGATGCCAATCTGCCCTTTGGTGTCTTCAATATGACGCAAAAACGGAATGCTGTACTTGGGGCCAATTTTGGCTTCCGGTGTAATGGGGACCGTTTCGTATTTACCCGCCCGGTCGATGGTGAGCTGGATACGCTGATTGGGGCGCGCCTGAATCAGTTCCACCATGTGATTGAAGCTGAAGACGGGAGACCCGTTGATGGCCATCACCTTGTCCCCGGATTGCAGTCCGGCCTTTTCGGCGGGACTGTTTTCGATGACTACTCCAATTTCTGCCGGAGGCAGCACATCCTGTCCCAGCGCCAGAAAAAAGTACAGGAAGAGGGGAAAAATCAGATTCATCGCAGGCCCGGCGGCATAAATGATGATCTTTTTCCAGGGCGCAATTCCCTGGATGGAGGAGTTCATTTCTCCCGCATTGGTTTCCTCCCCCGGATCTTCACCCAGCATGCGTACATAACCGCCAATGGGAACGGCGCTGATGCGGTAGTCTGTATCGCCCTTTTTAAATCCCAAAAGCCGTGGACCCATTCCCAGGGAGAACACGTGGACGCGTACACCGAAAAGTTTGGCGAAAATGAAATGTCCACCTTCGTGGATAAAAATCAGAATGCCGACCAGAATGAGAAAATAGAATATTCCTGTGAACACACTCATGAGCGATACAGTAACACACCTGCACGCCCCTGCAAGTATCGCAGTGGTTAATGATTGGGGAATCGAAAGAAATGTCGGTCATCCCTAAAAAATGCAGGGTCCTGTATTTATGCCGGGCCGCTCATCGATATTGGCGGCACATCGACAACTGCATTGCAATATTTCCCCTGATGTTGAATTCTGAGATTGCCTGTGGCGATTGAGCATTGAGCACAGATTTTATCATTTCTGGATTATTTCACTTTGGTAACGGTAATCCGGGATGCATGTCCGGCCAGATGTCCAATTATTAGTGGAAAAATCAGCAAATCTAAGTCTTTTTATTTCAAACGGATCCACGATGTTGTATTGTCCTGGCAGAATTTGAAGCGATATTTCCTTTGAACGACCAAAAAAGGAACTGTCAAATACTATGATTTGCTGATAGAAGACTAGTTACTCGTTTATGGCAAAAAGAGAAAAATACAAAGTTATTCGAAAGCTGGACGCAGGAGGCATGGCCGAGGTATACGAAGCCGTCGCCGAAGGAATTGAGGGCTTCGAGAAAAAAGTTGCCATAAAACGCGTGCTTCCCCACCTTGCTGAAAATAAAAAATTCATCGCGATGTTCCTTGACGAGGCGCGATTAAGTCTTCATCTGAGTCACGCCAACGTGGTCAATGTATTTGATATTGGACAGGCGGGGGGAACGTACTTCATCGTGATGGAGTATGTGGATGGCACCAATCTGAAACATCTGATGCGCATGCTCAAAGAGCGAAAGCATATCCTTCCCATTGAACAGTCTGTCTACATCATCATGGAAGTGTGCCGCGGCCTGTCGTACGCCCATGGTATCAAGGATAGCAAAGGGAAAAAGCTGGGCATTGTGCATCGTGACGTTTCGCCGCCAAATATTCTGATTTCCAACCAGGGCGAAGTTAAAATTGTGGATTTCGGTTTGGCCAAAGCCACCAGCCAGCTGGAGAAGACCGATCCGGGCGTGGTGAAGGGGAAATACGCATATCTGTCACCAGAATCGGCCACCGGCAAAGAAGTGGACTCCAGAATGGATATTTTCTGTGCCGGTATTGTTTTATATGAACTACTGACCGGTCAGCGACTGTTTTTGGGGGATTCGGACGTTCAAACCATTAAAAATGTGCGTGCCGCAGTTGTGCCCGATATGCTGCAGTACAATCCCAATATCCCCCACGAACTGGATCAGATAGTGCGCCACGCACTGGCGAAAGAACCGGAAGATCGGTTTCAGACGGCGGATGATTTTGCTGAATCCCTGGCTCATTTTCTGTTCACCTTCCAATTGAAGGTGACCGGTTTCGATATTCGCCGCAGCCTGGACAGAGTGGTGGGCGATCCTGGTAAAGACTTGGATAAACAGGCGATTATCGATAAATTTATTGAAGAGGAAATTGCCGTATTTGCCTCCCTGGATAACAAAATGACGTTGCGAACGGATTTGACGAGCCGATCGCTCGCTCCGGGGCCCAGGGAAATGTCCGGTCTGGGAAGTGGCATGGCATCGCCGCCGGCGGGTATGCGACGGGACTCCAGTCAAAGTCTGCCGCAAATGTATCCGCAATCCGGTCTCCATACGCCTCCGCCTGAGCCCGACGTGTATGAGGATGATGGCTCTGAGGATCGACAAAACTTTTTTGTAGGGCTGGCAGTGACGCTTGCCATTGTCACCATCATTCTGGCGGTGGCCTGGGCATTGGGATGGATCCCTTAGTCAACTTTTTGGATGTGGGGTGATTTCGTGCTATATATTCGTGAATAATGTTCAAATCGTCTTTTCAGAAAGGTCTGTCTGAAAGCGAGCGAGGTTATGAATGGGAAAAGTTCTGAAAGTGGCAGGGATGAGCGATGTTGGTCGCGAACGAGATCATAATGAAGACTGTTTTGGTCTGTTCCCGGAATATAATCTTTTTGTAGTGGCAGACGGCATGGGCGGCCATCGCGCAGGAGATGTGGCGTCCAGACTGGCAGTGGATTCCATTGGTGAATTTTTTGTAGCCACTTCACGGGATGATATCACCTGGCCGTTTCAGTTTGATCCCAATTCACCCACATCTGTCAATCGATTTGTGACCGCCATTCAGGTGGGAAACAGTAAAATATTCAGAAAATCCAGCGAAAGTGAAGCACACCAGGGCATGGGCACCACTGTGGTGGGAGTTATGGGAATTGAAGAGAATTCCGCCATGCATGTGGCGCATGTGGGAGACTCCCGCTGTTACCGCATTCGTGGTGGCGAAATCACCGCTGTGACGCTGGATCATTCGCTTATCAACGATTATCTTAGGGCGGCGCCGGATTTGACAGAAGAGCAGCTGGCGGAACTCCCCACCAATGTGATCACCAGAGCTTTAGGAATGCAGGACAAGGTGCTGGTGGATGTGCAAACCATCACAATCGAAGCCGGAGACGTCATGTTGCTGTGTTCAGACGGCTTGAATGGTATGCTGAAAGATGCTGATATTTTAAGGATTGTTGAAACACATCGCGCGGATTTGCAAAAGGCGGCACAGGCTCTCATTGATGGCGCCAATGAACGGGGCGGCGAGGACAATATCACAGTCGTTCTCGTGGAAGTCGTTCAGGAAAACTGATTTTCAGATGAAATTCAACAAAATTGCGGTTGTGATGTCCCTTGTGTTTCTGGCTTTGGGCTGCGGTCTGGCCGAAGGTCCCCGGGAAAAACTGGATAGGGGTCTGTTTCAGTTTAACGAAGGTTTGCGCTGGGGGCGTTACAGTGATGTGCTTCCTGTGGTGGATGCGGATGCGCGGGAACATTTTCAAAAGATGCATGAGGAGTGGGGCACAACCATTCTCATCACTGCCGCCGATGTTCTTCAGGTGTTGTACAATGACCGGGAACGCAAGGCTGACATCAGCGTTCGCTATTCATGGTATCGAAAAAAGGAAATGACAGCCTATGACACGGTAACGAAACAGCACTGGGAGTATCGCGTTGGAAAATGGTGGCTGGTCGCCGAAGAGTTTCAGTCGGGGCAACCCTTTTAGAGTTCATTTCAAAATCTGCTTCCGTGTGTGAAAACAATTCATAGTTTTTCAGTTTTTTGACACATGTGACACATCTCTTCTCAATGGTGCTACGCTAACAATATGTTAAACTTAAAGGTTTTTTGTTTCAAAATGGCCAATTGGATGATTCGGCCCCATTGGCACGGGTTTCGCTAGTCTCAGGAGACACGAAACGGAGGTAGGAGCATGAAAAATTTAACGGCTTTTATAATGATGATGTGCGGGTTTGGCGCCATTGGATGTGACATTGCAGATGACGTTGCGGATGAATTTTTTGATTCTGTAACCGGCTCGGAAAATGGAACATCAGGTACTTCGGATACTGGGTCGGCGAGTGAAATCGATTCGGATACTGGCTCCAGTACCGACGATTTGGATACTGGCTCCAGTACCGAAGAGAATATTCCACTGCTTGCGTGCGAGGACGTACCCGCCTGCGATGTGGACAGCAGTGGACGCATATTTACCTGTCCCGAAGGCAGCGGAGACACAAAGAGTTGCGTGACAATACCTGAATGCGTTGATAGTCCGGTAAAATGCGTCACCATCGCTGAAGCCTGCGAAATCCATAATTGCATCGGAGCCGACTGTTACACATTGGACACGGATCCTCCAGTTATTACCTGTATGATGCACTGATGTTATTTGGGTAAATCTTTGACAAATATATCGAGATGCAGATGCGCTTCGGCAGCGGCGGCCAGTGTGTCGTCGTCTGCCTGTGTATCCGCTGTTGGAAAAGTGCCCAAAACGGGCGTATTGCCAAAATGGCCAATGGCTTCGGCGTTCTCCAGGGTTCGGTTGGGGCCCTGATTGAGAATAACGCCCACAATGGGAATTTGCCGATGCCGGGCAGCTTCGATGGTGAGCAGCGTGTTATTGATGGCGCCCAGAATGTCGGGGGTGATTATCAGCAGTTCGGCGCGCGTCCGGGCAATAAAATCGGCGTACAGAGTGCTGTCATTCAACGGCACCAGTAAACCACCCGCGCCTTCGGCCACCAGGAGGTCACAGTCGCTGGACGCTTCTTGAATGAAGTGATGAAGTGCTCCTTCATCGATGCTCTCCTGCTCCAGCCTCGCGGCCAGATGTGGAGACACCGGTGTTCGAAACATATAACGGCACGTTTGCGCCATGGACCGGCAGGTTTTTGCGGCGCGAATCAATGCGGTTCCATCCGGCGGCGCGGGGTTTCCATCTATTATCGGGACACCGCTTTCCACGGGTTTTACAGCGTTCAAACGGACACGGCGATTTACGAGTGCGCGTACCAGTGCGCGGGTGACAATGGTTTTGCCCACATCGGTCCCGGTGCCGGTGATAAAAATGGTTCGGGTCATGTGGAACCTCCGCAACATACAAGTTCTGATACAAGTCGCTGGATTTGGGTGGGCGTATGCATGGCGCTGATTGTAATACGCAACCGTTCTGTCCCCGAAGCGACTGTGGGCGGACGAATACCCTGGATGAAAATACCGCGCTTCCAGAGTTCTTCTGAAATGTGCATTGTTTTTTTTGCATCTCCAATGAGCACCGGTTGAATGGGGCTGTCACTGGGAATGAGCCTTATCCCTGCGGTTGCAGCGAGGCTTTTGAACAGTTCAATGTTTTGATAAAGGGAGTCGCGCAGCGCGTTTGCCGCACTGATGAGAATCAGGCTTTTGCATATCGCCCTCGAAAGGGCCGGCGCGGGCGCGGTGGTATACATCAGGCTGCGGGCGGTGCTTTTCAACAGTCCGGCGGCATCGAATGAACAGGCCACGCAGGCACCGCTAACGCCAATGGCTTTTCCAAACGTCCCCACCAGAATATCTATTTTGTTCTGGACACCGAGCGAGGCAGCCAGACCCCGACCCTCTGGCCCAAGAATCCCGAGGGAATGGGCTTCATCCAGATAGATGGCCGCGTTGTGCGTCTCAGCCAGTACACAAATATCTTCAAGGGGCGGCATGTCCCCATCCATGCTGAAGATTCCTTCGGTGACAATCAGTTTGCCCCCTTTGCAAGCGTTGTGCTGCGCCAGCAGTCGGTTCAGATGATCCATGTTATTATGGTCGAAGATTTCAACTGTGGCTTTGGACAGCCGACAGCCGTCGATGATGCTGGCGTGGCACAAACGGTCCGAAAAAATAATGTCATCCTCGCTGGTCAGTGCGCTGATGGCGCCCACATTGGCCTGATATCCGGAGGGGAAAAGCACACTGGCGGGTCGTCCCACAAATTGGGAAAACGATTCTTCCAACCGTTCGTGCCATGGGAAATTCCCGCTCACCAGCCTTGAAGCGCCGGCGCCCACACCATTGGACAATTCATCGATGATTTCATTGGCGATTTCAGCCGAATTGGCCAGCCCAAGATAGTCATTGGAACAGAAAATCAGCTTTTCACCGTTCGATGTGTACAGTTTGGGGCCCACTCCGGTGACGCGCAGTGTCCTTTTGAGATGGGCTTGTTCCAGTTGCGTAAGTCGGTTTTTCCAACGTTCTTTCATGGCCGCCATCTTGTGTCAGCAAAAAGGAGATTGCAATCGCTTATTTGTATCAGTTTTAAAGTGCATGGAACCGGACCATGCACATTTATGCTGGTCGGTTCCAGTTCACCTGAAGACCGGGTTGCGTTGTTTCGTTGACGAAGTAAAATTAAAGCTGTCGGCAGGATGTTGAATTGAATCCGGAAGGGAGTTGCAGACGATGCCTGATTTTATGTGGAAAGACGATTACAGCGTTGGCGTGGAAATTCTGGACAGGCAACACAAGTACCTGTTCGATAAGGTTCGGGTGGTATCTGAATTGAAATTAGATGAGGCAAAGATGTTTATATCGGATTTGTATCAATATTTCGTGCAGCATTGCGCCGCTGAGGAGGCACATATGGCCGCTATCGGATTTCCGGAATTGGAGAACCATCGCAAACTGCATGAAAGGCTTGTTGAACAGTTGGATACTGTGGCAACCAATTTCAAACCCGATGCGCGCACTATCCTCAAACTGAAGCTTTTTTATTTTGAAATGCTGACCTCACACATTTTAAAAGAGGATAAAAAGTACTTTAATTTCAATCGAATGAGGCTTACGAGGGCAAAAGCGGAAGAAAAATTTCTGGAAACCTGACATACAGTTGTCAATGGGCTGGCCTATATCGTGAATATTCAAACGTTTATGGGGCGCAATGGCGTCCCATATTTCTTCAAGGAGAATATTCATGGAAACGATGAAATTTTGTCTGTCTTGTGGCATACCGCTGCAAAGTCCTGCAGCTGGTAGGGTAAAAGGGGACTATTGCGGCAATTGCGCCGACGAAGCGGGGAACCTGAAACCCAGGGAAGAAGTGCAGGGGGGAATTGCGTACTGGCTCAATAGTTTTTCACCGGACGTTGATATGAACATCTGTATGAGTCGCGCTAAATACTATATGAAGGCCATGCCCGCCTGGGCGGATAAATAGGTCGAAATCTTTTCCTGCATCAGATGAGCCTGTAGGCGCTTTCCGTCCTGCCAATTCCCTTGCTTTTTCGACCAGAATCGGTCAGTGGCAATCGTTGCAGCTGCCTTCTGGCACGCCATCCAGATGCTTTGTTTCGTTCAGTATCGTGTCGCCGGTGCTGTTGACCACGCCCTGGTGGCACCCCGGCGAATCACAACTGTACATTCGATGGGCGTTGTCATGGGGTGTCCCGGATGGTGGCATCGATTCGTGGCAGGTGGTGCAGTCCTGCGGGGAACCCGAATCGGAATCGCCGTCGGAATCAGAATCGCCGTCGGAATCAGAATCGCCGTCGGAATCAGAATCGCCGTCAGAGTCGGAGTCGCCGTCAGCATCGGAATCGCCGTCAGAGTCGGAGTCGCCGTCAGTGTCAGAATCGCCGTCAGAGTCGGAATCGCCGTCGCTGCCAGTGACAATACGGTCATCATTTTCGTCGTGGCAGGAGAAACACGACGCATCCATGGCACCGTTGGTGTGTCTATCGTCATCCCGCAGTGCCATCGAACCGTCCTCATTGAGGAGATCGCCGTGACACGATTTGTTATTGCAGGGTAAAAAGTCGTGGTCCGAATCGTGTGGAGCGGATGGGGGGGGCAGTTCACCATGACACGCATCACAGGACTCAAATGCGTTCTCCGTATCAAATTCATTTTTGGCATTTTCATCTGGCGCGCCGGAAAGACATCCAGTGAGAAACCCGGAGAGGATTAACATGACAACAAGCGTATAAACCGAAGCGAATTTCATTGTATACCTCCAGACGCCACAATCAGGCGTCGAGGTTCCAATATATCCTGTTTGGCGCTGTTTGAAAAATGGCATATCCAGTATTATGTGTTTTTTGAGGCGTTCATGTCGACTGGCATGGTTTGCACGAACCCGCTTTGTCATAATTGAAAAGGGGGATATTTTGCGTATAACGGGAAATAACTTACAATGGTGTGGGACGAATTTCCCCGGTTGGACGAAAGGATAACACGATGATTCGGCTGCAGGTTCTTGCTCAATTGGTTCTGATTTGCTGTGTTGGGTTTGGGGGTCTACCCGCGGGTTGCGCTGATAATGATGACGATGGAAAGGACGGAAATGGGGAGACACTTCCGATGGAACTGACCAAAACGGAGGTGTGGCAGGCGCTTTGCAATCAGCTCAAATCCTGTGCGCCTGAGCTGTACCAGCAGGTGGGCGGCGACAGCGGATGCGTCCAGACGGTATCAGTATTGCTGTTCAGTGATTCTGTCTGCCCCCCGGAAAATTATAACAGCCAGGCCGCCGCCCAATGTGTCCCTGGTGTGTCCAGGCTGACCTGCGAACAGTTTACCCAATCCATTCAGGCGCTTTCACTGGGGGGAGGCGCCGACGGTTTTCCTGAGGTGTGCAACGACATTTGCCTTCCTGTGCAGCAGTAGCGGCGGCACTGAAGCGCAGCTGCCAGCAACTCAAAAAAAATCACGGAAATCTGCTGAACCATTCTTCGCCTTTTTGGGCAATGAGTTCCTTATACAGTTGCCAAAGCGCGGGAGGCAGTTGCGCGAGGTCAAACAGTGTGGGGGCGCCGCTGGTGTTTGCGAGCAGTTTGGCCAGTCTGGAAAATGGATGGCGCTGTCTTGACGCCTGTTGCAAATAGTTCAGCTGCGACAGGATAATCTGCAGCCGGTCCGGCTCACTGCAAATCTCCCAGTACAGGCGGGGGGGCATTCGTCTGGGCAACGGGTACTTTCGGATGGCGTTGATGAAGCGCTGTTCAATTTTCTGACTATACCCAATAACCGCAGCGCCAAAGTGATCGCCTTTGTATATGCGGGGATACCGGGCCAGAACATCCGGCGCGAAATGTTGCAGCACGCTGGTGAAGTGATCCTGTTGCCTACCGGCTTTGAGTGTCATGCCGCCGAACAGGATAAATGATGCGCCAATTTCGTGCGCTGCCGCCACCGATTGCATAATGCGTTCGGCGGTATCGGTGACACCGGGAATGACTGGCAGCAGGAACATGCCCACGGGTATACCGGCGGCAACAAACGTCTTCATCATTTTAAGCCGCGCAGACGGGGGCGGACATCCGGGCTCAAAGATACGTGAGATGTCGTCGTTGACACCGCTAAAGCTGACCGAAAGAACAGCGGCACTTTGATTGTTGATTTCCTGGATAATCGGCAGGTCTCGTTCGACCAGGATTGATTTGGTTAGAATATGAACGGGCTGGCGTCGCTGTGCAATCACCTCGAGGCACGCCCTGGCCAGACCCAATGTCTGCTCAACCGGTTGGTAACTGTCGCAGACACCGCCTCCCAGCAGGATATACCCCGAATGGAGGGAGGTTCGTTTTCCAAGGGGATTCAACGCGTTGTCCAGCAGTGCCGGCGCATTGACCCTGGCGATTATATCTGAGCCGAAATCATCGGGAACGTGGTATCCTTCGTACCGCCCATCGCAGTAGGCGCAATTGTGGCTGCA
This sequence comes from Deltaproteobacteria bacterium, assembly GCA_016935665.1. Classification (GTDB taxonomy): domain Bacteria; phylum Myxococcota_A; class Polyangia; order JAAYKL01; family JAAYKL01; genus JAFGXQ01. The sequence goes on along the minus strand of JAFGQN010000223.1, from coordinate 7,556 downwards.
TCCGCGATAGATATTGAGGTGGGCACGGGAAACGAACCATGAATCAACATGCTTCTGGCGAATCAGAATTGTTTTCGCATGGCTTTGCGTCACGGACCCCATGATAGCATGGTACACATCAACCCCCCTCAAATCCATCTGTAGTTGTTCCACCGGTGTTTATCATGTGTGCGGCTGGATGAGCAGATGCCTCACTGCAAAAAATATTCGGGAAACAATCCAATTGATTTTCCCCGCTTCGTGTATACTTTAAATTGCAATGAAGTTTCTATTCCCAGTGATGGTGTTGGTTTTGTTGTTGCTTGATTCGGTGGCAATGGCAAAACGAATTGATCCACTACCGGAAACCGAAACCCTGGTGACACGGACGCGCGGTCATTGCGTCATTACCGTTCCAAAGAAAAACGATGGCATTCTGGCGTTGCTTTCCGGGGTGTGCACCAATGATGTGCCACGCATTTACCGGCAATTGGGCGTGAACTGGAGCAGTAAAGAAGTGGCCCCCATCACCATCCGGGTGGTATCTCATCCAAGTGACATGCACCGTCTGGCGCCTCCTGGAACCAGTTTGCCGCTATGGAGTGGTGCGGTGGCTTTTCCCACGCAAAATCTGGTGATGCTGCCCTTGCAACGCATGGATGGCGGACCGTCAGAGGATTTGGAAGTGACGCTGGTTCACGAAATTTCCCACGTGGCGTTTCGGGCGGCTTCGGGGGGCGCAGTCACACCGCGGTGGTTTTCCGAAGGGGTGGCGATTCTGCAGTCGGAGGGGTCTTCGTTTCATCGCAGCCAGAGCATCTGGTGGGCGTCGCTGATAGACGATATTCGACCGCTAAAGGAAATTGAAAAGTATCCCGAGGGCGCCAAATCTGCAGAGCAGGCGTATGCGCAGGCGGCGGATTTTACGACATTTCTCATTGAACGAGAGGGGTGGAATGGCATTCGATTCCTGCTGGCTGCCATTCGGGATGGCAGTTCATTTGACGATGCCTTTCGTCAGTCGTATGGCCAGAATGTGAATCGTCTCGAAAAAAAATGGCGAGAAGAGTTGTTTGGCGGTATGGGCTGGTTGATGCATGTAACCGGGGATGGCATGTGGCTGGGTCTGGGCGCTCTGATTTGCATCGTGGGATTTTTCCTGGTGCGGCGACGTAAAAAGCAGCGCCTCAAAGAGATGGAGGAAGAGGAAGCCCACCTGGAAAAGGCCATTGCATCCCTGGATGAATTGATTGTCACGCATCCCGGCGCCCTCGTGCCAAAGGTGCCGATGTCGCCGGTAATGGACCGGGTAAAAAAACAGCGCACCAAAGTCGAAGTGGACGGCAAGTTTCACACATTGCATTAAACGGTCTGTATAAGGGAATTCTCGAAATGTACCTGGGGCAACCACAGGGGGAGCCTGTACGGGTAGGTCGTTTCGCCTATCCAGGTTAAGTTTGGTTGCTCAGCAGTTTCTTAAAATGATACACGGCAGAATCCACCGTGGCTGTCAACGTTACGTCGGCCGTCTCTATGATACAGTCCGCCGGGTGGAGTTGGCTATCGGTCTGCAGCTGGAATCCCGCCTCTGTGGCCAGTGACTCAATGTTCGTATGCGCTGCCCCCTGCGGATGAATGCGAATGATACCGGGCGCCAGCGATGCCACTTCCAAAATGGCCTCTCGGTATTTTTTTTCCATAATGGAAGGGCTCAATGTGATCGTGTGACTCACAATTTTCATGGCCAAAAGCATAGCTGCCTCAATGAGTCCCGCGCGGGTTTCATCAACGATTCGGGTTTTGCGATGCTGGGCGTCCAGCGCGTTGAACAACCCCCGGTCCCCTTTGGAAAGGGATAGCGGCACCTGTTTCAATTCACTCTTTTTGATGAGTCTGCCCATTGTCTGTCTCCGGCTGTGTGGCGCTGGACGCCTGCGTTGTTCGTTGCTGGAACATGTTCTCCAGCACCTTGATTTGTTTGCGCAATGCCGTGGGCTGACCGGGTTTCGCCAAAATGAACGCCACCTTTGCGGCATCGCAAAACCGGGTTCTGATACGTGCGTCAAAAAATAGCCGGCAAGCTGCCGCGACGCGACTTTCGTTGCGACACAGCGCTGTGGCCAGGGCCAGCAGTCCGCCGTCAAAACCGCCGGGTGCGGGGGTCTTCTCGCAAAGTGGCCAGGGAAATGACAGATTGTCGCCAACAAACGTCAGCAATTTTGGGTTTTGTATGCAGCGACGGATCCAGTCCGATACATGCGTCGGCTGTTGTTGCGTTGTGGCCAGAAGGACCGCCTTTGCCATCTGCACCACATCGTCGCTGGTGGCGACAGACTGGGCAAGCTTTTTCACCGGGTGGCGCAACGCCGGCGCCAGAGTTTGCCAGCTGTCAATTTTTCGGGACTGGGCAAACGCGGCAATGCCTAAAACAGTCGCGCCGCGAGCAAGAAATTTTGAAGTGTCATCAGCCACGGTGTCTCCCAGAGTGAAGGTGACAAATGAGAGCGACTTTAAAAGAATTATTCGTCAATCAGCGAGAAGCCGGTCATCTCAGCAGGTTGCTTAATTCCCATGACCTTCAGGATCGTGGGGGCCACATCTTTGAGCGCGCCGCCGGACTTCATTTTAACAGATGCATTCTGTTTGTCGATATACAGGAGCGGCACTGGATTGTTGGTATGCGCCGTATGCGGTTCGCCAGTGACCGGGTCTTTCATTTGTTCACTGTTGCCGTGGTCGGCGGTGATAAGCACTGCACCATCTTTTTTCAGTACGGCGTCCACCAGACGACCCACCTGGGTATCCACTGTTTCAGCAGCGCTGACGGCAGCTTCCATAAACCCGGTGTGACCCACCATGTCCGGATTGGCGAAATTGACCAGAATGAAGTCGTCATCGTTGCTGTTGATGCGCGCCACCACTTCGTCCCCCACCTGATCGGCGCTCATTTGCGGTTTCAAATCGTATGTGGCCACTTCTTTGGGAGAGGGCACCAGTTTTCTAAACTCGTTTTTAAACGGCTCCTCCTCGCCGCCATTGAAAAAGAACGTCACGTGGGCGTACTTTTCGGTTTCGGCGCAGCGGAACTGGGTCAGATTGTGATCTTCGAGCACTTTGCCAAGGATGTTGTCCATGGAGAGGGGCGGAAACGCCATGGGCAATCCAAAGTCCGCCTGGAATTCCGTCATGCATACATAGTGAGAAAGCTTGCGCACGGCTTTGCGCTCAAAGCCATCGAAATCCTCAAATGCCAGCGCCATGGTGATTTCCCGGGCGCGGTCGGCGCGGAAGTTGAAAAACAGAATGCCGTCTCCATCTTCAATTTTTCCAATGGGAGCGCCACTCTCGTCCACGATGATGCGCGGCTCGATGAATTCGTCGGTTTGGCCGGCGTCGTAGGCGGCGGCGATGGCCTCATCGGCGGTGTTGTGGGGCGTTCCTTCGCCCAGAACCATGGCGTTGTAACCCCGTTCCACGCGATCCCAGCGTTTGTCGCGGTCCATGGCCCAGAAGCGGCCGATAATGGTGGCCACTTTGGCTTTGCCGTTAATCTCGGCTTCAATGTCTTTCATGTATCCGCGCACCGAAGAGGGGGGCGTGTCCCGTCCGTCAGTCAGTGCATGAAGGCAAACTTCAAGTCCGGCGCCAGAAAACATTTCCACCGCCGCATACAGATGGGGCAGCGCGCTGTGAACGCCCCCGGGAGAGCAGAGTCCAATCAGGTGCATTTTTCCGCCGGCTTTTTTAACAGCGTCCGCTGCAGCGATTAGGTTTTCATTGGTTTTAAATGTGCCGTTTTCGATTGTCTCGTTGATGCGCATCAAATCCTGTTTCACCACGCGGCCGGCGCCCAGATTGAGATGACCCACTTCTGAATTGCCCATTTGGCCTTTGGGCAGTCCAACGGAATTGCCGTGGGCGGAGATCTGTGTATTGGGATACTCGGCCAGCAGTTTGTCAAAAACGGGGGTGTTGGCCACGCTAATGGCATTGCTGTCACTGGGGGGAGCGATTCCCCAGCCATCCAGAATCATTAACATCACTGGTTTTCTGATTTGATTTGTCATTTCGGTCTCCGTCGTATCTGTGAATCCCTGCAACCTCTGGTGTTCAGGCATTTGTTTCGCTTGGCAGCGTGTGTATGGACATTAAAAATGTCAATGGATTGGTACACCATTTGGTCCTGATGCGACAGGGGCTATTCGTGGTTTTGAAAAATTAATTTAAAGATTGGTGATTTCCTTTTGCCGAAGATGCCTAGTTATGGTAGATGCGCCTACATGACTGATGAAGAAATCCCCATGGTCCAGCTCAGTGAATCTCTCGAAGATTATATGGAGACGATTTTTGAGCTGGTGCGCGATAACAAACTGGCCCGAATCAAGGATATTGCCAAAGCGCGGGATGTGCGCAGCGCTTCAGTGATTCCCGCCATGCGCCGGTTGTCGGAGATGGGGCTCATCACCTACGAAAAACGCGAATACATTGATTTGACCCCTGCCGGCGAGCGCGTGGCAAGGCGGGTCTATGCCCGACATCGTCTCTTGACCCGATTCTTCAGGGACATTCTGGGAATTCCAAACGAGTTTGCCCAAAAAGATGCCTGCGCCCTGGAGCACAGTCTGTCCGATGTGGGGATGGATTACATTGTTCGCTTCTTCGAATTTATTCAATCCTGCCCCGAAGGGGGCGATGTCATTTCCAGGTTGCAATCCTGTGCCCTGGTGAACAGCGACAAGAAACAATGCACTGGTGGTTGCACGGTTCAAAGGAATGAACGGCAGGTCATCGCCGAGCAGATGAAAAGTCTTCGGGAGATGAAACCCGGTCAATCCTGTAATGTGGTGCGCATCAGCGGTACTGGCGCCATTCGACAGCGCATTCTGGATATGGGGCTCATGCCTGGTATCAATATTTATGTGGAGCGGCTTTCCCCGGCCGGTGATCCCATGTGGATAAAGTTTCAGGGCTCACAGCTGAGTCTTCGACTCAAAGAAGCCCAAATGGTGCTGGTGGAACCGGAAGTGAAATGAACACAACCAAATCGCGGGAAAATAACATCCTGAAAGTGGCGTTGGCGGGTAGTCCCAATTGCGGGAAAACCTCCCTGTTTAACGGATTGACTGGCTCCAGACAGCATGTGGGCAATTACGCCGGCGTGACTGTGGAAAGCCGAAACGGCTATTACACCTACAACGGCGAGCGGGTGGAAGTGCGGGATTTGCCCGGCTCCTACAGTCTGTCGTCGTTTTCTCCCGAAGAGATGATTGCGCAGCAGGAATTGGTGGATGCGCGGCCGGATGTGGTGGTGGTGGTGGTGGATTCCACAGCCCTCAAGCGCAGTCTGGTGCTTTTGGCGCAGGTGATGCAAAACAGCCGGAAAATAGTGCTGTGTCTCAACATGTCGGACGAGGCTAAAAAATCCGGGCAGCGCATTGACCTTGAATTGCTGGCCAAACTGCTTGGATTTCCCGTGGTGGAGACCGTGGGACACAGGCAGCAGGGGCTGGATGCGCTCAAAGAGAAAATTGCAGAAGTGGCCCAAAAAGATGGCATAAAGAGTCGGCTCATGCTGGGGGAACGACTGGAAAGCGCCATTGAACATGTTGTCGACGCCCTGAGTAAAACGTCGGTACCGGAAGACGCCAGGGAATGGTACGCCGTCAAGATACTCCAGGACGACCATTTGTTTGTCACACGAGTGCTGGAGCGTGGTAAACCCGGTCGCGACGCTTTGGAAGTGGCCAAAAAAGAGCGGGCCACCATCGAAGCCTTTACTGGTGAGGACGTGGCCCTGTACGTTACGGAGCGTTACTACGGTTTTGTCGATGGGCTGCTTCGGGAAGTGGTGGTGCAGGTCTCCCACATTGATACGCGCATTCAGTCGGATCGCATTGATGCCATCGTGGTGCATCGCGTGCTGGGAATTCCCATATTTCTGTTGGTGATGTACGCCATCTTCTGGCTCACGTTTACGGTGGGCGCCTATCCCATGGACTGGATCGACCAGCTTTTCGGGCTGATGGCGGATGCGATAGTGACCTATTGGCCCAACGACAAAGCCATGGATATTCAGTCGCTATTAGTGGACGGCATCATAGGTGGCGTGGGCGGCGTGCTGGTGTTTTTACCTAACATTGTCCTGCTTTTTTTAGGCCTGGCTATTTTGCAGGATAGCGGCTACATGTCGCGGGCGGCGTTTTTAACCGATCGTCTCATGCATCGCTTTGGCTTGCACGGCCGCAGTTTCATCCCGCTGGTCACCGGTTTCGGATGCACCATTCCCGGCATCATGGCCACGCGCACCATGGAAAACGAACGGGACCGCCTGGCCACCATGCTGGTGTTGCCCCTCATGAGCTGCGGCGCCAGGTTGCCCATCTGGATGCTCCTCATCCCTGCTTTTTTTGCGCCGCCATTGCACGCCCCAATGCTGTTTGCCATTTATTTCATCGGTATTTTTCTGGCGTTCATTCTGGCGTTGATACTGCGCAACACCGTGCTCAAAGGCGAAGAAGCGCCGTTTGTGATGGAGCTTCCCCCGTACCGTTTGCCCACCTGGCGTTCGGTGGTCAGCCGCATGATGCTCAGTTCGTGGCTTTACCTTAAAAAAGCGGGCACCATGATTCTGGGCATTTCCGTTATCATGTGGGCGCTCACCACCTATCCCAAATACACTGCCAGTCCGGCACAGGAAACCAACGCTGCCGCCTCGGTGGATTTGGCATCTGCGGGCAGTAACGATAATGCGCAGTCGTTCAGGCAACTGGAGCACTCAGTAGCCGGCCGCATCGGAAAGGCCATCGAACCCCTCATCGCCCCGTTGGGCTTCGACTGGAAAATCGGCGTCGCCACCATTGGCGCTTTCACCGCCAAAGAAGTATTCGTATCCCAGCTGGGCGTCATCTACGCACTGGGCGACCCCGGCGAAACCGGCGAAGACACCCTGCGCGAATCCCTGGCGCGCGACTACTCCCCGCTCATTGGCTTTTCCCTCATGCTCTTTTTACTCATCGCCACCCCCTGCATGGCCACCATCGCCATCACCCGCAAAGAGTCGGGCAGCTGGAAATGGCCAGCCCTGCAATTCTTCGGGCTGACGGCGATTGCGTATGTTCTCTCGTTGCTGGTGTTTCAAATTGGTTCGTTGCTGGGGTTGTGACTGGTTGGCAACATGCCAAATTTCCAAAAAAAAAAACGCGCCCGCGTGATTTCGATCAGTGTCCTAAGTAAAGTGTGCCTTCGCACCATGCAAAAGCGCCAATTGGCTAAAAAAGATATTGAATACAGTAGGCGATTTTAATTTGTTTAATCATTTCAGTACATGCGAGAAGGGCAGGGAGTTTTTTTTTGGCTACAACGTCGTCGAACATCACTGTGACGCATAACCAAAGGGGGCTTCTTCCAGAAAAATGATGAACGGTCGATAGGACTGTATGAACGGTCGATAGAGCCGGCAAGACGTGATCAGCGGCGGATATTTACTTCCAGGTGCGGGTGAGCTACTGACAATGGTGAGTGACATCGTTCCGGGTGCGGGTGAGCTACTGACAATGGTGAGTGACATCGTTCCGGGT